>CAYSLH010000012.1:32538-38176 GCA_964431605.1 uncultured Myxococcales bacterium
GCTGGTCCTTGTTCTGCTGGTCCTTGTTCTGCTGGTCCTTGTTCTGCTGGTCCTTGTTCTGCTGGTCCTTATTCTTTTTATCTTTGTCCTGCTTGTCTTTGTCTTTTTTGTCTTTGTTCTTTTTATCCTTGTTTTTCTGATCTTTTTTAGACTTGTCTCCTGACGAGTTTTTTTTCTGTTGTTCCACGGCCTTCAAGGCGAGTTCCAGGTTGTACCTGGCATCATCATACTCAGGATCCATTTCCAGTGCTCTGCGGTAATATGAGATGGCATCCTGGAAATTTTTTTCCTGCAAAAACGTATTACCGATGTTGAAGTAGTTTCTCTTCTTTAGGTTTTTGTCTTTTGTGCCCATGGCCCTGAGGTAAGCTTCTCTGGCTTCCTTCATTCGTCCCAGCTTGAACAGGGCGTTACCTTTGTTGAAATGGATTCGTGGCTCTCGTTGTAATTGGCTTTCAGCTTTTTCATACTTATTCAATGCCTTGTCGAAGTGCTTGTCCTTGTAATCTTTGTTCGCATCCTCAACGACTTTCATAACCTTTGAGAATAAATCAAAGGCATTGGCATCATGAGGGTACAACAAAACCAACGCAAGAACGCATGTTACAATCAAACGCATCTCTCATCCTCCCTTGGGATGCACAGAGCGTCTCGACGGTACAATGGTGGCAGCAAGCAGTGCAAGTAAGGCCATGAAGGCAAATAGTTGGAACTTTTCTTCATAAACAGTCTCGATCCTGGATTCGTAATCGGACTTTTGCATTCGGTTCAATTCTTCATATATGGCCTCGAATCCCAGATCACCAGCCGCAGAGTGAATATACATTCCGCCCGTAGCCTCGGCTATGGACCTGAGGGTTGCTTCATGGAGTCGGGTCATAACCGTTTTCCCATTGGAACGCATGTACTTGCCATCCTTACCAGGAATCAGTTCTCCTATCCGTGTTCCTATGCCCACTCCATGAATGACAACGCCCATGTCTTTGAGTTCCTCTACCTCTTTTTCATATCCTCCGGCGTGATCTTCACCATCGGAGATAATGATGAGGACTTTCGAGCGAGATGCAGAGCGTGCATTCTTAAACATCCCTTTTGCAGCACTCAATGCTTCGGCGAAATTGGTTCCTCCCACAGGAATGCTGCCGGCGTTCATGGCCCTGAGAAAAAGTTTTGCTGCAGCATAGTCCGAGGTCAAGGGACATTGAACGAAAGCGGCCCCCGAAAAGGCCAACAAGCCTATCCTGTCTCCACTCAATCTGTTGATCAGTCCGCTGACTTCCATCTTGGCTCTTTTGAGTCTGTTGATAGAGCGGTTCGAAGACACGTCTCTCGCGAGCATGCTTTTGGAAGTATCCAAGGCCACAACCACGTCCACGCCCCTTCTTTTTATGAGAGTTGAGTGGGTCCCGAACTGTGGCCTTGCAAGGGCGATGATGAGCAGGCTCAGGCCGGCCACCAGCAGTACGAGACGGAAAACATCTCTCTCCGTGGAAGCTTCCGGGGCGATCTTTTGTATCAGGTTTGCATCGAGGCAAGCGCGAAGGGCATTGCGTCGGCGAACAATGGAAACGAGCCCGCCGGTCAACACCAGTGGAATGACCATCAGCCAGTAGAAATAATGTGCCGCTGCAAATCTCATGCGGCTACTCCATTATGGAAATCTGCGATAGCGCGTCCAGCGCATCGCCAATTCCAGCAAAAGGGCCAGTAGAGCTGGCAGCAGGGCCAGTTGAAAAAATTCCGTGTGCCTTGTGAATTTTCCCGGATCCATGAGCCTGGTCTTTTCCATGTGATCCAGGATATCTTGAAAGTCTTTCTCCAGTGCTTTTTTGTCCACTGCCCGATAAAACTTCCCACCTGAAATCTTAGCTATATTTTTCAGCAACTCAGGATTCGTGCGGATCTCCACCCTGCGGTATTGCATCTGGCCGAAAAGATTTGGACCTACCGGATAGGGCACTTTACCGCCCTTGCCCACGAGAATGGTGAACACGTGAATATTGAGTTCTTTTGCCATTTGCGCTGCCTGGACTGGTGAGATCTTGCTCGCGTTGTCGTCTCCGTCAGTCAGAATGATAATAGCCTTGCTCTTGGCGTCCGAATCCCGTAGCCGATTGATGGACACGATGATGGCGTTTCCAATGGCTGTTCCATCTTTGATAACGCCTGTTTTCAATGATTTGAGAATGGTTGCCAGAATGGAATAGTCGAGAGAAAGGGGGCATTGGGTAAACGCCTGGGCAGCAAACACCACTAACCCCAAGCGATCTTCAGAACGCTGCTCAACAAACTTTCGGATCACATCCTTGGCCCCTTCTATGCGACTCATTTTCCTGCGGTGACCAGGTGGTGCGAAATCCACGGCTTCCATGCTGGTAGATAGATCGAGGGTGAGCACCATGTCCATTCCTTCAGCGAAAACATCAGCTTCCGTGGTGGCCATCTGTGGTCTCGCCAAGGCGACTATGATCAGGATTAGGGCTGCTATCCTCAATAAAGGAGCAAGGAGCCTGAAGATTCCAGGGGTGCCTTCCCTTATGCCTTGCAGTGGAGCTATGGAAGAAAATATAAACACAGGTCTGTTTCTTCGGACAATATACAGTTGAAACACCGCCAGAACAACCACCAACCCCAGTAGAAAAAGACCAATTATGAACAATGGGCTCGTGAAAGTTTTCACACTCGTGTTGACGAGGACAAACAGGCAAGCAGCGGATCCTGAAAGCAGGAAAAATATGCCGAGAACAAGGGATACTGTTTGAGTTCGAACAAGTTTGGCCACGTCCACAGATGCGTTGGCCCTGCGAGTCCTTTCTGCCTGGTACAAGACCACTAAAACGGCCGGGATGGCCAATAGCAGTAACCACGCAGACGGGGTGCCGAATGCAAACTGGGAGAACCGGGTCATGGTTTGGACTCCTGTTGCTCTGTTTGCTGAACCCGGGTTGATTGCACAATCTCATATGCAGTATCGACGGCATATGAGATCATGCTGTCGGTGGGCTTCATCTTTGCAAACTTGACCAGGTCTGCTTCTTCGAGCAGCTTCGTGAGCTTTTCTATATCAAGACCCGGAGTGATCCTGTCACGTAGCTCCTCAATCAATTCCGATGATGTCAGATCGAGGGCGAAAAACGAATACCGGTTGCCTATGTATTCACGAATCGTTTTCGAGACCCTGGCGAAATAATCGCGAAACTTTCCCTGTCTGGGAAGGTCCTCTGATACAATTTGCTCCAATTTCTCCAAGGCTATTTCGTGAGCCTGCCTTGGCGGTGGCAATTGCTCCAATCGCGTTGGTACTTCTTGCGTTTTCTTTTTCCGCAAAAGCATAAATCCCGCTACGAGCCACAGTATGGCTAACCCCAGGGCAACCAGTGGTCGATAATCCGATACAAACACGGCGACCGGTTTTGCAATATCTTTCGGCGTTGGTTTTCCTCTGACTCCTTCAAGGATACTTTTTACCTCTATGGACACCGCAGGAATGGTGAGTTTTTCGGTTTTTTGCTCTCCTGCGTCTTTATCTGTTTTTGACACGAGGTCTATGGCAGGAAGGGTGAGTTTTCCCAGCTTGTCGAAACATGTCACTGTCAGATGGAGCACTTGCGTGGAGCCTGAGGCTTTATCATTTTTACCCCTGGAAAGCTCGACGAAAGGGTCCAAGTCCAACGATGCCGGTAGCGAATAGCGTACCTTTGGGGGTATACCCTTTATCTTTATGGTGACGGAAACCGGTTGACCAAGCTTGATCTCTGAAGGTTCTGTCTCGATAGACGCAGCAATCGCCCCTTTTGAACCTGTTTTTTCTGGTTCCGCTTTGGACGTTGGAGCAAGCTCCATGCCGAGTAGAGCAAACATGGCAAGCATGTTCCAAATGGCTCGCACCCTGTGCGGCCCTGGCCGGTTTGTGCTTGCAAGGATCACCGCACCATCCTCGCTGCCCGTCGTTTGAAAAACAGAACGAGAGGCCTTACGAAATCATCTGAGGTTATGAGTTCGACCGAGTCGATTTTGAGACGTTTGAAAAGCTTTTTTTGATCCTCCCAGATCTGCTCCATCGTTTTTGTAAAAGCCTTCCTTGCCTGGCGCGAAGCTGTATCAAAGATTATGCTCTCGCCTGTCTCGGCATCCATGAACGATGCCAGGCCAACGTTGGGAAGTTGCCGCTCCAATGGATCTCGCATTACAATGGTAACCAGGTCGTGTTTCCTGTTTGCAACTTTCAGTGCAGGTTCATAGTCACTGGTCTGAAAATCCGAAAGAAGGAACGCCACACTCTTGCGTTTGTTCACCCTGGATAGAAATTCAAGAGCTGAAGATATATCCGTTCCCTTGTGCTCCGGGGTGAAACTCAAAATCTCGCTGATAACACGCAGGACGTGTTTCGAGCCTTTTTTCGGAGGGATGAATTTCTCGACACGATCGGTGAACATGACCAGTCCAACCCTGTCGTTGTTCTTGATGGCGGAAAAGGCCAACAGACCGCTTATCTCTGCGGCCATTTCCGATTTCAACCTGACCTTTGTGCCGAATTCCAATGATCCGGATACGTCCACAAGGAGCATAACCGTAAGTTCACGCTCCTCGATGAACTGTTTTACATAGGGATCGTTCATCCTGGCTGTGACGTTCCAGTCGATAACACGAATATCGTCTCCTGGTTGGTAAGCTCTGACCTCGTCAAAGGCCATACCTCTGCCCTTGAAAACAGAGTGGTATTGTCCGGCAAGAACATCATCCACCGCACGGTTGGTGGTGATTTCAATCTTTCTTATCTTTTTGATCAGCTCATGTGTGAGCATCGTCAATTCCCACGGTTCGATACACTATTAGGTTCTTCATCGACCAGTTGGAAGCAACAAGTAACTGGAGCATCAAGGGGTCGCGAAATGGTCCAGAATTTTCTGTATTACTCCCTCGCTGGTCATTTCCTCGGCTTCCGCCTCGTAGGTGAGGATTATCCTGTGCCGCAGGACATCCATGGCTACCGCTTTGACGTCTTCGGGTGTTACATATCCCCGGTGCCGTAAAAAAGCATGGGCACGCGCTGCCATGTTGAGATAGATAGACGCGCGGGGGCTCGCTCCGTACTCGATCATCTCTGAGAGGTTATCCAGACCAGCGGCCTTTGGTTCTCTGGACGCAAACACTATGTCGAGTATGTATTCATTTATTAGATTGTCTACGTACATGGAGTGAATCTGTTTTCGTGCGTTACGAATTTCCTCTGTGGTAACAACCTTGTTGGCCTGGGGAGCCGAAGGCGCCACCATGCGTCGCATTATCTCTCTTTCGTCGTCCTTCGTGGGATATCCCACCTTGACCATCAACATGAACCTGTCCACCTGGGCTTCCGGCAAGGGATAAGTCCCTTCCTGCTCGATGGGATTCTGGGTGGCTAGGACTATGAATGGGTCTGGCAGGGGATGTGTCGTGTTGCCGAGAGTAACCTGCCTCTCCTGCATACATTCGAGCAGGGCCGACTGAACCTTGGCAGGAGCACGGTTGATTTCGTCCGCAAGAACGAAATTGGTAAAAACCGGTCCCCTTTTAGGCGTAAACTTACCTGATGCCTGATTGTAGACCATGGTGCCAACGAGGTCTGCCGGGAGCAAGTCCTGCGCGAATTGTATCC
>CAYSLH010000013.1:0-19874 GCA_964431605.1 uncultured Myxococcales bacterium
CACTTCTGAACGGCGTGAACAAGTTGGCAGATGCGGTCAAAGTGACCCTAGGCCCCAAGGGCAGGAATGCTCTCCTTGAAAAGAGCTGGGGCGCTCCCAACATCACGAAAGACGGAGTCACCGTAGCCAAGGAGATCGAGCTTGAAGACAAGTTCGAAAACATGGGTGCGCAGATGGTCAAAGAAGTTGCATCGAGAACCTCGGACATGGCAGGTGATGGAACCACCACTGCAACGGTTATCGCCCAGGCTGTTTTCCGGGAAGGCTGTAGGCTCATAGCAGCCGGTCACGATCCCATGGAACTCAAACGTGGTATCGACAAGGGAGTTGACGTCTTGGTCAACTCCATCAAGAAAAGCTCCAGCAAGATTCAAAACCCCAAAGAAATTGCCCAGGTAGGAACCATATCGGCCAATGGTGACGATACGATTGGAGCCATCATCGCCGAGGCTATGGACAAGGTCGGCAAAGAAGGCGTTATCACCGTGGAAGAAGCAAAAGGGCTGGAGACCACCTTGGACCTGGTGGAAGGAATGCAGTTCGATCGCGGCTACCTTTCGCCATACTTCGTCACAAATGCAGAGAAGATGATGGTTGAGTTGGACGATCCTTACGTATTTATCCATGAGAAAAAACTTTCGAACATGAAAGACCTGCTCCCGTTGCTGGAGCAAGTGGCCAGAACCGGCAAGCCTCTGCTCATCATCGCGGAAGACGTGGATGGCGAAGCACTGGCAACTCTGGTAGTGAACAAACTCCGCGGTACCTTCACTGCATGCGCGGTAAAGGCTCCCGGTTTCGGCGACCGGCGCAAGGCTATGTTGGAAGACATAGCCATTCTTACCGGTGGACGCATGATAGCCGAGGACCTGGGCATCAAGCTCGAAAATATCACTTTGAAGGATCTGGGCCAAGCCAAGCGCGTGACAGTGGACAAGGACAATACCACGGTAGTGGGAGGCAGTGGCAAGCAGAGTGAAATCGCATCCAGAATCAAGCAGATCCGGATGCAGATCGAAGACACCACCAGCGACTACGATCGAGAAAAGCTCCAGGAACGACTGGCAAAGCTGGCAGGTGGAGTTGCCGTGATTCGGGTCGGAGCAGGTAGCGAAGCCGAGATGAAGGAGAAAAAGGCTCGCGTGGAAGATGCACTAAATGCGACCCGTGCAGCCGTGGAAGAAGGCGTCGTGGTAGGAGGCGGTGTAGCGCTGCTGAGGGCACAGAACAAGCTCAAGAAATTGGACCTCAATGACACCCAGGAAGTCGGAGTCAAGATTCTCTCCCGAGCCATCGAAGAACCCCTGCGTCAGATCGCAGCCAACACAGGCTTGGATGGATCGGTCGTCTTGGAAAAAGTCCGCGAGGCCAAGGGAAGCACCGGCTTCAACGCCTACACGGAAAAGTTCGAAGACCTGAGCAAGGCAGGAGTTATCGATCCTACCAAGGTCGTCCGTACCGCGCTGCAAAATGCAGCTTCCGTGGCTGGCATGATGTTGACCACGTCGGTAATGATCGCGGAAAAGCCCGAAAAGAAAGACCCACTCCCAGGCGGAGGTGACATGGGTGGCATGGGTGGCATGGGCGGTATGGGAGGCATGGGCGGCATGATGTAAACGCCTTCAGTACCAGCCATGAAATAGAGCATCCAGCCCCGGTATTGAGACCGGGGCTTTTTTTATTAATAAATATGCTTATAAAATGTTAAAAATAGCCTTGTGTTATGTATGGGTGTAAAATTGTCTCGTCTCATTATAGAGTTGATGTTTTAGAAGTCAAAACGAGGTTCGATTCAAAGGAAAACTTCGCCAAATGTTGAAAATTACCTCTTGTTCAAAAACCGATATCGGCCACAAGAGAGATCACAATGAAGATGCATTTTTGGTAGATGACAACCTGGGTCTGTACATCGTAGCCGACGGAATGGGTGGTCATGCGGCAGGAGAAATTGCCAGCGAACAAACCGTTGAGGTCATCCAGGATAACGTGCTTGCCAAGGTCGATGTCATAGAGCAGTTCAGGGCTAATCCAGGAGGACAAGAGGGGGAAGCCATACGCTCGATGTTGGAACTGGCGGTTCGTGCAGCGGCCTACCAGGTTTTCGGGCTCACGGAAATCGACCCTGATCGCAAGGGCATGGGAACGACTCTGTCCGCCTTGCTGCTTCTTCCCAAGGCAGCTTTCATCGCGCATGTCGGTGACAGCAGGATATATATAATTCGTAATGGACGGTCCGTAGTAGCCACATCGGATCATACCTATGTCGCAGCCATGGTAGCCTCGGGCAAAATGACGGAAGAACAAGCCTTGAAGTCCAAGTATCGAAACGTTCTGCTCAGGGCCGTGGGTTCCCATGATTATGTACAGGTTGACACCAGGATTCTTCGGTATAAAAAAGGTGATATATTTCTTCTTTGTTCGGACGGCCTTCATGGATACCTGAAGGATGGAGAACCAGAATCCATGGTTGAGCCTGATGATCTCGACAAGTCGATACAAACATTGGTTCAGATGGCGCTGGACAGGGGCGGTAAAGATAATATTACCGGGATTCTCGTTAGGGTCGATGAAGAGTAGGCCACTACAGCCGTTCTACCCATCCATTAGGGTCATCCTGCTTTCCATATTGTAAGGCAAGTATATGGTCATAAAGCTTTTGAGACAGTGGTCCGGTTTTACCATCGGCCACCTTGTATTCAGTCCCCTTGTAGCTAATGGCCTTGACAGGTGAGATGATGGCGGCAGTGCCTGAACCAAAAACCTCTGTTACGCTTCCGTCCTTGAGTCCTTTTACCACCTGGTCGATGCTGAACTGTCGTTCTTCAATCTTCACACCCCACTGTTGCAGGAGCGTTATCACCGAGTCCCTGGTAATTCCCGGCAAGATCGAACCTGTAAGCGGGCTGGTCAGCACCTTATCTCCAAATTTGAAAAAGATGTTCATGGTGCCCACTTCTTCAATGAACTTACGTTCCACACCATCGAGCCACAATACCTGTGAATAGCCTCTATCCTTTGCTTCCATCTGGGCCAACAAGCTGGCAGCATAGTTGCCAGCAGTCTTCGCATCCCCCACTCCGCCCCTGACCGCACGGACATACTTATCAGAAACGAATATCTTTATAGGGTTGAAGCCCTCTGGGTAATATGCGCCCACAGGACCCACTATTATGTAAAACAAGTAACTTTCACTGGGTCTTACACCCAAAAACGGATCCACAGCGATGATGTTGGGCCTGATGTAAAGAGCACATCCGGGACTTCTGGGTATCCAGTCTTGTTCCAAAAGCACCAGTTTCTTCAGGGCTTCGGAAACTACATCAAGGGGCAAGGTGGGCATTACCAGTCGCTGACATGATCTATTCAATCGAGCAAGGTTGTCCTTGTATCGAAACATGAAAATACCATCATCTTTTCCCCTGTATGCTTTGAGTCCCTCGAAAGCCTCTTGGCCGTAATGCAGAACCATAGACGCAGGGTCTAGACTTAAAGGAGCATAGGGTTCGATCCTTGCGTTATGCCAACCCAAATCAGAGGTGTAGTTCATCATGAACATATGATCTGAAAAGTATTTTCCAAACCCCAACGATGAGACATCCCCAGGGATGGGTTTACGCTGGTCATCCGGAAGCTGGTTTACGGTTATTTCCATGATAAACTCCTTTCCTTGCCCCTTGGTCCCACGACCAACGGACAAATGCTGCTTTCTTTTATAGCTACGTTGGAGTACGGATCAAGGCATTAATTACCATTAGCTTCGTGTGATAATAAGCTCCTAGAACAATGGCCCAATGCATGCTAAATGGGTATCATGACTTCGACGAAACACCAAAACACGCCAAAGCTCATAGACCGATTGCAAAACGTCCCACTGGATGCTGATGGTCGGACAGACGGAGATTCTCTGCTGGAACAGTTTCTCGATTTCACTTCAGAGCTTGGAATAACCCTTTACCCGGCGCAGGAAGAGGCCCTGCTGGAATTGATGGGCAATAAACACGTCATTCTTTCAACTCCTACTGGCTCTGGAAAATCCCTGGTAGCATTGTTCGCACATTTCATGGCCCTTTCCCAGGAGGGTGTTTCTTTTTACACGGCCCCGACCAAGGCACTGGTCAATGAAAAGTTTTTCTCCCTATGCGATGCTTTTTTGCCTGAAAACGTTGGACTGCTTACCGGAGATGCAACGGTAAACTCAGACGCTCCAATCATTTGTTGCACTGCCGAGATACTTGCAAACATGGCGCTTCGCGATGACGACCTGGATGCAAGTTGCGTGATCATGGATGAGTTCCACTTTTACGGAGACCGCGATAGGGGCGCGGCCTGGCAGTTACCACTCATCACCCTCAAAAATACAATCTTCCTGCTTATGTCAGCGACCCTGGGTGATGTAAGCAACATATCCACACGCATAGAATCATTCAGCGGTCGGCAGGTCAGTGTGGTAAGGGCGGATACCAGGCCGGTTCCGTTGTCATTCGAATACCGTGAGTCCATACTACACGAGACAGTACAGGACCTGCTGGAGCAGAATGCGGCTCCCGTCTACGTGGTCAGCTTCACCCAGAGGGAGACAGCAGAAGTTGCCCAATCGCTTCTGAGTATCGATGTCTGCACTAAAGAAGAAAAGAAACAAATTGCCCACGAGGTACAGGGGTCAAAATTCGACACCCCTTTCGGAAAACAGGTTAGAAAACTGTTGCTACACGGAATAGGAATTCACCACGCTGGTCTTTTGCCTCGCTACAGACTGTTGGTGGAAAGACTTTGTCAGACCGGGCTCATCAAGATAATTTCAGGTACGGACACTCTTGGTGTTGGAGTGAATATTCCCATCAGGACCGTATGCATAAGACGACTATATAAGTATGACGGCGAAAAAAACTCGCGCCTGAGTGCCAGGGATTTTCACCAAATCGCAGGTAGAGCCGGCCGGAAGGGGTTTGATGACCATGGACTAGTGGTGGTTTTGGCACCAGAGTGGGTTGCAGAAAACCGTCGCATAAAAGAGAAAATTGCTGCCAACCCGCATCTAAAGAAAAAGCTGGTCATGAAAAAACCACCTCAAGGTGCAATTGGCTGGGACAAGAATACGTTTGTGAAGCTACGCACATCATTGCCAGAGCCCATCGAACCCAAGTTTCAGGTAACACATGGTATGTTGATAAACCTACTGCAGGGAGCGGACGAGATTGAAGGCGGCAACGGCTATGCCAGACTCGTGGAGATAATTTCTAGGATCCACGCCCCGGAACGTGAAAAGAAATACCAACGAAGGAAAGCCGCCATGCTTTTTCGATCCTTGCTGACAGCAAACATTATCAAACTCATTCCAAAGCCCACTGGCACCGGAACCATGGTGCAAATGAGATCCAACCTTCAGATAGACTTTTCCCTGAATCATGCCCTGTCATTATACCTTGTGGAAGCCATCTCCCACCTGGACAAGGAAGCGGAGACCTATGCCCTGGACATACTGAGCCTGGTGGAATCCGTACTGGAAAACCCAAGAGTGATACTGAGAGCACAGGTCCACAAGCTCAAAGGTCAATTGGTGGCCAAGCTCAAGGCCGAAGGTGTGGAATATGAAGAACGCATGGCTCAACTGGATCAGGTAGACTACCCCAAACCTTTGGCTGACTTCATCTACACAACCTTCGATGCCTACTCCAAATTTCACCCTTGGGTGGGTGATGAAAATATTCGTCCTAAATCCATAGTCAGGCAAATGATTGAAGAATACATGGGGTTCGTCGACTACATAAAAGAATACGGGCTGCAACGTTCAGAAGGAGTTGTTCTTAGATACATTTCCCAGGCATATAAAACAGCGGTTCAAAGCGTACCAGAGGATCTGTGGACCGAAGAGTTCGAAGACATCCTGGCCTACCTTTACGGAATGATTCGAAGGACTGATTCATCTCTCATTGAGGCATGGGAATTGATGGTATCAGGCCCCACTGAGACCAAAAACGATCTGAGCAAAGATGAACCGGCAAAAATACCGGACTTGACATCTAATCCAAGAGCTTTTGCGGCAAGGATTCGCAACGAGTTCCACATGCTACAAAAAGCTCTGGCAGAACAGGATTACGAACGAGCAAGCGAGTTGGTACGACAGACAGACTACAACAGATGGCCACCCGAGAGATTCCAAAAAGCACTATCTGAGTTTTTTGAAGCCTACAAGGCTATGGACACCAGTCCACGCGCCAGGCAACCACGTCGCACAACCATAACCGAGATAAAGCCAGGAACCTGGACTGCGGTTCACAGGATAGCTCCTGAACGAAAAGAGCCCAACCTGGTCGAACAGCTTGAATACGACTATTCTTCCCGGGAACAACGCATTGAGCAGGAAGAAAAGGACTGGTGGATGTTGCAAGCCATAGTCGAGCGGTCTGTGGTCATCGATGACAGTGGACCGCTTCTGGAATTGGAACGTATCGGGCAATAAGAATAATTTTCTATAGCGAGATGGATATTTCATACATTGGCTGTATTGTGGTCATGGTGAATTATCCAGTACTGGATCATAACTTTACACGAGATGGCTTGACCACTCGTTAACAAAGTGGAAAAGTCTATAGATAAGTCATACGAGGAGGCAATATGCTAATTACCTGCGCAAAGTGCAATTCCCATGTTGACACAGGCGACTTAGCTCCGGGTGAGATAGTCAAATGCCGTTGTGGTTTGAGTATCATGGTTCCAGACGCACCCGTAACTGCTGGCAAGCTGGAGTGTCCCAACTGTGGAGCATCTGTGGATCCGGCTCACAAGGTTTGTGAATTTTGCAACACAAAATTGGCAACCGTTATGTGTCCAAAATGTTTTGGAGCTGTTTTCGAAGGCTCCAAGCATTGTAACCACTGTGGAGAAGCGCTCACTGCAAGCTCCGTAGTTCATCATGGTGACAAGACAGACCACGTATGTCCCAGGTGCGAATCCCATCCGAATCTACTTGTAGAAGTAGTGGCCGGATATCCCATTGAACGATGTCCCGAGTGCGAAGGGTTGTGGGTTAGTGAAGATATAGTAGAAAAAGTGTACTCAGATAGACAGAATCGAGACAGTCTCATCGCAGCATCTTCTAAAAAAGCCGTTGCCAGCACTTTGAGCAGTGGAGCCCCTATCAAACCCGAGGGTTACATCAAGTGCCCTGAGTGCGGTAAAATGATGAACCGCACCAACTTCGGTCGATTTTCGGGGGTTATTATAGATTTTTGTTCCGGACATGGAACCTGGTACGATGCTGATGAATTGCATAGAATCATAGAATTCATCGAGGCTGGCGGATTAGAAAAAAAGGCTCAGAGAGAAAAAGAAGAGCTGATGGAAGAACTTCGTCGACTGAGGTCTGAGCAAAGACTGAATTCCATGAAGCCTGCAAACACCATGAACTCCATGGGCATGCCTGTTCCAAACCGCATAGCCAGTGGCAACGGAGCGTTGAGTATTTCGAGCTTGCTTGCCAGGATTCTAAAATAGCGTGGTTGGCCGCTAGTCAAATATATTTTGGTGGAGCGGATTGGAGAAGCCAATATGATAGACTTCAAGAAAATAAAACTGGTCTCTTCTAAAGAAGACAAGGTCCAGGACAATCCCCAAGCCATACGACAACAGCAAATGGCTGCTCAGGACATGTCTGTCACTAAGAAGCTGGATGAAATAGTAGCCAAGGCAATAGGCATGGCTGCCAGCGAAATCCATATCGAAGCATTTGCCGACAGGACCAGGGTCAGGGTGAGAACCAAGGGAAAACTTCATGAGGTAGACAGCCTGGAATCGAAAATACACAACAACCTGGTCAATAGAGTCAAGGTGCTTGCAGGGATGGATATCACCAAGCACGGAGTGGCACAGAAAGGTTATTTCAAAGTTGCCCTGGAGGAACGCCAAGTTGAATTGGTCGCCTTGATCATGCCAACTCCTGCAGGTGAAAAATGCATGATCAAAATTCACATGCGTCAGACCCTTGCACTGAAGCTGGACCAACTTGGCATGTACCCGAAGGTGCTGGAGCCCTTTATGAAAATCCTGAATCGGCCTAATGGGCTTCTGATGATCGCCGGTCCGCCCGGTTCCGGCAGGACTACTACCTGCTATGCATGCCTGCAGGCATTGAACAGTCCTGAAAAAAACGTCGCTTCTTTCGAGACCAGTCTTCGGTATGAGTTGCCGGGAGTCATCCAGGGAAAACCCGAAGAGCGGTACGACTTTTCTTTCAATGACGGGCTAAGAGCTACCATCGACCTGGAACCAGATGTCATGTACGTAGGTGACATGAAAGACGCTGATGCGGCACGAATGTCGTTGGCTGCGGCTTTTGGCAAACGCATCGTACTAGTCAGAATGAACGCATCAAATGGTGCTACCGCTATGCTCTCTCTTTTGGACATGGGCCTGCCAGGATTTTTGGTGGCGCAAGGTGTTTTAGGGGTACTTACCCAACGATTGGTTAGAAGATTGTGTGAAAAGTGCAGAGAGGCCTATAAGCCTTCGGAAATGATCCTCCAGGAACTGGGGATAAAGACGGGTCAACAACTGACTTTCTATCGTGCAAAAGGTTGCGACGCCTGTGACCAGACTGGCTATGTTGGTCAGCTTGGCATATTCGAACTGTTCATACCATCCGACAAAGTACGAGAGAAGATTATTGCTAGGGCTCCAGCTTCTGAGATCAACGCTGCAGCTGCTGAAACAGGTTTCGTACCTCTTCGGATGGATGGAGTGAGAAAAGTCGCCCAGGGGCTGACTTCACTGGAAGAAGTCCTGGCCAGAATATAGGCAACAATTGGCAGCATGATAAAATAGCAGCGTCCTTTCTTATTGGTTTTGTTCTTAAACTTAATAATATCTCGTTGTTTTCAGGTATCATTAGTCCATGAAACAAGTGGGTACAGGCCAGTCACGTAGCAACTTTCTGCACATAGCCATGGCGGAAGCGGCCAGGTATGGCGATGACCCCATGGTCCTGTTCAGGGAATTAGGACAAAATTCTCGAGATGCCAAGGCAAGCAAAATAGAAATAACCACGTTCGTGGAAAACGGGTACCTGAGAATCGAGTTCTCAGACGATGGTAAGGGCATGAGTTTCGATCATGCCAAACGCTATCTCTTTCGTCTGTATGCATCCAGCAAGGATAAAGATGACACCAATGCCGGTAGATTTGGTGTAGGATTTTGGAGTGTTCTCCTAGTAAGGCCCGCCCATATACAGGTCCACTCCATGACCTCGAAAAGCAAATGGGCAGTGGGACTCACGGGTGATCTTGCAACCTGGAAATCTCTTTCGTGCTCCAGGGACTCATGCGGAACGACAGTATCGCTCTGGCTCCATATTGATAGGGGCCGGCAATTTTTACTGGATCAGATTGAACGAGCCATAGACCATTACCTTGCTCATCTCCAAACTGCCAGTCGAAAACCATATCCGCTGGCAGTGTTTTTCAATGGAAGGAACATAAACAAACCATTCAGTCTTGATGCTCCCGGCACCCTGCAATTTCATGATGGGTCCGTTCAGGGAGTGGTGGGACTTGGAACACGTCCAAGCTACATACTATATGCTCGAGGATTGCCTGTTTTAGAAGGTTTCTACCTGCAGGAACTACAAGGAAGCAAGAGGAATAAAAGGCATCGAGCAGAACCTGATGGGCTTGCACCCGTTTACGTTATCAACGGTAATAAACTCTCTGTTGTATTGAACAGGAACACAGTGATTTACAACAACAATTTAGAAAAGGTTGTAAAAGTTGCTCAGCGCAGATTCGACGAACTCGTAGCGTATACAATTGATGGATATGGAACCAGGTTAGACAGGATAAAACGAATTTTGCTTTCATGGACAAAGAAAGTGTTCAATATTCCAAAGCCCTATCGACTTATAATGATCGGTCTGGTGTTATTTGTATTCAGTATCCTATTAGTAAGCATTCTGAGCACTATCCTGCCTGTAACCAAAAACCACCATACCATGAATCTTTTCAAAGCGAACGAGATGGCAAAGCATGCACAGGCACGTGTTGCTGCGAATACAGACCAAGCAGTCCACACCGTTTCTGCCAAAATAGCTCCACAACCCATCCGTCCCCTAGCAGCCGTCGACCGTGAAAACACTTGGGAAAACGTTCACACATCTACTGTCAACAGAGCCCATGCAACCAACAGCTGGGCCTTTTCTTACTCCTCCGATAAGCCCATGATGTTCCGACGTATCATTCTTGATTCCTGGGATTCGAGACTTGGTTGGCAGATATCGACCGAACCGTCGTCTTGGCGTAACGATATTTGCCATCAACAGAACTCAGGCTCAATCGAGATAAGGATTCCCATTTCAGGACAACGGGGGAAGCTTTTTCTTCCAGTCCCCACCGGTTATACGCCCGTATGCGACAGTGCTATCTTCAACGGCTACGATACACCGATGCTCCTAAGCCCGTCAGGTGCCTTAATGGTCTCACTCAACGACCATAGCGATGGAACAATAAGCTATCTTGTGACCTCCACTGAGAAAATCCCCACCTCACTCATTCAAAAAATTTCGAAGCCTCCTCTCACCACGTTACCTCCAGCCTTGGAATCATTACTAAAAGGCTACCAGCACTTAGACACCTTCCAGAGAATCAATCTCGCCATAGACACAGTGGATACCCTTATTGCCTATGATCGGTCACCTCACACAGTGACAGAATACAAGAGCCGAATAAACGGACGCAACGACTGGCTGGACCAAGTCCTGGCCATTGGCGCCGGTGATTGCGATGTCATCAACGGGGTACTTGTGCTGATTCTGAGACGATTAGGAATTGCATCCAGGCTTGTTGCGGGAATCGTTGGACAAGACCACAAGGCTTTGAACGGATGGCATGCTTGGGTAGAAGTCGCAACAAACGGCAAACTAATAGTGCAGGATGCAACACCAGGAGCAAGGTTCCTCGCTTCGAACGAACCGCAGGGACGCACAGCGCCAAAGGACTGTCCTGATGAATCTATCCAAACGCAATCTAAACGGCCCACAATAACCAGCACCAGTTTCAGTTTCCACTTCAGTCCTCAACAACTGTTGTTTATCATGTCCCTGGCCGGGCTCCTGCTGTCAGGGATCATTTACAAGTTTGCCCCCAAGCACCATAGCAAACTAAAACTCATCCACGGTGAATTGGAACGCCAAAAAATCCTTGTTGACATGCTCTCAGATGCCATCAAAAGACCCGAAGCATGGAAAGGGGTACAAGGCATCTGGCACAGAAAGATACTACCATGTATAGACGGCAAAAAAATATCTCTCGCAAAACTTGTACATATTGCTCACAAGGGTCAAGCATTCGTGGGTGACCGAAACAACGACCTCGTCAAGGCTGCGATAAATAGCAAGGTAACGGTGTTGGACGCCCACGACCAGGCATTCAGCCCATTATTCGAACGAATTGCAAACCTCAGAGACCTGAACTCCATTACTGACATGAAACCTGTTTGCATTCAAAAGGGACTCGAGGCAAAGCTTGTTTCGAACATTCAAAATCTCCTGGATGACTGTTCTGCGGGTGTTTTACTGCTGCCCGTTAGCAACTGGAGAAAAACCACAGCCTTTGGCGATATTGACTTATCCCCCATCAAGCCTGGCAAAAATTCAGGGTGGAGACAAAGACTG
This sequence comes from uncultured Myxococcales bacterium, assembly GCA_964431605.1. Lineage (GTDB taxonomy): Bacteria > Myxococcota > B64-G9 > B64-G9 > B64-G9 > JALVPF01. The sequence continues at coordinate 11,660 of CAYSLH010000013.1, forward strand.
ATAGCCATAGATCTAAACCATACTTGGTGGAAAGACATGCTCGAACTCTACAAAGAGTCGCCATCGGTGGCCGTGTGCCTGATAGTAGACAGACTCGTATCTGACTCTGCATTGTTAGCGGAAAACGGAAGGACGATCAGGATGAAAGTTGCATTACGACAACTGGAGGCCATGGGATGAGTGAGGCTCTTCTTTCGGTTGACATAGATTCAGCGTTGCAAAAGCTTTCTGTTGGACGACTGAAAAACCAGGATCATGTTCCTCTAGCCGTTGTTCGCTCCTTTGCAAGACTGAACCCATCTGGCATTAGACTAAAGGTTACAAGAAAGGGTTTTACCATCGAACATACAGGAAAATCCCACTCTGCTGTAGTCTTTCATCTTATTACCTCCGTTTTGGACACCTCTCGATCTGAAGCCCTTCGCCAAAAAGCACTGGATCTCCTCGAATCGCTGGGCCAGTTGGACTTACTAGTGGCCTTTTGTTCCGGGGCACAAAAGACCACCTGGTATTGCCCGAGCCAAAACAAAACCCTCGTATTTGAAAAATGCCAGATCAAGATATTCCAAGGAAAAAGGTCAGGGAACGAATTCATTGAATACCTGTTGCCAACCAAAAGACACAAGCAACAGGTTCAGGAATTGGAAAAGCATCTTCGTTTTGCACCATACGAGGTCGTGATAAACGGAAAAGTGATGATGTCGGGTCAAAGACTTTCAGATTCATTTTTTCAGATGAGGTTTGCGCACGGACAGGTATTTGGCACCATGGCAATACCCAGGGTTGGACTTGCATCATGTACATATATGATAGTCAATGGTGTGCTGGAACGCGAAATTTGGGAAAGCCCCGGCAACGGTGCAGTATGGGAGGCCGTGGTGTATTTCGAACAAGGACAGTCTGCACAGGCCTTGTCGATTGTACACGATCAATTGAAACATCTGTACGACTCGGTTAAAAAATCCTATCCTTCGTTTCCCAAGAAAGCATCACTTCGCATACGAGAAATCCTTTTCAGAATGGCAGATCACAGCCATGACCTGTCTCCACTGTCCGGTATTGGTATTTTTCGTACTCACTCGGGTCATAGCCTGACAATAGAAGAAGTAATCGATCTTGGTAATAAAAACAGGGGACTCCTGCAGGCAATCCCGCATGAGGTGTCTTCAGGTAATTTCATCATTGATGAAGACGTGCTTGTTCTGGACGAGACGGAAGGAGAATTTCTAAAAAAACACCTGCGACTGACTTTGGAAGAGCCACAGCGCCATCCATCTCGCCACCTGTCCATAAGACATCTGACTAAGCCTTTTAGTATGGCTTGGTCCGTCGGAAAGAGAATTTTTTCCAAGTGGTCCTCGACAAGCATCCTAAACACTTCGCTCCTGGACGAACAAGAGAGGTTATTTGTACGAAAACTGCAAAAAATAATGAATGAAGACAGGTTGTGTAAAAACCAAAGGTACCGAGTGGCTCTGTGTAGAGGGGGTCTACAAGCCTGGCGCTGGGATCATGGACAAAACGGGGAAAAGATGCTGCTGCTGAAGCGAAGACACCCAAAGGTCAGAAAAATGATCGAGGCCCTGTCTGCCACACCCAAAGCAATTGTACCCATTGCAATGCTCATAGGCTGCGATACAGATTCTTATAATCTCTTCCCTCTAGCACAAACCATTGTCAGCAAAAGATAACCGGAACGGTAATAATCCTACACCTGGTTACCGCTGGAAGGTACGAAATACGTGATTGACTTGCAACCTTGTTTTATATAGCGTCTGCGCATGTCATTTACATACAAAAATGCTGGAGTTGATATCGATGCGGGCGATGCTTTTGTAAAAGCCATCGCCCCGTTGGCCCGAAGCACTCATCGACCAGAAGTGATTGGCTCCCTGGGCTCATTTTCAGGACTTTTCCAACTTCACAAATCCAAGTGGAAAGACCCGCTGCTGGTGGCTGCCACTGACGGGGTTGGAACCAAACTAAAACTTGCATTCATGGCGGATCGTCATGACACGGTAGGTATCGATCTGGTGGCCATGTGTGTCAACGACCTTGTGGTATGTGGAGCAGAGAGTCTGTTTTTTTTAGATTACTTTGCCACCTCCAAGTTGGACATCGATCGTGGCAGGCAGGTTATAGAAGGAATCGCGGAAGGTTGCAGACAGGCAGGATGTGCGCTGCTGGGCGGAGAGACAGCAGAGATGCCTGGCTTTTATCAAGCCCAAGAATACGACCTTGCCGGGTTCGCTGTGGGAATTGTAGATCGGCAAAGCATGCTTGGACCTGAAAAGATTCAAGTTGGGGATGTATTGATTGGCATGGGGTCTTCCGGATTGCATTCCAATGGATTTTCCCTGGTGAGAAGTATCCTGTTCAATGATGATGACTCCAATGTGGATTCATCACTTTTGGAGGAATTACTGACTCCAACAAAAATTTATGTAAAACCATGTCTGGAACTCAAGGAAAAGGTCGAACTCCACGCCCTGGCGCACATAACCGGAGGAGGACTTCCCGGAAATCTGCCGAGAGTATTACCAAAACACTTAGCGGCCGTAGTGCACGCAGGATCCTGGACAACGCCCAAGATATTCGACCTAATCCAGAAAAAAGGTAATATTGACCAGGAAGAGATGGCTCGAACTTTTAACATGGGTGTGGGTATGGTGGCAGTAATTCCCCGCAAGGAACAGACGTCAACCCTCAAGATTCTTGCAGATGTCGGCATCGAAAGTTGGCCCATAGGGTTGGTCGAAGAATGTAAAAACAACCAGCAGTTTTACATGGTCTAAGCGTACGGATAATGTGAATGCCTTCAACGACTGTCCACGATATCATCGTTTTAGGGATTGATCCTGGAACACTGATGACGGCGGGAATGCTTCGCCGCATGTCATATCGCGTGATGTTGGCAGGACAAGGAGGCCCTAGAGACTCGTACGAAGATGAAGGTGAAAACGTTCCCGCAATTTTTCATTCTCTCCCACCAAGAGGATTTTCCAAGATCCTGGATTCTGTTTTCGACGACCTGAATCTGGAGGACAAAGTCCATCAATTAGGCAGCGACCATGACCATCATATCCAGGTGATTACACCACAAGCCAGGCTGGATCTTTTTCCTGAACGGCAAGATCTGCTATCAGAGCTCAAGCGTGCCGTTCCAGAACAGGAAAAAGCTTTTCTCAGAGGTTTGGATTTGCTAACGGGACTGAACAAGGAAATTGAAGAGTTCATCCTTCAACGCCCTGCAATCCCACCTTGTAACATGTTAGAACGTTTAGCGACCAAGAACCTGCAAAGACGTTTTGACGAAAAGATAAACGGGATTACCTCAGTATCTCTTTTGGACAAGCAGCCACCGATGATGAGAGCCATCATCGAAGCCTCGACCTTTTTGTCAAATCTTGACCTTCAGTTGCGTGCTGGTGCCGCTACCGCGCGTCTGAGCATGATGTTTTTCAAAGGCATCCGCCTGGTACCTGACCTTGTATCAAAGATGCAAACCGCCATCGAAAATACCGGAGTCGACGTCGCCCAAAACATGATGTTGGAAAAACTGCTAGTCCGTGGACGTATGGTAAGTGGCTTTCAAGCTCTAAGGAGTTCGAACGACCATTCGTGTCAAGCCATGGTTACGGGACGGTCTCTGTCGGAACTGGCGGACTTGGTACCTTCTGAACAACGCCGCACAAGGGCAAAGCTTGCCGCAGCAGCGACCAGGGCCAGTCGTAGCCTTTTCACCCTCAATCTCATCATCCCCAAAGATGCCATCCCATTGGGCATGGCAAACCAACTCCTTCTGGTTCGCGAACCGAATTCCGAGTTGACCGAAGAAAACCTCATACGGGTCTTAGTTCTCCCGTACCTCGAGAGGCAGGACAGGGTCCAGGTCAATCTTTCCTGTTTGGTTCCATACAAAAAACACTCCCTGGGCAGGGAGTACCTGGCACCACTCCAAATCAAGCTCCTTCAAGCTATTCAGTGGCTTATACCTTTCATGGAAAAATTTGACCTGCGAAACAGCAGTCCTTTTTGGTCAGCGAGGGCTTCGGACCCGGGACACCCTTCTCCATGGTCCATCCACAATACAATCGAACTGCTGGATAAACCCATTCTGGGGATTGCAAGCCAGTCACTGAAAACCCCTTTGAAAAACCTCCTGCTTTGTGGTCCTACGGTTTTCCCGGCCCTGGGCTTAGAAGGACTGGCCATGGCCGCAAACAGAGTCGTAGAGACCATCGAAAAAAATTATAAGCTGAAAAAAGTCCTTTAGTAATGTACAGATACCCGCAACATCCAATCAGATTGAATAAGATCTCTCCATCATCCAACTCTTTTGCTTTCTACCAGCCACCCTTTCCGGTAATTCGTCCTGTTACTCACGACAATTAAGAGGGAGAAAAGACTTGATTCAAGTCCCTCTACATGCTATCCACTCACACCTCGTATGCGAATTCATTGAGGCTGCGAGTATGACGAAAAAGAGACGATAGGAGTTGGAAATGTCAAGGAAGTGTGAAATATGCGGCAAAGGCCCCAAGACAGGCAATACTGTCTCTCATGCCCATAACAAAAACCGGATGAGGCAATTACCCAACATACAAACGGTTCATGTAAAAGTTGGCGGGCGAAGCAAGACCATGCGAGTATGCACCAAGTGCATCAAGTCCGGGCGTATCGCAAAAGGCTGATTCACCTCCTGCTTCCTCCAATACATCTAACATCCAGAACAGTTTCTCGCCTCGACACCGCACGTTCGTTTCAATCCTGTCCTTTCCACAACCTTAATCTAAAATCCAGCTATGGGTTGCAGGTTGCGATTTGGACAAGAAAACGGTACATAAAAATACAACAATGTCACCACTTCCAGGGAGGAAGCTATCATGGGCGAAAGCAGCCCAACTCCAAAGCGTAGGTACACCAAACCGTCTATGAAAGCGACCAAACAGGCGAGTAAGCTTCCTAAACTCAGCCCCGGGATGTTCAACATTTCACAAGACAAGGATCGAGCACCAAGTACCGGTGAATCATCTTCGAATCCATGGACATCCGGTGGAATCAGGTTGTTTCCCATTGGCTTCGACTCGTGGCCCAATGACGCCTTATCGGACGATTTTGCTTTCTCATCTGTCTATCAAAACCTGAACATACACAGGATCGACAGGCCCAAATTCACAAAATCCCTGGCCAATCTCTCAGGACTGCGGTTGGAGTTGGAACGGAACTTCATCCTGACGTTCGGTTGGAGGCCTCCTGCCGAGTTGTTACTTTGGATGGAATCAGAAGCGGCAAAAAACAACGCTCTATGTCCACCAGTACATTCCACAAAATGGGATCTTTTTTTACAGCTTTGCTCAACGGATACCGAAACAATACAAAAACGGAGCTTTTTCTCGTGGACCAAAGGCGAAAGCATCATGGCTGATCCCCTTGGCCTGTTCACCGGCCTGTTTTTGTTTGGCCAAAGCAGGTACGGAGAAAAACTTCTGGTCTCCAGTCTGCCATCTACTGGAAACGCCGCTGTATTCCATACAGACAACAACATTTCATACCTGGGAAGAACAAGGGCTGATTCCATCATGGAATTTCTATTGTCTGAAGCCAGTAGGTCTGAACAGTATGCTCTGGATGCACAGGTAACAAAGCGGTTGCTCAAAAACGTTCCAAAAAATCCTGCTACAGAAACAGTCCTGGCGAGTCAATTGCTTTTTGCGCGTACCAGGTGGCTCGTCGCCTTGCTGTCCAGAGGAGAGCTTCCGGAATCATTTGAAAACATGCTCCTGGACGCTCCCGACTGGAACCTCTGGCAGGAGGAAAAGCAATGGCTGGGACAGTTTCCATTCCTGGCGAACTACTGGCATATGGCCCACTGGTTTTTTGGAAACGAAGGAGCCTGTAGGGAAGCCATATCCCTTGCGAGAAAAGCCACCGGAAGTGTTACCGCAAGGCTTGCAGACATAGTTGGTAGGTTACTGGATGGAGCAAGGCTGGATCTTGCAGCCTTACGTGCAGACAGGATCGACGGAATCAGAAAAAAAATCCAAGCTTCTTTGACACCCGACATGTTGGGACCTTTGGCAAAAGCTGCAATGGAAAGAAAATCGTTTTTGCTTCCCAAGACCAGGGAGGAAGAGCAACCAGCTGAAATCCAGCGAGTACACATCCTGCCTGAATCACAAATACTCAAGAGGCTCAAAAGTGAAATCAAACGAGCCAAAAGACTTCATGATCTTTTGCCCTCCGCCGCCGTTCAAATAAATCTATCCTCTCCCACCTCAGAGGACATAAAGAATCTTCTTGACGAATCCACCGTCGAAGATGCTGAAAGAATCATTCAGGCTGTGATTGACCTAGGCAACGACCCCTTGGATCTTGGTGCGTGTTGGGGTCATGTCATGAAATCAGCCGGCAATCTTGGCCTGACTTCATTTGCGCCCCTTGCCATGCGATACTGCAAAACCCTTGTTGAAGACCAGCGATGGGATTGCAATACGGACGATACCAGGTGCTACTGTGTTGCCGAGTCAGCCAGAGCAGCAGCCATGCTAATCCCTGACAAAGCCAACCCATACCTTCTGAACCTTTTACATGACACTAAAGAAAAATATCCACCAAGGTTCATAGGTATTGGAGCACTACTCCTCGCAGGACTGTTGGTCATAGACCCCCACGACAAAAAAAACATCTCTTTGTTGAAGCTAGCTTTGCACAACAGGGCTTTACCGAGAAGTGCGTATCTCTATGGCGCACTGAGAGCAATACAAACGACCTGCGAATCAGGTAAAAGCGTGGATATTTCACCGGCTGAAATTACTATTCACATTCCCGACAAACTCCAACGACCTAAGACCCCCTTGAAGATATGTGATGCCACACAATTAGCCATAGCGACTCTTTTGGGAAGGACGAATACCATCCAATTTTCCAAGCCAAAAGAAAACGCTTCCATCAAAGAACTAAGCAGTTGGATCAAAGAACAAATCGGACATTCGCGTTTTCTTCTACATCCTCTAAACCAGCCGCACAATTGGGATGGACTCATGAAGCTTGCCATGCATGGCAAGGCAAGCAGCAACGATCTATGGAAATTCATCGATCTCGAACACATGCATAAAGACTGGATTGGCCCCATCATCACCCTCTGCAGACGTGTCACCCCCATTTCTTCCATGTTTGAAAAGTTTCAAAACCCAGCTCCTGAATCCATAAAGAAACTCCTCTACTCCCCTACCCACGAATCCATTGGATGGATGGATTTCATTGCAGCGTGGGTTTCTTTGGACCCATCACCCACATCCCTTGCCGCCGTATCTTCTGTGTGCAACTGGAGGTTCAACAATAGACCCACTGAAACTGAATTCGAAGAAATGCTGCATTTGAGACTTCCATTGGTGCTGGCATCTTTTGGAAAAAGATCGCTGGTACATTTCGAAAAACTACTAAAGAAGAGCACCGACGATTTCAACCGCACCATATTGAAAGAAGCACTTCAACGCGTGGATGAATGGGAGAGCGGAGAAAAGCCACCAGTGTGCAATGAAGAACAGATGCTGTCAGGCATAACGTTGGAATACATTTCTCAATTCGAATCGTTTTCATCTCACTTCGAACTGTCTTCTTCAGACGGTAGAAATCCAAGTATACGAATATCTCTCAAGGAAAATCACGAGCTATTGAATGATGGCATTTACCCGGCCGAATACTCCCACAATATTACATTCCAGAGCATGGATGAACTCAGGATCTTTTCAAATAAATTTGCTCGTGTTGCCACTATTTTGGGATACACTTGTAAAGAGTAAGCACTCAGGAGGACCGGATTGTCTTTGAAATCGTGCATCGCCAAACTATGCATTGTTTCCGTTTGTTTCTTGTCGGCGTGCGAAGAAGATGAGCCAGCCCTTGGCCCTGGCCAAAAATTGCTCTTATCTCTCCACCAGGCCGGCTTCCAAATCGAACCTGGCAAACCAGATACCAGGATGTTCAACAGGATGATGGACTATGTGGCATCCGAATGCTATCAGGTTCGATACCACATAACCGACCTTAACCTCTGTTTTCACCATTTCAAGTCGACCATGAAAGCCCTCGAAGCAAAAACGTTCATGGAAAAAAGCAGATGGCCTCCTGGCAGGTTTTGGACCGGAGCAGTATGGAGAGATTCTGTTGTGCGAGTAGATAGTCAATTGAAAGACAGGACCACCGCTATTAA
>CAYSLH010000013.1:19884-38129 GCA_964431605.1 uncultured Myxococcales bacterium
TAAGCTGATCGGTTTTTTCAAGTGATTTCTATAACTGAAAGGTCTCAGGTCGCTTCAACGCAGAATAAGGAAATAACGTCATAGAAATAATAGCGGACTTTGCATTATACGGATCTGCAAGTCTAAGGGAGAAACACCATGGAAAAGTTTAGAAACAAGATCGTGCTCATCACTGGTGGAGCCAGGGGCATAGGCCTGGCCACAGCAAGGCACTTTGCCCGTGCAGGTGCCACTATTGTCCTGGTGGATATCAGTGAAGACGCTCTGACAGAAGCGGTCGAGGAGCTACAGGGTACTGCCGAAAAGCTCTACACTAGGCAGGTTGATGTGACCGATGAACAATCGGTGTTAGATCTGGCCCAATGGGTGGAGTCTGAGTTGGGACCGCTGGACATACTCATAAACAATGCCGGAATCGGTTACCATGGTGAACTTGCACAAACATCGACACAGACATGGAAAAAACTCATCTCTGTCAACCTCATGGGCCCCATACACAACATCAACGCATTTCTTCCATCAATGATCCAGCGTGCTTCCGGTCAAATCGTGAACGTGTCGTCGGGACAAGCGTTCTTCAGACTTCCTACATGGGGAGCCTACGCAGCCACAAAGGCCGCGCTTGCCGTTCTCAGTGAAGTACTTTACTATGAGGTAAGAAAATTCGGCATCAGCGTTACCACCGTGTATCCGTACATGGTCAATACCGGTTTTTACGATAACATAGAGGCCAAGACGTGGGCCGCACGCATGTCCATCAAACTTCTTCCCTATTACTCAGACGAACCGGACAAAGTGGGCAGACTCATTTTCAAGGCAACGCTGAAAAAAAAGCAGGTAGAGATGATAAACCCCATCAATGATATCGCCTTCTACGGCAGACTGATCCCATTTTTTTCGAAGCTGGTCTCACGCACCAGTGAATTCTTTCTGGCATCCCAAAAATAGCGGCGACCACTGCAATCTGATGATAGCTTATATCAAAAAGTAACTTTGCTCATGTATGCAGTGGTATCCAAATTGAGATCGGCTTCACCGTCAGTTCCAAACAGGTATGCGTCGAGGATGTTGTAAAGATAAACTCCGATGGCGCTGTATATCAGGATATTTCTTGCACCATAGTAGGATTCAGCATCACTTCTCAGTTCTTGAGCTTTCTGGCTTAACTGGTCAGGGTCTAGTTCGGGATACTTTAGAGCAAAGTCAGAAGCACTATATTCGCTCTGCTTCGACGCACCAAGAAAATGGGTAGCTACGGCCGCTCCTGCTAGGGCCAATTCCAACCCCACTATTATTCCTCCCTTGACGGGTTCACGGTTATAGAACTGCCCCCAGCCAGGAATAACCATGGAACGAAAGATGGAACCAGAACGAGTACGCAAGACCACCGAGGCATCGCTTAGAGCAACCATGCCCGCCCTGGGCAGATTCATGGATTCTGCGACAAGCACCTCGGCTGTCTCCACGGAAATAAGCCTTGCGTTGACCACGAAATCCGATCCGGCCTCAGAGACAGTACCTACCACAACCGCTTGTGCGCCGATCATTTTACCAGCCTTGGCTGCCTTTTCCGGATCCAGAAGGCCTGTCATTCCAAGTTGTATCTCTTTCAAAGCGTCTTGTATCCTGCTCCGTTCCAGTATGAAAAACCCATGGTCCCGCTGCAAAAAAGTACTCAGTTGAGCGCTGATTAGCACGCCAAGCTCCAGGTCTTTTGCTGCTTGACCACTTTCTTTCATTTCCGCAACCACAATACGTTCGTATCGACCTTTTCCCGGCAGCCTCGTAAAGGCATTGGCAATTCTGTCTGCAAGTATCCTAAGACGGACCTCAGCCGGTCTGCCATTTAGATCACCTATCAAAGGAGAAACCGCTGTTTCGTCCTTTCTTGTGCCTGGACTGGTGGGCTTGTTGACTCTCATCACATTTGCCAATGAATCCATAGATGCGTGAAGCACCTGTGAAAAAACTACCTTTGCTGCCTCGATGGAAATCGCACGAACATTGATAACAACAACAGATCCCAACTTAGATATGCTCCCCAGCACCATGGTCTTGGCACCCATGGATCGTCCCAATTTAGCCGCCTTTTGAGCATCGACCATTCCAGTCATGGAAAGCTCTGCTTCCTTGAATAACTTAGCCCGTTGCTGCCACTCTACCAGAAAAACGGAATGGTCCCTCTTCAGGCAGGTATTCAGGTAAGAAGATGCCCCCACAGCCACCGGCTCAAGATCAACTGAGGAAGAATGCACCTTGAAAGGAGCCACCACAACCGGCCCAAAATCTCTGACTCGTTCAGCCAATTGATCGCACAACTGCTGCAAATCGGAGACTTGGGGTAAAACACCTGTGGCCTCGATATTCTTCAGGGGTTCTTTTTCTGGTTCCTTGTCGATATCGACCTTTGGTCCTTTGGCAACCGGATTCACCTGCGTTGTAGTCTCTGCGCGACTTTGGTCATCCAGTGGTTGTTTTGATATGGCAATCACTTGGCCGCTCTTTTTCACAGAGGGAGAAACCAGGGGTGGTATTTGCAGATTGCCGTCATCACCCCCACCACTCCACGCCACGACTTGCTGGCCAGATTGAGGACCTTTTTTGCTCTTCAAGGGTCTGAACCAGAGATTCCGGTCGCACTCTACAGCCAAGCGGTGGGCACCTACGGGAATCTTTAGGAATAGTCCCAACGAGACTCGGCTCGACACTTTTATGGACTTCTGCCTTGTATCCTTTCCATCGAGGTTCAATTCGCACTTGGTGTGTCCACTTTTTAGAGCTCTAAAAAGCAACACGACATCCACAGGACCAGAGGCCTTCAGCTCCAACTTCCTGGATTTTTTCAAATTAAAATAAGTTTTATTACGTCTCCCCTCCTTGATTTTTTTTGTTCTGTACCTGCCTACCAATTTGACCTTTCCCTTGGTCGCAACCGACGAAGCACCAACTGAAAAACAGGGACAGGCCAGGGTCAACACGATAGTTAAAAATCCGGTCACAAAAAAAGTCCAAACAGGTCTCATCTCTTTCTCCAGTTGGTGTGTCATTGCTTTACTTCATGAAGTCCACATAATAAAATAATCAACATCCCATAGGTTGGTCAAGGGGATAGCCTTTTTTTCTTGATACCGATCAGCACCAATAACAAACCTGAGATCAAAAGTCCCAGGGCGATCAGCTGGTATGAGGACTCGAACCAGGAATTGAGCTCCGGTGGCCCTTTAGCTGACAAACCGATAATGTCCGGAGGAGCTGGAGGTGGGGCCAAGGGCATTTCAGCCATGGATGCAGCCACTGCCATCAAGGTATATTCTGGTTTTGCCATATCGTTCCAGTGAGGGTAGTCCATCTGAAGCTTCTTCATCTGGAAATGCTCCTCCACCCAATGAATGATCTCGGGAGTCAGGTTTAAATCCCTTGACTGCTCCGGCTCATGCAGGTCGAAGGTACGCTGCACACCATCCGGGGCTGTCAGAGTCAGGCGTCTTGGCAAAGCCACCGCGGTAAAATCCACGGCCTTTCCATCATAGTGATTCGAACGCATGGCTCCGGTCTTTGTGGCATAGACCACATCGTAAGCATCAGCCATTTTCCTGGCTTCTTCAACTGTCTTGCGCCATCCTCCCGGGTGCATCCACTTGATGGGAATGTTCAAACCCCATTGCCCATTGAGTCTGTTGAGTTTTTTTACGAATCTTTCAACAGACCTCCTGGATTTCTTTTTTGAAAGGGCATAAGCACCCCACATGAGATATCCACGTCTTCGATCACGAACTGTAGTGTATAGTCCTACTTGAACTCCCTGCTCCTCCAACTGGTTGAGCAATGATCTGACCCTGTTCGCAAAGGTACCGGAAGGATTGAGTCTTGCCAGAGCCCTGAGCTTTGCCTCCCGACCAACCGGATTCCTGTATCTCATTATCCAGTTAGGGCCTAAAGGATCCCCATCTGAAGCTGTCGGCATTTTAGGCCTTCGTCTTGGAGGATCTATGTGCAGTTCGTGGGAAAAGTATGGATATGCTCTTGGCCTGTCTTTCCTGAATACGTCCTGGGGGTGTAGAAGAGCACCTATTTTTCTTGCTCGGCCAGGCAATATGTATACGGGTTTACCCCAAAGACCTTTTCTGGCAGCGACCAGAAGGTCGTCGAGCAACAACAAAAAGTCATGCATGTCTACAGGACGACCAATTTTTTCCCTGAGCACACGAACGAAGGGCTCATTGATATCCATTTTCGCCATGCGCACCAGATCGCTACCATCCAGCCCAACCCCGGCAAAATTGATGGTCCATCTGCCCATGAGTTGGCCTGCTCTCATGTATGCTTTGCGATAATCGGGGTTTTTCTCGTCCAGAGATAGTATATCTAACTTATCGTTTACTTCGATGGTGTGCGGTGATTGCCTGGCGATTTTTCGCATGGCATGGGAACAGGGGATGAACCCAGTCAAAAACATTAAGTTGAACACCACCATCCATGTCTTGGATTGCCTACTCAATGGGACCATGGAAACTATCCGCATCCTTATTTTGATTCATTTTGGCAACGTATGGATATCTCTTACCATCGAGGATGTATTTCACCGCCTCGAACGAACGAGGATCCAGTAAGTAGCTGTAATGGGTAAATGGAGACATGTCCAGGTTCAACGCCCCGTCCAGGCAAGCAGACTCCGAGGGCAGCACGAAAAGATCGTTTTTGCTCCACAGACAAGCGGTCTTGACTCCTGGAGGAACATTCACGGAGTTCAATCGCTTGACGAGTTTACTATTTGGACGCAGATCATGAAGGGTCTCAGTATTGCCATACCTGGCTGGGTAAGTTCCACCATGTGGTACACCCAGACAAATGAAATTCTTCACCCTGTCCGAAAGCTTCATTTCTTGTATGGCCAACCTGGCAACGACACCACCTAGAGAATGGGCCACCAGATCAACTTCAGGCTCGTGGTTCACTTCGCACACCTGAAATACATATTCGACCAGTAGCTCGGCAAGGCGTTCTATGCCCAGACCTGAAGAAAAGTTCACCCTATATGAGCGTTTTCTCCCACTCAGCCAAAACAGCCAACTCATGGCAAGAAAATTTCCGGCGTTTCCGCCCAGACCATGAACAAAAACCAAAGGCGGCATGCCATCTTGCTCCGCTGGCCTTACTTCGGAGTCCTTTCGTGTGAACAAGGAGTTGGCCAGAAGTGGAAGCTGGAGCAAGTGCCTGTTAACGTCCGGGTCCACACTCTTAAGGGCATGGGAGATGCCATTTGCAAGCCAAGAACCTCCAGCTACCAGGCCCTTTGCCGAGGCAAACAAACCACGCTTGAGCGCATTTTTGGTATATACTATTTCCCTGTCTTCATCGACCATGTCTGACAAAGTCTACACTATCCAGGAGGCAAGGACAAAGAAGCGTTGTCTCTTCAGGATGTAAGATTTTGACACATAGGTTTTTTACAGGTCGACGAAATCCAATCATTTCACGAGCACAAGCCGGAAGAACAAGACTATTGAGTAAACGACTGGAGAAAATCATCCCAGGTCGAATGCTGACTCCACACAGCTCCTGAATCCATGTAAGCAGGATCCAGACTGCTCGAGTGGGACGGGAAATAAATGCTCAGTCCATTGGACCCGGGATAGCCAGACTGCGCCCTGCTGTATGTGATAGTGGTCTGCAGTTGGGCCACAAGAGCATTGGCTGCTGTGGCCAAATCCGACGGAACTCCACTCATGGCGCCGACTCTCTCAGCAAAATCCTGTATATCCCTGAACTCACTCAGGTAAAAAGACTGGGTCGCAGATCTGACCGAATCGATCTGGCTATACAGGTCGGAATGCGCCATTAGCGCGTTCGCAAAATCGGTCATGGCCGAAGCCAGTTCACCCATGGTGTCCAGGTTAGTAAGAGCCAGGGTGGAATCGCTGGTACTTTCGTTATAGAAAGCATCGACGATGGATGTTCCAAGCTCTTCCGGGCTCATCTGCCAATTGCTCACCAAGCCAGGCAAGAAACCATGATACGCCCACCCGGAACCAGGTTCGGTCTCGGATGAAGCCACCAGGTAATTTGCGTAAGGCGCGGAGGCTTCTGCCACCTCCCACATACCCATCAAGCAGGCATCGAACCCCACGATATCGATTTTGCGACCCAGGGCCTGGGTAATCCCCTGCAGGGCCGAAGCGTAATCACCGTTTGAGATTGAGATCTCGTATGCCGTACCGTGATCGTCGTTGGAAAAACCCTTGGTGATGGGATTCTTTGGTTGGTCGGATTTCCAGCCGCCTCCATGGTCCCACATGATCAGAGCATAGTGCCGCGCGGGATAATTCTGGATTGCCCAGATTCCCCAGTCCCTCAAAGTATGCCAATCGCTCATGTCCAGTTCACCCCAGTCGGCAATCTCGTCACGGCCTCCCGGAGTGATGTAATAGACTTTGGCAGAACCTGCATAAGAATCGAATAGAGAGACTATGTGAACGTACTCGGTGGAGCCAGCCTGGCTCATTTCGTCTAGGTCCTCGTAACCATAGCTCTCCAGGTTGTTGTCTGCGTTCTGAAAAACAAAGAACGACCACTCGTTGGCGTCCGGGTCCAGGATACATGTGTCAGGATTGTTGGGATCAGGAATGTAACCAGGATTGCAATCACAATGGTACGATCCAGGCAAGTCTGGCACGCAAAGCGTCTTGTTGGTGTCAGTACACTGGTTGGGGTCGCATGGATCGTCTAAGCAAGTGTCACCATAAGGAAGCGTTCCTTCAGGACATACACATTCATATGTCGACCAATCGCTGGATGCAACGCACTCGGGTGTGCCAGGGCATGGATCCGGATCGCAGGGATCAGACCTGAAAGAATAGCTCAGGTCGTAACTGCCGCCATCAGACCATGAGTCGACCCACAGGTAATAGGAACCTGGATCCAACATGATATCTATCTTCGAACCATGGTTGGAACCACTCTCGTCATCACAGTCAATCTCGCTGGACGAATCATCACATACCGAGCGCAGATAGATCACAGTGTCGTAACCGCTGGTGGTAAACGATGCCAGCATGGTCTGGTCCAATACGAATCCATATACCCTGTCAGGTCCCACACCACCACAGCTGCCCTGATCATCATTTGCCGCATCCGATGTAGTGCCGCTTACAACACCTTCACCCACCGGTAAGGGTAACGCATCGGCACATGCCTCTCCATGGGGATTCGGGTCTACGATGCAGGTGCCGGGATTTGTGGGATCGTCTATATAACCAGGATCACACGAACATATGTAACCGGGCAATGCAACATCACACACATGTTGGTTTGCGGCCTGGCACGGATTGGGATCACAAGGATCGTCTACGCAACTGCCGCTACCAGGATCATAGACGTACCCTACGCCGCAGTCCACATTTATAGTGAGGGTGAACTCACCCGAGTTGGTACCATAGCCATCCACGAAAAGGTAGTACGTACCTGCGTCAAGATCCTGGGTTATGGATGAACCAAGTCCAGGACCGCCATCATCGTTACATGCCAACTCAGAAGATGGGTCTGAACACGTTGTGCGAAGGTACATGATCGTGTCGTATCCAGTCGTCTCAAACGTTACATGTATTGGCTGAGATACATCGAATACATATACCAGTTCCTCAGCGGTAGAACCACTGGAGCAACCAGGAACACTGTCATCGCCCATGCCTTGCGTGTTGCCGGTCACTTCGCTTTGCGAAAGATCCAGGGCCAGGGGAGACGAACAATCGTTCCCTGCGCCGTTGGGCAAACAATGGCCCACACCATCATCATCATAGCCGCTGTCGCAAATACAGATTCCTTGCCCGGTGGAATCATCACATACTCCATGATTGGAACAATCCCACCCAAGGCTCGCGCAATCATACAGACAAATTCCATCCCCATCGTTATCCTGGTATCCAACAGCACAATCAGCGCAATTGGCACCATCGTAACCTTCGTCACATACACACTCCGCAGTGCCGGTCACATCATCACAATGGCTATTGGTAGGACAATTCAGCCCAGCTCCGGAGCAGGCAAAAGAACATATTCCGTCGTGATCGTTATCCTGGTAATCTGCGGCGCACTGGTCACAGTGTTCCCCGGTGTAGGCCGTATCACATACGCAAATCGCCAAGCCACCTGAGTCATCACAAGCTCCGTGATCTGAGCAATCCAGTACCAGATTTGTACATGTGGGTTGGCAGGTACCATCATTGTCATTGTCCTGAAAACCCACAGCGCACGATTCGCAGCTTGCGCCCGTATATCCATCGTTGCACTGGCAAACAGGCTGGCCACTCGCATCGCTGCAGCTTCCATGAGAACCACAATCCAGCCCTGCGGTGGCGCAACCAGGCAAACAAGTTCCATCGTCGTCATTGTCCTGATAGCCGGCAGAGCATCCAGCGCAATCGGCACCGTTATAACCTTCATCACAAACACATGATGCCTGCCCTGAAAGGTCGCTGCATTGACCATGATTGGAACAATCCAAACCGGCCGAGTTGCAATCAGGCATGCAGACGCCATCGTCATCATTGTCCTGGAAGCCTGTGGCACACGAGCTACAGTGTTGCCCTGCATAGCCATCGTAGCACTGACAAATCGCTTCACCACTCGTATCGACACAGGTACCATGTGAGGAACAATCCAATGCGGCCTCAGAGCAACTCGGCATGCAGGAATCATTGGAATCATTATCTTGGTACCCGGAAGCGCATCCGCTGCAATCCGCCCCGGCATATCCTTCATCGCAAAGACACACGGCTTGTCCACCGGAATCGCTGCACTGGCCGTGATTCGAACAATCAGGCGATGCCGTCACACAAGTTGGCAAGCAAGTACCATTGCTGTCGTTGTCCTGGTAGCCGGTCGAACAGTTGGCACAACCCTCACCAGAATAACCCTCGTCACAATCGCATGTAGCCAGGCCTGAAGAATCGGAGCATAAACCGTGTGTGCCGCAATCAAGTCCTGAGCTACTACAGGTTGGGCTACATACGCCATCGTGGTCGTTGTCCTGGTAACCCGTGGCGCATTCGTTGCAATTTGTTCCTGCATACTCCTGCCCACAAGTACAGACCACCTCGCCAGTGGAATCATCGCAGGTGCCATGGTTATTGCAAGAGTTGGGTTGGCAGGAAGTATCCACAGAGCAGCCACCCTGTCCGTCAGGATGATAACCCGCAGCACACTCGCTGCAATCACTGCCGCCAAAACCATCTGAGCAATCACATTCCGGCATACCCGTAACATCACTACACTGACCGTGCTCATTGCAGTCTAGCTGGGCGATGGCACAGCTTTGCTCACAAGTGCCATTTCCATCATTGTCCTGATACTGAGAGGCGCAAGCGCCGCAATCCGCGCCTGCATAACCCTGGTCACATTCGCACTCCGTCTGACCGCTGTCATCGACGCACTGGCCGTGATGATTGCAGTTTGGAGAGGCTGCAGCACAATTGAGTTCACAAGTACCGTCTTCATCATTGTCCTGGTATCCAACCGCGCAGTTTTCACAGTTGGCGCCAGTATACTCCACGTCACAAGTACAATGCACAAAGCCCAGGCTGTCATCACATGTGCCGTGTGCGTTGCACGAGTTTTCCTGGCAGGTCAAGTCCTGGACACAATAGCCTTGATCGGACAGATGGTATCCTGCAGAACACCCCTCACATTCCATGCCGGAATATCCCGTATCACAATCACACACGGCCTTTCCCGATTCGTCGTTGCAGTTGCCATGACCATTACAATCCAGATCTGCCGTGGAACATGTCTCGTTGCATGTACCATCCTGATCATTGTCCTGGTATCCGTCGGCACACTCATCACAACGTTGACCCGTGTATTCATAGTCACAGGTGCACACAAGTGCTCCAGTGCTGTCATCACAACTACCATGTCCGGAGCATGTATCCACCATACAGCCTTGATCCATGACACAACTACCATCGGAATCATGAAAACCCGCAGCACAACTTGAGCAGTCGGTGCCGTCATACCCCTGTTCACACTGACAGAGCACGTTGCCGCTGGAATCATTACACGTTCCGTGACCCGAACATGAATCGGCCTGACAGGTGGATGAATCGGACTGTCCCCCACAGCCGGCTACCAAAGCCGCTACAGCCAATGCCATAAACAAAAACCTGGTTTTTTTCATCATCTTCCATCTCCTTGCATTATGAAGATTTCAAAAGGTATTACGTTATTCTCGTGATGCTAGACGGAAGAATTTACACAATTATCCAAGTTTGTATGTGATCTATGACACAAGTTGGCAAAAAAATTGGTATTTAAGAGCAAACTCTGATGCTCAGGCTGGCGACCGCTACTTCTTTTTTGTTTTTTTCATGTATGTCCCAACAAGTTCTGCTTTCTCCAATACGTGACCGTCAATCGCCTTCATGAGTTCCTTCTCGTTGGGTGTATGAAGGTCGCCCATGAGCCTGTCCAATGCAAAAAGCTTAAAAAAATACCTGTGTCTTCCCATTGGAGGACAGGGACCACCCCAACTCTTCTTCTTCCAAGAATTCATCCCTTGTCGAACCCCCTTGGGTAAGGCGGCGTCGCGGGGGCCTTCAGACAAAGAAGTCACAGTGACGGGAATATCGTAAAGGACCCAGTGGACCCAAACCATCTTGGGTCTTTCGGGATTCGGTGCGTCAGGATCATCCACCACAAGTACCAGGCTCTTGGTGGAAGAAGGAACGTTGGACCATTGCAGGGGAATGGTCAGGTTGCTCCCCTCGCAAGTATACTTGAGAGGAATTTCTGCTCCGTTTTCAAAAGCCTTCGATTTGATACTCATGCCTTGTTTTGCATACCCCGTATTGACCAGACAATATCCCGCCAGGAAAAAGACCGAGACGAAACACAAGGTTCTTTGTCCACCTACCAAGTATTTCATACAGCACCTCCGGCAATAAAATCCGATTCGTACCCGATTCGTACCAAGGGACCAGAAAATAATAATCCCACGATGGCAAAAAAACAAAGGCATAAATAAGGATTAGAAGGCGATATCTTCAACCCTGGCTCAGGCGGCTTTTCCTGTTGAAAACACGTGAACATCTTGCTGCGGATATGGAATTGAAAGTCCTGCCGCCTCCAATTGCTCCTTCAGAGACCTTGTCAGCTCGAACCGTACGGACCAATAATCCGCACCCTTTACCCAAGGACGCACGACCAGGTTTACCGAAGAATCAGCAAGCTCGCTTACCGCGATGGTAGGAGCAGGATCTGTGAGGACCGCTGGGTGGGAATCCAACACGTTCTGTATGGTTGTAATGGCCTTTCCTATATCATCATCATAGGAAATTCCCATGACCAGGTCGATCCTCCTGTTTTCATTAGAGGAGTAATTCTTGATCATCTGACCGTAAATGGTGGAGTTGGGAACCGTGATCGAGACATTGTCAGGAGTGTTGAGCTTTGTTGAAAACACTCCCACTTCGTCCACAACACCCACGGCTCCAGCCACGTCTACAAAATCGCCAATCTTGAAGGGCCTGAAAATCAACAACATGACCCCGGAAGCAAAGTTGGAGAGAGTACCCTGTAAAGCCAGGCCCACCGCCAAGCCTGCAGCGCCAAGCACCGCAATCACAGAGGTAGTCTCCACCCCGAAAAGCCCCAGCACCGCAATCAAAAGCACGCTCAAAAGGACATAATAGACCATGTTGGAGATAAAGGGCGTCAGGACTTCATCTACTTTGGCCTTGACAAGTGCCTTACGGACAGACCTTCGGATTACCTTGATAACAATGAACCCGACTACCAGCAGTACCAGCGCACCAACAACTTTCATTCCCCACTGGGACAAAAGCTCACTCGCTGTTTTGATGATCGCATCGAAATCTATTCCAAGAGATTCTTTCATTGGTATCTCCAGTTGCGCTACCGGATATTATTTTTTTACTTCTTGCGGTTTGAAAAAACTGTATGAAGCTGTCAGCAGGAGATTGTTCTGAATCTGGAATTCATCCAGTAGCTGTGGCTGACGTAACGCCCTGAACATGTAGTCTACAGAAAGCCACTCGAATACCTTGAAAGATATAGTAGCATTGAAATCTATGTTTGTCAGTTCCACCACGCCACGATCGTCTCCATCTTCAAGTTTCGTAATAAACGGCATCATGAACTCGGCATTAAGTTTGTAGATGACCTTTTTCTTATACAGTTGTCCGCTCACGGTCAATTCGAGCACGCCACCTGCCTGGGAGTATCCCTTGAGAGTTATGACATCCACCTCTGGAGTCGCATCGTCGTCAGCCACGGCAAGCGCACCGTCTGCAAACACCTGCAGCCCGCCGAAGCCCAACCTGCCATCTAACTTCAAGGCCTTGGTGTTATAAATGTCCGCAAAAAATCCGGCAGTCTCCTTCAGGGTGAGGGGCTCGAATCCATCCGTAAGACGAAGATGATACCCATCCCTTGTCTCAACGGTACCATCGCTCCTCGTGATGCTCCACCGTGTAGCCTCTGCCCTTGCATCAAAACCTTCGAACAAGGCCGTATCCAGGTTGACTTTCGCGAAAGGTCCAAGCCAGTCGATAAGGTGATACAAATACACTGTCTCGAACTTCAACAGGTCGGAAGCCTTGACGAATTCTTCCAACGAAGGCGACCGGTTGAACAATTCCACTATATTCAGAGAACTTCTCCACTCATGCTCGGTATGCCTATAATATGCACCTGAGACAATACTAGCTCCAAGCACCACTGTGAGACCTTCCGGTTGCCCTATTACACTTCTATTGTCGGAAAGGGACAAACTGGCACCTGGGGTCAGCAAAAAGTCCCACCCATCCTTCTTCTTCTTTTCTTCCAGTCTCTTTTCCGGCACCAACTCATCCTTGGCCCAAACCCAGCCTGGAGCCAAAGAGCCCGAAAGAAGCAATCCTGTCAAAAGCATGGAGAAATTCGTCGTTTTCATTCTTCTATCCTTTCCTGATTCATGTCCCGTTGTTTTCAAATTCAAACGCATTCCTTCCTGGAAGCAAACATCAATGCCTCTTATGCAATGTTCATACCTATAGTAACAACACTGGCAACTCCCCATTAATTGCTCTATTTATTAGGCCAAACCCTGCGAGGTGTAAGGTATTAATGTATCAATGAGACAAGGAAAATGTCTCGTTCGAACCCTCTGTTTTTAAATGTCGGAGAAAAGGTCTTGTCACGCGGAAGTTTTCCGTTCCAGGCTTTGCTTTGGCACCTGGTCCTGCAACATTGATCTTATCTCTGAAGCTTCAGGCATTCCAACAGCACAGGTAGCTTCGGCAACTGCCTCCACCATGTCCTCCCAGGTCGCTTTGCCCTGGCACAAACAGGCAGCCGCAGCACCACGAACCAATTCCTCCAACTCTAAGGCTGACTCATCCAGTGTCCCCAAAAACTTCAACAAGCCAGGGGAATGCCTCACGAACAGACTCTTGACCAATTGCTGGCCCTGAGCAAGAAGTTCCACGTCCAGATCGTGCTCCAGCCATGCCACAGCGACCATTCGCCTTACAAGGTTTTCCGGGACCAAGCCATTCCTGGCGCTCGCCGAACGTCTCAGTGCCCGTACGACATGTTTCATGTTCCGACTCGGCAGGGTATTTGGTATGCGGCGTACGAACACCGCGTAAAGGTCTCCAACGTATGAAGTTTTTGGTGAAAAGCACGCCTTGGCCGGCACCACTGCGGGAAGTTGATATGTAACAAACTCACATCGAAAACCACTATTCTGGACAGCGCGCAAAAGCGCATCCCAAGCCCGCAGGTCGTTATTATTAAACGTTACCAGCAGTTTGCCATCATCACTCATGAGAGATGAAACCCGTTCCATTACATTTTTCAATCCCTCATGGTAACTTTTCCAAGGTTCATGCACGTCCTTTCGGTCGCTTACGCTCAGGTCTTTTTGCAGATCCAAGCCCTGCTCACCTTGCTGCAAAAAAGCGTTCCAAACAGATGAGAACTCCAGGTATGGCACACTGTCTCCGTAAGGAGGGTCTAAAAACACGAGGTCAGCTTTTTTCCCGCCGCAGGCCAACCGCTCCAACCCCTCGGACGCATCGCTTTGTACCACCTGGGCCCTACCACTGGGTTTGTTGGCTCTTAGTCTGCCCAGTCCGGCACACAGTCTCTTCAGTCTGGCATTGATATGAACCAAGGGATTGGTCTCCAAGTGCACAGGTGGCATCCAAAACCCTGGTACACTCCATGCAGGGCCTCCGGTGGAGAGATTGTTCCTGTATGGGATCAGCCTGGAGCATTGGGCACTAGACGCGCTGAGAAGTAACATGGCCGCATCCCGGACCTCATCATTTTGCAGACCTGTGATAAACTCTGAAAACCAACCTAACAGCCCAAGGTTTCGCCTCGTATACAGATCAGCGACACGCATGCCGTCAAAAGCCAGTATTCGTCTGTTCTCATGCAGTTTCCATCGCCCCGGATCTTCCGGCCCCCACTTCATGGAACTCAACTTCTCCTGCTCGATGCATGATTTTTCTCCACGATCGAGCCCACGTTCGCCAACATAAGCCACCGCCTCAACCCTTGTCCCAACCATTGTCTCCACATTGAACCTGAGGGGGGTAGAGCATTTCGGACAAGTTCTCTTGCGGCCTGTTTTTGAAGCTGTTTTAGAAGTCACCTCCATCGAACATCCCGGACACTTTGTAACCACTTGGTGTACCACGTACTTTACGGACTTGCGGCCAAACGCCCGGTCACACAGAGTGGAAAAATACTCCAGACCCGGTCTGAGAGCCTCAACAAGCTTCTCCGGATCAGGTGGGTTCAATGTTACCCTACTGATTAACACGGCAGCCGGGTTGAGATCGAAGCCAATGGCCTCGTGTCCAAGTAAGGTTGCCTCCCTCAAGGCCACCCCCGAACCACAAAAGGGATCCACCACGACACCTGGTTTCTGCAGCAGCTCAGACATGAAATGGCTAAGAACATTGTGCGGTTTTCTCGACCAGTACTTGTGCAACCTGTATTCGGGCGGATGTGTTCTTGCAACGACCACCGGAATCTTATACATCCTTATCCCCCTTGTGCTTTCTCATCACCACGACATAGTCACACAGGGCCACCCCGAGCTTTTTTCCCCTCCTCCTCTGTGAAGCGACCCAGTTGGCTTCAGCATAGCGCGGAATACGAATGGCGATTTTTTCCACGCAAAGGCCACCACCTGTAACGCGATTGAGTAGCTGCGCTGTGACCGGCAAATGCTTACCATGCAGAACCGTATCGCCGATCATCAAAGCGAGCACTCCTCCATGGCGTAATTGTTGAGCTGAGTTGGTCAAGGCGATCTGCATGTCATCCAGGTATGTATCAAGGTTTTTTTCCTTACCTACCTTGAAGTATTCCCTGACTTCCAAAGGTCTGACACTTTTTGGTTCGTAACCCAACCAGGCGAGCTCCAGGGAGTTGATTCTGGAATACCGATAGGCATTGAAATAGGGTGGATGCAGGATAACCAACGAAGCGCTGGATTGTATACCTTCATCAATGGAGCAACGGATGTCGCGTTTTTGTATCCTTGGTGGATGATTTGATGGCAAACCGGAGACTGCGCTGATTACGCCCTTGACCTTGCGTTCGAATACGGGCCAGGCATCAGCCACAGCCGTCTTCTCGTCGAGAAACAACCTGCCCTGTTGAGTAGTGGCTTTAGAGACCCTGCGTATGCATGAAGCAAAGACCGCGGTAAATACATCCCTGACCTGAGATCTGCTTTCGGCATCTATGGCTGCCTTTAATCCCCTGAGGCTCGACTGGGTGGAGGGAAGAAACCAGTGAGAGACATCTCTGAGGCCCACAGGTTCGAAACCATGATCCAAGGGAACATATCTTTTTCGAACACGTTCAAGTGCGCACGACAAGGAATTGGCAGAGACACGACGGGTCTTGACCCTGGCTAACAATAGACTCAGGGGATTGACATCACGAAGTTCGCACTCCCTTTCATCAAGCAGGCACTCCACACCGGTGGTAGCGCTTCCGCACATGGGATCCGAGACCAACTCGCCTGGTTTAGAATATTTTTTGATGAGATACGAAGCCACGGGAGGAGGAAATTTTCCGAAGTATCGAAACAATCCGTGCGTAGCATATGCGTTTTGCCTGTTGGTGCCTCCGGCAGACCAAGCCTCCACAGGAGCGAGCCCAAAGAGCCCTGCCTGCTTTAGTTGCCTGCGCTCAGAGTCACCCAACTGCTTCTGGGAACGCAACTCTAACCTGGGTCTGAAATCATCCATCTACCAACACCGCGACACCCTGGGTACACTTTGGGTGTCTCCTTATTCATACGGTACGCAAATAGTTTAAATACGCAAAAAAATGACCATTTTTAATCTCTGTAATTTCGCAGGTAAAGGCCACGTAAAACAAACCATCGTAAAAAATGACCAATATGACCTTTATCATTACAATATGGACAGTTACCCTTGGATGGTCGCCCTGATTCTCAAAATCGTAGGCAGAGACTTAGCAAATTTTGCCGTTAAGATATCAAAAGATTCTGTATTTTTTGTTTGTACCTTGAAGACATGAGCCTGCATATGCTAAGTTCCAAACACTTATTGCAAGCTCATAAATGTTGGAGGCTACTTACATGAAAAACCTACTTGTTTTGGTGAGCATTTTGTTACTGGGCACTTGTGTTGCGCGTGCGGACGAGGTGGATGAACTCCTGGCTCAGGCAGACAAGTTGTTCAACGAGTTGGAATACCAAAAAGCCATAAAAATCGCAGACCAGATATTGCAAACACCCAATGTAACCCCGGAAAAAATAGTTGAAGCCTATCGGGTCAAGGGACTGAGCCTTTCCGGTGACGACCGTATCGATGACGCATTCATGGTTTTTCGGAGACTGCTGGCCATCGATCCCAACTACCGACTCTCCAAGGACGTCTCTCCTCGCCTGGCTGCTCCTTTTTACCAGGCGGCGGCCATCGCCGGAGAAGAAGGAGTGGTGGAGTTGGTTCATATCGAACCCACCAACGTCACATCCCTTGCAGGCCTCAAGCTCACCTGCCACCTGAAAGCCAATCCTTACAACCTGGTTCATCAACTCAGGCTACGTTATCGAACACCTGCCAATGATGTAACAGGAGAGTTGAAAGCTGATACCGACGGCAAAAAGGGTCCAGTTCAATTCGTAATACCTAAGGACATAAAGGCTAAAGCCCTTTTGTATCATTTCGAAGCTCTGAATAAATACGGTGGTGTACTCGGTCGCGCAGGTTCGGGTTCCCATCCATTTCGTGTGATGGCATCCGAGGGCGCAATAGTTGCGGCTAAGGACAACACCAGCAAAGCCTCGACCAAAGAAGACCAGGCAGCGGCCGCAGCCACTACTCCACCTCCAGACGAACTGCGTTACGATGGTGATGAAGAATCGAGCGAGACCCCCTATTGGAAAACATGGTGGTTCTGGACTGCGGTGGGTGGCGGCGTTGCCGTAATAACAGCAACCGCCATAGGCATCTCCATGGCATCCGGCGGTTCAGACACTTACACCTACCAGATAAAAGCCGGCATCAATCAATGAGCGAAAATGGGCCGGGAGGAAAAAATGAATAAACTTCTCAAGATGTTTAACGTATTGCTGCTTGTGACCGCAACAATTTCTGCCGCCGGTTGTGGAGGAACGAACCATTCGTACTGGTTGACGTTTCTTTTCCCCGACCAGGACGCCATAAACGATGCTGTGACCATCGAGTTCTACATCATCGAATCTTCGCAAGATGCCAGTTGTACCGCCCTGCTGGATGGCTCTGCGAAACCCTTTGATGAGCA
This sequence comes from uncultured Myxococcales bacterium, assembly GCA_964431605.1. Classification (GTDB taxonomy): domain Bacteria; phylum Myxococcota; class B64-G9; order B64-G9; family B64-G9; genus JALVPF01. The sequence continues at coordinate 37,699 of CAYSLH010000013.1, forward strand.
ATACCCTGTAACCATTTCCAAGGTCGTTGACTTCTCCAAGATCCAGGACATACCGGAAGTGGTGCTTGGGCAAGGTGGTGAATATATTTTTTTCGCGAGGGTCAAGGACTCTGAAGCGGATGAGTACTTGAGGGGATGTTCCAAGCTCACGGTGGGGGACGAGACCGAGGTCTCCCTGGTATTGCAATACACTCCCAACAACTAGGCGCCCTCCGGTAAGTAGAGCAACCATGACCATCAAACAGGTCAACAACTGCGAAATCATTGGTGAGATAGGAATCGGGGGGATGGCCGTAATTTACAAAGCCATCCAGAATTCCCTCAATCGCCCGGTTGCCATAAAGGTATTGAAGGAAGAGTATGCAAGCGACACCCAACTTGTGGCCAGGTTTATAAGAGAAGCGACATCCCTTGCAGCCTTGCAACACGAA
>CAYSLH010000014.1:0-37042 GCA_964431605.1 uncultured Myxococcales bacterium
GGACGCGGTGCTCAGGCAGGCAGTGGCTTCAGTTACAGTAGATCTGCCCGGTGCTGCAACGCCAAGCGTAACAGTCCCTCCATCGGCGGTTTTTATGGTGGGAGATGCTCCATTATTGGCCCAATTGGTGGAGCAGATTGTCAGAAACGCGGTTGAAAGCGGCAGCGATAGGGTTTGGGTCAATTTGGATCAGAATGAAAAAGGGATAGTCGTGGAAGTGATAGACGAGGGCACTGGGGTAGATCCAGGTATGGAGGAGAAAATATGGAGACCTTTTTTTTCCACCAAGCCGGGCCATGCCGGTATCGGGCTCAGTCTCGCAGTAAGAGCCGCGCAGATTCATGGCGGGACCGTTGAACTCGTGCCCAGAACGTCTGTTGGCTCGAGAGCACTGGTCAAGCTGCCGGTGAAGACGAGCGGAGGACAATGATCATGAGCGATTTTCCGGACAGAATCACATCCCTGTTGGGAAAGGCATTGGACTTGCGATTGAGCAGACAGCAAGTGCTCAGTGCCAATGTGGCTAACGCAGACACACCTGGGTATACACCGGTGGACTTGAAATTTCAGCGAGCTCTGGAAAGCGCAATGCCCGTAGGGCGGCTTTCGGTAACATCTGAAAAACATCTCCAGTCCATGGGTCCGGGTCAGGACGGGCCTGAACTAGAGTACGATCCCGGCGGCCAACCAGGACTGGATGGTAACACGGTGGTGTTGGATCGTGAGTTGGCAAAAATTGCGGAAAACACGATTCAGTACAACGCAACGGCCCGTGCTCTCCAGAAAAAAATTGGAATGTTGCGCTATGCGGTCAGCGAGGGAGGTGCATGATGGGTGATTTTTTCTCAGCCATGAAAATTGCCGGGTCTGGAATGGCAGCCCAAAGGACCAGGCTGAACATCGTGGCTTCTAACTTGGCAAATGCTCAAACGACACGCACGGCCGAGGGCGGCCCATACAAGCGCAAAGACCCCGTGTTCGAAGCGGTTCCACTGCCAGGAGATGATCCTGAGTTGGGCAATAACGTCCAGGCGGTAAAGGTTGCACGGATTGTTCAGGACAACAGCCAGGGGAAAATCGTCTATGACCCGGACCACCCGGATGCAGACGCTAATGGATATGTGCAGTTGCCCAACGTGGAAGTGGTCGACGAGATGGTGAACATGATCACCGCGACCAGGTCCTATTCGGCCAATGCCACAGTGCTGCAATCGCTCAAGCAGATGGCTCGCCGCGCAATAGATCTCATTCGTTGAGGAGGTAAAAGATGACACTCCCAGTTGTGGCTTTTCCCCCAGGGCAAATCAGTACTGGTTCCTCTTCGGAAGTCCCAGGCTTGCAGCGTTTGAGGGAAACAGGTGATTCAAAGGGCTTTTCACGATCATTGGCAGATGCCATCGAAAAAGTAGATTCCAATCTCAAGGCTGCCGACTCCAGCACCGAGCAATTTGTAAAGGGAAAAGCCGGTATTCACGAAATGGCCATGTCCCTGGAAAAAGCGGACTTGTCTTTGAGATTGCTGATGCGGGTCAGAAACAGAGTCATCGAGGCGTATCGTGAGATAAGTCGAATGTAAACACCCATTGACACACGAAGGGCGTGAGATTTTTTGAACTTTGCTTCAAGGGCTTGGTTTTGGAGATGAACCAATGAACGAAAACCTGCAAAAGACTTTAGGACAGATGAAGGGATTTTTCAATTCCCTGAGTATGACGAGGCGAATCTCCCTGGTTGTCATAATGGTGCTCACCATAGGTGCATTGGTCGCCATAATCGTAAGCGTCTCGAGCGACACATATAAAAGTCTTGCATCTGGCTTGTCGGAAGAAGACACCCAAGCAATAGCAAAAATTCTCCGAGAAAAGAACATACCAACCAAAATATCGACCTCCGGAAACAAGATTCTCGTCCCTTCCAACAGGATCGATGAGGCTCGACTCGAATTGGCCAGCGCGGGTTTGCCTCAGGGGGGTGGAGCAGGATTCGAGCTGTTTGACAAGAACGAACTTGGCATGACTTCGTTTCGGGAGCGCATCAACTTTCGCAGAGCCTTGGAGGGTGAGTTATCGAGGAGCATACGCTCTCTATCTGAGGTTCGCTCTGTTCGTGTCCACATCGTGTTACCCAAGGATTCGGTTTTCAAAGACCAGCAGCGACCTGCTTCCGCCTCGTTGGTGCTGGCTTTGAAACCTGGAAGAAAACTGAACAAGAAACAGATTAAAGGTATTCGCCAGCTGGTCAGCGCTGCCGTGGAGGGAATGAAACCAGAGAACGTAACAGTGATGGATGGCAATGGTACGGTTTTGGCCAGGCTGGGAGACTCTGAAGACGATTCTTCAACTTCCGAAAGAGCTGAATACCAACGCATGGTGGAAATGCGAATGGAAAACCGAATACTGGAGTTAATGGAGCCGCTGGTGGGGAGTGGACATGTAGTGGCCCAAGTTACCGCCGACGTGGATTTCAGCAAAGTCCGTGAGACGAGTGAACTCTACAACCCCGAAAAAACCGTGGTTCGAAGTGAACAAAGGAGTATGGAAAAACAGCAGGGAGCGGGCCAGGTGGCCAGCGGAGTGGCCGGAGCCAGGTCAAATACTCCTGGAGGCCCGGGAGCGAACACGAACGCAGTTGGAAGTTCCATGGAACGATCCAACGAGACCATAAATTACGAGGTGGACAAAAAGATACTCAGAGCGGAGAGGCCTCAAGGCGAAATAAAACGGCTTAGCGTTGCTGTGGTGGTTGACGGTACCTACATGGAAATCCAGGACGAGACCGCCTCCGATGATCAAGGAGGCAAGAAGACAGCCAAGACAGACGCCAAGAAAAACTCATCCGGAGAAGAAACAAAACCAGTATATCAACCACGCAGCCAGGAAGAGATGGCCAGGTTTACAAATCTCGTCAAAAAGGCGGTCGGTTTCAACCCTGAGCGAGGAGACCAGGTGGAAGTCTCGAACGTTCCTTTCCATAAAACGCAGGAGCCGGATGAGTCGATAGTAAGTTGGTTGCTGGAGCAAGGTGGTGGCATCTTCAAAAAGCTGGGCCTGGTGCTATTGGCTGTGGTTCTTTTCCTTTTCGTGTTGAGACCCATCGTGAGGTTCGTTACGCCAGCAAAAACCCAGGAGGTGATGATTTCCAATGCTCGACCCACGACAGTAGCCGAATTGGAAAAGCAGCTATCCTCTCCGGGAACAGCTCCTGAGGCCCTGCCCGGAAGTACGCAACAAAACAGCGATCCACTCGTGGCGGTTCGTCAATTGGCAGGACAGAACCCCGAGAGGGTCGTAAAGGTGGTTCGCGGATGGCTGGAGGCGGAGCAATCATGAATACACAAATGGATGGACCTTCCAAGTGTGCAGTGTTGCTTTACACGTTAGGCATGGAAAGTGCCAGCGCGGTTTTGGGTCAACTAGAACCACAGCAGGTCAAAAGAATCGCCGAAGCGGCAAAACGCCTCAAGAGCGTGGATCAAGAGACGCTCGATGATGTACTGAAACAATTCCACGAATCCATGGATGGCCGAAAACTTCTTCCAGGAGAAAGCGCAGAGTTCATAAAGTCAGTAATAGCCCATTCAGGCTTGGAAGACGAGCAGGAAGAACTACCTGAAAGAGGTCTGGTCCCTGATGCGGATGCGGAAAACCTGGCCCAATTGCTCAAAAGAGAACACCCTCAGACAACAGCGCTGGTCTTGTCTCACATCGATCCCGATCGTGCCGCCAATATACTCAACCGCATGAAAGTGGCACGACGTATTGAGGTCATGGGTCGTATGGCGAAGTTGACCCAAGTCTCCGAAGCGGTTTTGCAGCGTATCGAGATATCCTTGCGCACAGAGTTGGCAAGACGATCGAGCGGACCAAGCCGGAAACTCAATGGTGTGGAATTGGCGGCCGGGGTTTTGAAACGCCTTGGAAAAGACGAGTCTTCCGAAATCCTGGACGGCTTGGCAAGTGAAAACGGAGAGTTGCACGATGCCATAAAACAAAAAATGTTCACCTTCGAAGAGCTCGGAAACATGGACGATGGCGGTATTCGTAACCTGCTCAAAGAGATCGACTCTCAGGTGCTTGCAAAGGCGTTGAAGGTGGCTGATGAAGATGTGAAGAGCAAGTTTTTCAAGAACATGTCCGAAAGAGCTGCGTCCATGCTGGCTGAAGACGTGGAGACACTGCCCCCAATGAGGTTGTCAGAGGTGGAGGAAGCGCAAAAAGCCATAGTGGAGGCAGCGGCGACACTCATCCAGGAAGGAAAGGCCTTGATAATTGGTGGTGCGGGAGACGACGTGGTCTAGACGCAAAGAGAGGTTGCTCGTGATTGAAAATGACAACAAGGATGCAGTCGGCTGGATACATCCATCCAGGGAAAACCAGCTAAGGGCTCCTGTCTGGAGCAGTCGTGCTGTCAGAACCGTGGTGCCGGCCTATTTCGGAAGCACGACGGTTGTATACACAGATACCCATGATGAGCAAACAGGCGCTGATGGAGCTTTCGAAGAAACCGTTCCTGAGGATAAACAAGTGCCTTTGGATGACCGGGTGGAGGATGCACCTGATGATTCTGCATCAACCGACGGGACTCAAGATGTGCTTACGGAAACAAAGACATATGAGCAACGATTAGAAAAGGCGTACCAGAGAGGAGTGAATGAAGGAAAGGCAAAGGCGGAAGAACAGATCAGACTGGAGTTGGAGAAGGAATTCGAAGAAAAAGCCCTGCTCATGACAAAGCGACTGGGGACACTGCTGGGCCAGATCAGGAAAGAGAGCATCGATGTCATTGTGGAACTTGCCACTGCCATGACCAGGAGAATAATCAACCGTGATCCGGATGAAGAGTGGATTTTGAAAAATATACAGTCCTGCCTGGATAAACGAATACCAAACGGTCCAATGCGCCTGAGGGTCAATCCGAGGATAAGAGACAGGTTACTCGCCATGGATCCTCTGCCTGCATGGATGGAAGAAATGACACCAGAAGGCCCTGCGGTGAAACTGAGCGCCGACCCAAACATGGAGCCAGGTGACTGCATTCTGGAGTCAGACAAAATGCGTATAGATGCGAGCCTGGATGTGCAGGCAGACAGTGTCAGGCAAGTGGTTCAGTCGTTGATGAGCGAAAAACTTTTCGTGGAGGATTCATGAATGAGGCCATGGACACTTTTGGGACTTTGCGATCAGCCTTGGATGCCATCGATCCCATTCGAGTTGCAGGAAAGGTCACAAAAGTGGTCGGTTTGATGGTGGAGGGCTGGGTGCCCGACGCCAGGCTCGGAGCCATGTGTTCCATCAGACCGGAAGGAGATAGCTTGAGTGTGCCTGCCGAGGTGGTTGGATTCAGGGCGGACACCGCGTTATTGATGCCTCTTGGGGACATGCAGGGAGTTGCACCTGGTAGTTCGATTCTACCGGCAAAACGTCAACCGACAATTGACCTTGGTGAAGGATTGCTGGGCAGAGTCATCGATGGCCTCGGTCATCCTATGGATGGTAAGCCTCCTCCCTTGTCCAACGATAAACGTACCATTTATGGCTCTCCACCCAATCCGTTGCTCAGACAGTTGATATCGAGACCATTATCGTTGGGTATCAAGGCCATCGATGCATTCGTTACTTGTGGTGAGGGTCAGAGGCTGGCTATCGTGGCTGGTTCTGGCGTCGGAAAAAGTGTTCTCATGGGCATGATCTGTCGTGGTTCTCAGGCTGATGTCAACGTGGTGGCTCTCATTGGAGAGAGAGGACGGGAGGTGAGGCAGTTTCTCGAAAGAGACTTGGGACCTGATGGGCTTGCCAGGTCGGTGGTGGTGGTCGCCACCGGAGATCGCTCACCGGTGGAAAGAACACGTGGTGCTTTCGTGGCAACGGCTATCGCAGAGTATTTCAGGGATTGTGGCTACAAGGTTCTTCTGACCATGGATTCTCTGACCCGTGTTGCCATGGCCCAACGTGAGGTGGGGTTGGCAGTTGGGGAACCTCCCACCACCAAGGGTTATCCTCCTTCGGTTCTCGGACTGTTGTCACGTCTGGTGGAAAGGGCCGGGCCAGGAGTGGGAAAGGGCAGCCTGACCGCCATATACACGGTTTTGGCAGAATCTGACGATCTTGACGATCCCATAGTCGATGCCGCCAGGGCTGCTCTCGACGGCCATGTGGTCTTGTCTCGTCAGTTGGCGTCTCGCGGTCAGTACCCCGCGGTGGATGTACTCGGAAGTGTCAGTCGATTGATGAACGAAATAGTGGATCCGGTCCATCTCCAGATGGCAAATGAGCTTCGATCTGTGCTTGCAGATTACGAAGAGGCCAAGGATCTCGTTCACGTGGGAGCATACAAGCAGGGTTCTAACAAAAGGTTCGACAGGGCTCTTTCAAGAATAGATGCGCTGAGGGATTTCCTGCGACAGAGCGCTGGTGAGTTGGTCTCCATGGATGACGCTCTTAGGCAGATGAGGGCCGTGTTGAATGATCCGGTGGCCAAGGAGGTGGGATTATGAGGTCCACTGTCGGTGTGTTTATGTTTTTGTTTGCCCTGTCGTTTTCTGCATCTGCCAGTCCCGCAAAGGGTAAAACCACGACAGCTGATGGGGATGGTTCTTCAGCTGCGGTAAAGGACCGACTTCCCTCCAAGGTAGACCTAAAGCAGGCCATGGGATTGGCTGCAGACATCTTAGAGCAGCAGCGGCAGAAGTTGATCGAGGAACGAAGAAGACTGGAAGAACTCAAAGGGGAGATAAGCAGCGAGATAAAAAGGTTGAGTAGATTACAAAAGGGCATGAAAAACGCAGACACTCCACCCATGCCCACGGTCGGGACTTCCATGGATGAATTGAACCAGAGGTCCACGGAAAAACTTTCCAAGCAGGAGGCTGCAGCAAGAAAAGCCAGGGTCCGGCATGTGGCTAAGAGTCTGGCTGCCATGTCTCCAAAGGCCGCGGCCATTGCCATCTCGAGGATGAACGATCGTTTGGCAGTGGAACTTTTGAGTGTAGTGGATGGCAAAAAGGTCGGAAAAATTTTTGAAGCCATGAACGCACAGAGAGCAGCGGTACTCATGCAGAAGGTGATCGATACACGTACAGTGGCTTCGACGAAAAGCGGAGGCAAGAAGGGATCGTTATGATGCGTTTAGTCTTCATGGGTGCAGACACAGCAAAGAACGGTTTGTCTGCCTCGACCAAAGAGACAGGTGTTCCCAAAAAGCGTTCTTGGTTTTTCAGAAAGCTGTTGGGAAGGATTCTGAGATCGAACCATCACGTAAAAAGCGATCACAAGCCTCAAGGGAAATACGCAAAACATAGAAAGAGTGACAAAAGTGATGATTCCGGGAAAAAACCCGAAGGCCATTCGGGCAGGAACCTGGAAAAAAACGCCTTACAACAGGTGCCCATCGATGTGGATGGAATCGTTGCTCAAAGGGTTTTTCCCTCGTCAGGTAATGGTAAGAAAAATAATTCAACGACTGAAGGTAATTCCTTGCAATCTTTGAAGTCGCGAAGAGAGGGTGGATTAGCTATACAAAAGGCAGATGTCTTTGCTAACCGGATTCCTGAAAAGGAAAACCATTCCCTGTATCGTGAAAATCTTCAGTCTCGTAAAAAGCAAGAACCGGAAAAACAGGAACTGGAAAAACAGGGCTTGGAAAAAAAGGAACGGATAAAAACCGGCAAATCCAATACTGAAAAATCCAGTACTGATAAGTCCAGTACTGATAAATCCAATACAGAGAAACAAATAGTCCCCCGACAAAGGGTTGCACGTTCTGATGCCCATTTGGTGGTAAAGCAAAACAATGCTTATGCGCCCAGAGGAAAGGTGAAAAATGCCGATTCACCAGGGCAGCAGCACCAAGTAAAACAAGGCGGTAATGAAATAGTAAGGAAGAGTTCTCCGAAGGCCAAGGCTGGAAAAAACGTGAAGGAGACGAAGGCCTTCGGGTTGGGACATGATAAAAATTCTTCCACGGCCACTTTACCTCTTTCCTTCAACGAACAGACCAGTTCGCATTTAAACGCAGCCTCTTTGAAAACGGAGGTCTCTGGCAGCATACCTACATCTTCGCACGATGACTTGGCCGGCATGGCCGAACAGCTTGCTGCCAGAGTCTCCAGGGCTTTGATGAGTGGAAGGTCATCCATAAGCATCAGATTGGACCCTCCGGAGCTAGGCGAGATCAACGTGGTGTTTTCCAGAAAGACCGGAAAGCTTCGAGTGGTCATACAGTGCAGTCAGTCAACGTCTTATAGTCTTTTGCAGCAGGAAATAGGCCAGTTGGAAAAACGCTTGACACAGATGGGGGTAGATTCTGCGGTGGTGGACCTGGCTCAGCCGGAGCAAGGCGGACAAAACGATGAATCTGCCCATCAAGGCGCTGGGACTAATAATGGTGTCGAACATGGCAAAATGGGATCGGTTCCTGAGAAGGTAGACACCATGGAAATTACCAAGTCTGTAAAACCTGAGTCCGGGTTGGACTTGCTGGTATGAAAGGAGTTTGTCATGGAAATCACACAGACCGGTTGGGATACCCAGGCACAAGGTGCCACAAGTTCCAAGAGCCAACTCGGTAAGACGGATTTCATGAGGTTGTTGATTTCCCAGATACAAAACCAGGATCCTCTCAACCCCCAGGATTCCAGTGCATTCGTAGCTCAATTGGCTCAGTTTTCCGGTTTGGAGCAGATGGTGCAGATGAATCAGAGACTGGATTCCTTGGCCGTATCCTCCTCGGCATCTACGGGAACAGCTGTGGCATCCTTGATTGGAAAAACAGTACAGGCACAAGGCGACCAAGTGGAGTTGGGTGAGCAGGGAGACGTGGAGTTGAATTTCGATCTGCCTGTGGATGCAAAGGAGTTGGAGGTAACCATAACGGATGAATCCGGCAGAATCGTTCGCACTATTTCCTTGGGTGACAGAGACAGCGGAGAAAACAGCATTAGTTGGAATGGGTGCGATGATGACGGCAATAGGTTGCCTGCTGGAACTTATTCATTCCAGGTCAAGGGCGTGGATGAAAATGGCGATGAGGTCTCGGCGACGGGAAGAATTTCCGGCATCATCACCGGGATTAGTTACGACAAGGGATATCCGGAGTTGTTGATGGGTGACAGACGGATATCCATGGGAGACGTGATCGAGATTTCTTAGGTTTTTGGTGCTGCAATTGTTTTAGCAGCTGGATTAGGACGACAAACACTAACCGTATCCCTGGCGATGGTCGGGGGTGCAGAAGGGAAGGTGAATCCATGCCATATGCAGTTGGTACAACCAAGACATACGGACCGACAAATAGCACTGTCGGCGGCCCCACGGTGCGGGGCAAGCCGAGGGGGCCCACGTTCGAGCAGGTGCTCGTAAGGACCGAGCAAGGCAAGGCAGCGGGATCTCAGAGACCGCTTCAGTTCAGTTCCCATGCCTTGGACCGTATGAGGGCCCACGGTATCCGGATGGATGCAGCTCTCAGGCAAAAGCTTCAGGCAGGACTGGAACTGGCCAGGTCAAAGGGAATCAATGAATCGCTGGTGGTAACCGATCATGTCAGCTTTATCCTCAGTGTGCCCAACTCGGCTGTAATAACAATGGTGCCTCGAGGTGCACCCCAAGGTGATGTGTTTACCAAGATTGATGGGGCGGTGATCGTGTGATGGGACACATGATGAAAAACAGATTGGAAGTTTCGTATTTTTCATGGGCTGGACCTGCCGTCAGGAAGCCCTGGAGCGTCAACCGATTGTTGCGTTCCTCTCAACCACATTCCCTTGAAAGGGAAAACTTTCGGAGGTCGAAATGACTTTATTGAGTTCAATGTACACAGGTGTCAGCGGTTTGCAGGCTAATGGTATGTCGGTGTCAATCATCGGTGACAATATTGCCAATGTAAACACCATAGGGTTCAAGAGTGCTCGCGGAAATTTCGATGATGTCTTGCAGCAGAGCATCCTGGGACGAAATGGTTCCACCAGCCAACTTGGAGGAGGGGTGGTTCTCAACGATGTCCAGAACATGTTTACCCAGGGCTCGTTGATGAACACGGGACAGGCCACAGACCTCGCCATTTCAGGTGCAGGCTTTTTCGTGTTGAACGGTTCGTACAACGGGGTTGAGGGAAACTACTACAGTCGAGCAGGACAGTTCGTCATAGACAAGGATGGGTACCTCGTAAACAACTCTGGCTTGAGGGTGCAAGGATACTCTGTGGATGACAGCGGTCAACTGGCTGGTACCGTAGGGGATTTGAACATCACCTCACACAATGTTCCTCCGAGAGCTACGACGCAGATCGACATGATTGCCAATCTCGATGCAGATGCCCAGGTTCCGGCAGCGGCATGGGATGTGACCAACGCTGCAGCCACGTCCAATTTCAATAGCACCATAACCGTTTATGACAGTCTTGGAAATGCCCATCCCGTAGAGGTTTATTTTCGAAAGACCGCTGCCAACAGTTGGGAATGGCACGCTGTGGTTGATGGTGGCGAACTGGCTGGTGGAACCCCTGGAACTCCGACAGAGATTGCAGATGGTACCTTGACGTTTACGGTAAATGGAGAATTGGACACAGAGACCATCAATAACAATACGGTGAATTTTCTGGGTGCGGCTGCAGGACAGGTCATTGATTTTGATTTCGGTGACAGCATCACAACCGATGGGGGAACCGGGCTCGATGGTACTACCGGGTTTGCCGGTGCCAGCACGATCAATTTCCAGAGCCAGGATGGCTATGCGACCGGTACCTTGCAGAATATCAGCGTAACTCCTGATGGAATGGTAATGGGAAGTTTCACCAACGGTGAAGTCAGGGAGGTCGCACAACTCGCACTAGCTAATTTCCAGAGCAACTCGGGATTGGATAGAACAGGTGGAAACCTTTGGATAGAGACCATAGATTCCGGAGAAGCCTTGATAGGTGCACCCAACACCGGTTCCAGGGGGTCAATTCATTCATATAGCCTGGAGCAGTCCAACGTAGATTTGGCGGAACAGTTTGTACACCTGATTGGAGCCCAGAGAGGGTTTCAGGCAAACTCCAAGATCATCACAACAAGCGACCAGATGCTCATGGAGACCGTAAACCTGAAACGATAAGGAAGTGAGACCTGACCACCTGGCGTCAAGGAGTTGACGTTTCCTTGGCGCCGGTGGGAGTTGGAACTGAAAATCGTGTTGAAAATCAAGGGAGAACGAATCTGCAGGATATGGCATGAGGATTGCTAGTTGTTTTATTGGTGTCGTTTTTTCGACAAAGGTATAGCCGGTTGCGTCCGGCCATGGAGAGTACGATATGGACAAGGCAACTCTAATCGGGTTCCTCGCTGCTTTTGGTTTGGTGGTAGGCGCCATAGCTGTTGGTGGCACCATGGGAGCGTTTGTGGATGTGCCTTCGCTGTTGATTGTCATAGGTGGTACCATCGGTGCGGGATTGATCGCTTTTCCCATGTCTGATTTTACCAGTGCGGTGAAAGTTGCGGCAAACGCGTTTTCAGAAAAAACAAGGGACCCGGCGGAAATAGTAGCCAAGATGGTGGAGTTTGCCTCCAAGGCAAGGAGGGAAGGGATCTTGGCACTGGAATCCGCATCCAAGGAACAGGATGATCCATTTCTTCAAAAAGCTTTACAATTGGCTGTAGATGGACAGAGCCTGGATTCAATCGATGAGATTCTTTCCATCGAGATTGAAAAAGTAAAGCATCGCCATCAGCAAGGAGCGGACATCTTTTCTACTCTCGGCGCCTATGCGCCGGCCCTGGGCCTTATCGGAACACTAATCGGTCTCGTACAGATGCTTCAGAGTATGGATGATCCCTCATCCATTGGACCTGCCATGGCGGTCGCGTTGTTGACCACGTTCTATGGAGCGATTTTGGCGAACCTTGTTTTCAATCCCATCGCAGCAAAGCTTCGAACCAGGAGCAAGGCGGAGGTCGTATACAAGGAATTGGTGGTCACGGGAATGTTGGCGATTTCAGCAGGTGATAACCCACGCATAGTGGAACAGAAGTTGTTGTCATATCTGGCTCCAGCAAAACGCACGAGTCAGTTCGATAGTTGAGGGGTGTTTGATGCCGGATGAGCAAAAGCCAGCAAAGAAGAAAAAAAAGGCACCGGACGAGGAGCAGAGTGGAGCAGATCCCTTTGTGGTGCAATTCACCGCCTTGACGATGATACTGCTGGCCTTTTTCATCTTGCTCAATTCTCTTGCTTCTCTCGACAAGAGACGGACCAAGATGGCCATAGGATCATTGATGGGTTCATTTGGCATTTTACCTGATGGAACTGGTCTGATGGACCAGGGTATGGATGCACCGTCGTCAAATATTATCATGGGCGGCGTGAAAAAGGAGACATTCCTGTCTTCGCTTGGCTCGATGTTCAGGGGGGCTACTGCAACGGGCAAAATGAAAATCATGACCAGCCGTACAAAGGTAGTGCTGGCCTTTGATTCTGATTTCATGTTTGCATCTGGCGTAAGCGAGTTGAATCCTGCGGCATTTCCATATCTGGACCAGATCGGCCATGCGATGCAGATCCTTAGAACTCCCGTTCGAATCGAGGGACATACGGACTCCACCCCTGGCAAATCACCCATGGATAACTGGCGGATTTCAGCTCAAAGAGCAATATCCGTACTCAGGTACCTTAGGGACGGTTGTCATGTTGATGCCAAGCTGTTGTCTGCGGTGGGATACGCAGACACAAGACCCGCAAATGGACAGGCGAAAGCCACCGGCCCTGAAAACAGAAGGGTGGAGATTATCATGGACGGGCTGATGGAGGTGACCGGTGGCACGTAAGAAAGAAAAAGCACCGGAATCTGAAGGTCAGGCAGTGGATCCCAACGCATGGATGGCGACATTTTCAGACCTGCTTACGCTGATGCTGACATTCTTCGTTTTGCTTTTGACTATGTCGTCCATGGACAACAAGGCGCTAAAGGACACCTTCGGATTTTTCAACGCCAAGATGGGATTGCTCAAAAAAGTAGCCACCGAGGACAACCAGAACTCATCGGCTCTTCCGGTCAATTCGTTCCTTTCGCAGCAGGTGTTTACCAAACTGGAAAACAGCCTCAAGGAAAAAGGCGGACAAACCGCCAGAATGGCCATGTTAGTCGAGCACCTCATAGATGAAAACAACCTGGAGGATTTGATCCAGGTGCGTACCGTTCCAGGGGGCATCGCAATCACTGTCGCTGTAGAGAGCATGTTTTTGCCCAATAGCCTGAAGCTGAGCGAGGATGGAATGGCCGTGTTGGATGGTGTCGCGGATTTGTTGAACAATCATTCGAACTTGCACCTCCGGATCAACGGGATACAGCAAAAGCAGTTGCTCAAGGGTGATCCCTGGCAGTGGGCCATTGACATGGCTTTGGCGGTAATCGCTTATCTGCTCAGTGAAGGCCATGCAGACTCGCACCAGATGGCGGTATCCGGATACGGGCCAGGTTGGGAATTTGAAGGTTTACCTAACAAGGATGCAAAGATTGACATGATTCTTACCTGGTACGACAAACCCTTGCACCTATGAGCGTGCATTCGCAGGAGGAATAACTAAAATGGCAGACGAAAAAAACGCCACAGAGGACGAACTGGAAATAAAGCCCAAGTCCTCCAAGATGGGGCTGATTGTGATTGTAAATCTGGTGTTGGTTGGAGCGGTGCTCGCTTATATTTTCGTCTTTAATAAACCGGACCCCGAACCTGCTGCCGCCGAGGGGCAAGCCTCTCAAGAGGATGTCCCACCCGCTCCTGCCGGGGAGCATGGACCATTGCTGAAGCTAAACGACTTTATAGTCAATCTGGCCGATAGGGAAGCGAACAGGTATCTGAAACTGGGGCTGGCCTTGGAAATGGCGGATGACGATACCATGAAGCAAGTCACAGAAAGAGAACCAGTCGTACGAGACACGGTGATCCAGTTGATAAGCAGCCTGACATACAAACAAGTCAGAACTCCACAGGGGAAAAAGGAACTGAGGAAGAGTCTTCAAAACAGACTCACCGATGTCCTGGGTCGAGGACGTGTGCGTGGGGTCTATTTTACGGAGTTCGTGGTGCAGTGATTTTCAGGCGTAACAACAGTACGGAGGTTCATCCATGCCCCCAACCCTGAGCCAGAGCGAAGTCGATGCCCTGATGGAGGCGTTACAGGACGGAGACGCAGAGTCAGCAGAAGGTTCTGTGGTGTCCGATGACGGTGACATCCAATCATACGATCTTACCAGCCGGGACAGGATCGTAAGAGGAAGAATGCCGACTCTCGACGTTATTCATGGTCGATTGTCCCACATGTTTTCGCAACGCCTCAGCGCAATGTTGAAAATGGATGTGGATATAGTGCCTGAACCGGCCCATCCAATGAAGCTGGGAGAGTTCCTGTCTTATTTGTCGGCACCAGCTTGTATCAACCTACTTGCTCTCGATCCCCTTCAGGGCGCTGGGTTGGTGTCTTTGCAACCTGATTTATTTTTCCTCATCCTTGATTCGGTCTTCGGTGGTCCCGGACCAAGTGCCGAGGTGCCGGCCATACCTGGTGGCCGAACGTTCACCTCCATAGAGTTGGATTTTGCCGCCCAGTTCATGCGTGATTTTTGCATGGACATGGAATCTGCGTGGAGTGAGGTTTATGCCATCAAGCCGGCCTATCTCCAGACGGAGATTAGTCCCGACCACGTGGCCATCGGGTCTGCCTCCGATGTCGTGATGAGCGCGTCAATGACGGTAAGGCTGGGGGAGCGTGAGGGCAAGATCGACCTGGCTCTTCCATATGCATCCATAGAGCCCATCAAGCCGCGCTTGGTCGAACAGCACATGGAGGAATCTCCTGCGGATAGGCAAAGATGGCTGAAAAAGTTGCAGGATGCAGTCTTCCAGATCAAGCTGGATCTGCGTCTCGAACTTGGCAAAACGAACATAAACGTATTTGACCTCTTGAGACTTCAACCAGGCGACGTGGTTCGATTGGATCGACATCCAGGTGCTCCCTTGCCCCTTATGACCGGAGAAAAGTTCAACGCCTGGGGAAACCCTCTGGAGGTGAACGGAAACCTGGCCTTTGAGTTTGATCAATGGAGGAGAGATGAATACTGAACAGGAAAATACTGAACAGGAAAATACCGTGGTTGCCCAGGCTCCTGAATTCAGTGAACCCGAGTCTGATGACAGTCCTTCTACCAGGACAACAGAGGACAGGAACCTTGAACTTCTCCTGGATGTTCCCCTGACCTTCTCTGCCGAGTTGGGAGGTTGTCGTTTGACCATCAAAGAGGTACTCCAGCTTACACGAGGCAAGGTCGTGGAGTTGGATAAATTAGCCGGCGATCCCCTTGACATACTGCTGAATGGTCAACTGATCGCGAGGGGCGAGGCTGTGGTGGTCAACGAAAGATTCGGTGTAAGGATAGTGGATATCGCCAGCCCGAGAGAAAGACTGGCAAGGCTCAAGGACTGATGTAATGGTCTTCTCTTTTCGAATCCTGCGTCAAGTCAATGACAGTCCTTTTCCCCATCCTTTTGACACTCCGAACACCTCAGATTCATGGTGACTTCTAATAGCCTGGAAACTTAGTGTTTATTTTACCAGTCCTGGCTGGCACGGCCTTTGCTTCTTTAGTAGCGCAAGCGGAGGTGAAACGTGGAATTCAGGTCCATATCGATTTCGAGATTTTCTGTGGCGCTCCTGGTCTTGGCTTTTTGCGGGACTTATGTGACCAAGTCCAATGCAAGGGAACTCGATTCTTCTGGCTCAGACGAAAAGCTTCAGCAAAGGCTCCTTGCCGAGATCCTCGACCAAAATGGCAACGATAATGTCGAGTTGGGAAAAGTCCATAAATCCTTGCCGGTTGAAAAACAGAGCAAAAAAAACAGACAAACTAAAAGCGTTCCAAATGAAAAACCACTGGATGTGAATGAAATCGGTACTTCTGTCGCGTCTGTCCCCACATGGCCTGTCATGATCCTTGTCGTGTTCATGGCAGCAATCGTGCTTTGGCTGAAAAAAGGGGGTAAACTTGGGAATTCTCAGACCAACAGTATTCACAAGCTCGCGGTGGTCCCTCTTGGAGCAAAGCGCAGTCTTGCTTTGGTAGAGGTCATGGGACAGAAGCTGGTCCTGGGAATGAGTGAAAAGGGTCTAAGCCTTCTGACCAAGATAGATAGCGTAGGCCCCACAGTGGCCGAGGAACCTGGGGCTAATGATATCGGTGTGGACGAGGACCCTTTCGAGCAAGAACTTCGGGATATATTGGCTTCTGAACCGATGGACGAGCAAGGCCTGCCTGCTTCGGTGGAAAGAGTGGACCTGGCCCGTAAATTTCGACATTTGAGAAATGGTTGATTCATGAAAAAAGCGTTCTTCATTGGCACGTTGTTAGGGCTTTTTATGCTGGCGCCAAGTGTGCTGGCTGATACAGCACAGAGTGCCGGTGTGACCCTTACCGTATCTGCCGGACAAGGTGCCGGGCAGATGTCGGTCGCGTTGAAGATCGTTATGCTGTTGACCGTGCTGGCTTTTGCTCCTGCCATATTGGTAAGTGTGACGTCCTTCACACGGATAATTGTGGTGTTGTCGTTTGCCAGACAGGCCCTGGGGACCCAGCAGACTCCGCCCAACCAAGTTCTGGTGGGTATAGCCCTGTTTCTTACCATGTTTACCATGGCTCCCACCGCAGCTCGTATTCAACAGGTGGCTGTTGGGCCCTATATGAACGAAGAGATCGGTGAAATGCAGGCTTTCAAACTCGGTGTGGACGAACTCAAGAAGTTCATGCTGCGCAATACCCGCCAAGACGATTTGAAGGTCTTTTACGAAATCGCCGGAGATAAGCAGCCGTCCGAAGCGCTCGATGTCCCATTGAGAATCCTTGTTCCCTCTTTTGTGCTCAGCGAATTGAAAACGGCTTTCGAAATGGGATTTTTGGTTTTCGTACCATTTTTACTCATAGACATGGTGGTGGCATCAATCCTTATGGCCATGGGTATGATGATGCTTCCTCCTGTGCTCATAGCAATGCCATTCAAGATACTGTTGTTCGTTTTGGTGGACGGCTGGCAATTGCTGATTGGTTCCTTGGCCAGAAGTTTTGCCTGATGGTTATGGGAGTTGATATGACCCCTGAATTCGTTCTTGGTTTTTCAGGACAGGCGCTCGAGACAGCCATGCTGGTGGCTGCTCCTATGTTGACGGTTGGATTGGTTGTGGGTCTTGTCGTGGCTATCTTCCAGGCGGTGACACAGATTCATGAAGTTACCCTGACGTTTATTCCCAAGATCGCAGCCATGGCAGTTGCCGCATATTTGAGTGGTGGGTGGATGATTGAGCACTTGATGACATTTACGAAAAATTCTTTTTCCCTCATGTCCGGGCTTGGAGCATAGAAAAGCTATGAGTATTGCTGTATCACAATTGCTGTTCGGTCTGTTGATTCTGTTGCGGTTCATCGGTCTCTTGATGACCGCACCAGTTCTTGGTCTTGGCGTGATTCAGTGGAAGATCAAAATCGCCCTTGCTGTGACTTTAGCGTTTTTAGTCTCGGCGCACATGCACACGAGCGCATCCATTCCATCGGACCTCTTTGCATTGGGCTTGATGGGACTTTCAGAGATCTTGTTGGGTATGGCAATCGGGTTGGTAGCCGCCATGTTTGTCCATGGTGTGAGAATGGCGGCTCAGGTGGCAGGTATACAGATAGGCCTTGGTTTTGCCATGTTGGTGGATCCCATGACAGGTGATCAGTCGTCCGTGCTTGCAAGGTTGGTGGGATTGACCGCCATTTTGGTAATCGTTGGATTCAACGGGCACCATATCCTGATTCGTGGTCTTTCCATGAGTTTCTATCGGTTGCCACCAGGCCAGGCATGGACATCGTTGGTTGTTGCCGCACAGGCTGTGCCTACGGCAGGTGTCACCCTGTTCTTGACTGCTGCGTTGGTATCCGCGCCGGCCCTGGCAGCGGTGTTTTGTTTGAAGATCGCCATGGCGTTGATGGCAAGGTCTGCACCACAGGTACACATTTTGGCTGTTGGATTCATCGTCACCATAGTGATTGGAGTATTGGTGGTGGCCTGGTCCATGTCCGGTATGGGCAACACTATCAGGACAGGGTTCGAGCTTGCAGCGCGACAGGCTCTTGAACTGGTTTCTGCAGGATAAATAGGTATTGATTGGAGAAATAAGTGGCTGACAGTGCACAAGATCGGAATCAACCGGCAACCCCGAAGCGAAGGAAAGAATTTCGTGAAAAGGGCGAGACCGGCATGAGCCGGGAAGTATCGACAGCCCTTCTGATGCTGTGTGCAGCCGCTATGGTAGCAATTTCCAGCTCGTGGATCGGCAGCAGGATGGCCGTTGAGGTCAAGGATACCCTCGGCAGCATGGGGAGAGTCAGCGTCACAGAACGATTACACTCGGCATTCCTTTCCGCCGTTGAAATGCTTTCGCCCCTGTTTGTCATTCTAGTCGTCATAGCCATCCTGTCATTCGTGGCGCAGGGCGGCGTGGTTTTCAGTTTGAAGGTGCTGATGCCAAAGTTCGAACGCGTAAATCCCTTGAAGCGTTTTAAGCAGGTCTTTTTTTCCATGAACTCTGTAAACGAACTACTCAAGGGCGTTCTCAAGGTAGCCGTATTGTCTGGTATCACGGCCCTGTACGTTAGTGCACACATTTCCCAGATCATCTCTATGAACCGGATGGAGCCAGGTAGCTTGTTGAGGTTCTTTTCCGATGCGGCCATCTGGATCACCGGGTTCAGTGCACTTGGCTTGGCGGCTTTGGCGGTGGTGGATCGAATATACGTACGGTGGGACCTGGAGAAGAGGATGAAGATGACCATGCAGGAGGTCAAGGACGAACACAAGGAGCATGAAGGGGATCCTGCCGTAAAGTCCCGCAGGAGGCAGAGACACCGCGAGATGTCTTTGAACCGGGTTCTATCTGAAGTTCCACAAGCCGATGTGGTGGTGACGAATCCAACTCACTATGCTGTAGCACTCCGCTACGACAGGGGCCATGACTCCAGCCCCAGGGTTACCGCCAAGGGTGTGGATGAGATGGCCTTGAAAATTCGCGCCATCGCCAGGCAAAACGGCGTTCCCATAATGGAACAGCGTGCGTTGGCTCGTGGACTGTACGCGGCAGTGAAAGTTGGCCAGGCGATTTCTCAGGAGTATTTCCAGGCTGTCGCCGAGGTCTATGCATTTATTTACCAAAGGCGAAGGGTGGCTGAGTCATGAGCGGAGCGACCATGATGAAAGGACCCGGGGCTGCAAAGCGGGGGGAGCTGGGCTTGGCAGTTGGTGTCGTGGGCATCTTGCTCGTGATGATGCTTCCCATGCCCTCTTTGGTGATGGACCTGTTGTTGGCAGCCAACATCGCATTCAGCCTTTTGCTTTTGTGTGTTGCCATATACTTACAGAGACCGTTGGAGTTTACGGTCTTTCCGTCTCTGCTTTTGCTGGCGACACTTTTGAGATTGGGCCTGAACGTCGCAACCACCAGGTTGATATTGCTCCATGGTTACGAAGGTACGCAAGCTGCGGGAAGAGTCATAGAGACATTTGGAAATTTTGTGGTTGGTGGAAACTACGTGGTTGGCGGAATAGTTTTTCTCATCCTGGTCCTGATAAACTTCATCGTAATAACCAAGGGTTCAGAACGGGTGGCGGAAGTCTCTGCAAGGTTTACCCTGGACGCCATGCCTGGTAAGCAGATGGCAGTGGATTCGGAGTTGGCGGCTGGTTCAATTACAGAAGAGCAGGCACGCACGAGACGTGCGGAGATCGAACAGGAAGCGGATTTTTATGGAGCGATGGACGGATCGTCAAAGTTTGTAAGGGGTGACGCCATTGCAGGCCTCATCATTACCGGTATAAATATCATTGGTGGTCTGGTCATAGGTACCGCGCAGCAAGGCATGGCGGTTGGCGATGCAGCCATGACTTACTCCTTGTTGACCATAGGTGATGGTCTAGTCTCACAGATGCCTGCGCTCATGGTGTCAACCTCGGCTGGAATCGTAATGACCAGGGCTGCCACAGATGGCAACCTGTCTTCTGACATTCTGCAACAGTTTGCAAAATATGCTGGTGCGTTGAAGATGGTGGCTGGGGTGTTGTTCTTGATGGGGTTCATCCCTGGCATGCCAACCATGATTCTATTCGGGCTTGCTACTCTGCTGTTCGTCATTTCGCGCAACCAGACACCACAAAAGCAGTCTCGACCAGAGCAGGAATCAGTTCCGGAGCCCGTAGAGACTGCCGACATGTTACGACAGATGCTCCCTGTGGAGGACATGGAACTGGAGTTCGGTTACAGCCTGGTAAAGTTGGTGGATGGTGATACGGATGGTGACTTGCTTGGAAGGATCAAAGCCATAAGGCGGCAGTTTGCGTTGGAACAGGGCTTCATCGTGCCTCCTATCCACATAAGGGATAACCTTCGACTCGAGCCGGACCTGTATAGGGTTTTGATACGTGGTGTCGAAGTTGGAAGAGGTCGACTCATGGCTGACAGGTTGATGGCCATGAACCCTGGTAATGCAACAGAAGAAATATCAGGTATTCCAGGAAAAGAGCCCGCCTTTGGGATGGATGCTTTGTGGATAGAGCAAGGCATGAGGGAGAGAGCCGAGAGCGCAGGATATACAGTTGTTGATTGTTCGACGGTAGTGGCAACCCACCTGACCGAGATCATTAGACGCCATGCACAGGAGCTGTTGGGCAGACAGGAAGCGCAGGAATTGATCGAGGTCGTTGCCAGGCGATCACCAAAGCTCGTCGAAGACCTTATTCCAAACGTGATGTCTCTGAGCGAAGTCCTCAGGGTGCTCAAACTCTTGGTGGCTGAAGAAGTATCCATTCGCGATCTGGCGGTGATCTTGGAGACCCTGGCAGATGAGGCACCAAGGAACAAGGACCCCATAGTGCTGACCGAGGCCGTAAGGGGACGGTTGTCGCCGGGAATATGCCAGAAAATCGCAGATAGCGAAGGAATACTGCATGCGGTTACCCTAAGTGCAGCGACTGAACAAATGCTTAGGGACAGGTTGTTGCAAACTGAAAATGGTCCGGTTTTGGCGATAGACGTCCAGCAAGCCAGAGATCTGGTGTCCAGATTGCAGGAGTTGGCAACCATGTCCCCTCAAAATCCACTTCTGATCGTATCTTCGGATCTACGTAGGGCGATAAGTGACTTGTTGCGAAAATTCGTACCACAGTTGACCGTGTTGTCCCATACCGAGGTTCAGCCACGGAATGAAGTACGGACATTGGGTTCCATTTCTCTTGAGACAAATAACGGCATGACGACCGGGTCGCTGGACTTCTCAGCAGCGGCTCAAGTCCCGGTCGTTTGATACTGGAGGTTTTTCCATGGCTACGGCAGCTGCAAAAAAGATTTACCGGGCAGACAGCCTGAGTTCCGCTCTTGCAGAAGTCAGAAAGGAACTTGGTTCGGATGCGATTATCATTTCGGCCAAGGAAGTTCCAGCAGGCGGAATCCTGGGAATCGGCAAATCCAGGGTCGAAGTCTGCGCGATCAGACCCCGTAAAAGGCCGCCTAAGTCTTTGGGCCTGCCCAGGCCATCGGGCAGCCAGACGAGGAAATTGCCTTCTAGCTCCGTATCCAGTGTTCAGAAAACCAACAATCCGAGTTTGCAATACAAAAAGGACCTGAAGAACGAAGTGCTTCGTCTGCATACCACCATTGGCAAAATGAGAGAAGAAGTCAAGGCAGCGCGGATGGAGTCGATGCAACATAGGGACAATACCGATGCCATGGTCAGTAGGCTGAACGTGGAACTAAGCAGTGCTTCGAGTGTATTGAGAAACGTACTGGCTGAAGCCAGGCTGTCTCGCAGAACAGGTCTGCCCGATGCCCAGGTGTCTGTGATAAGGCAGTTGGTGGACAACGGTGTGGAGCCAGGAGTGGCAGAGGCCACGGTAAGAGGATCGCTGCAGAATGCTGATGATATCTCGGTGGTAAGGAGAGCTGTTGCAGAGTTCCTCATGTCACAGATTAGAACATCTTCCGCAATTGAAAACTCCAACGGCAGGCAAGTGGTTGCCTTCGTTGGACCCACCGGAGTGGGAAAGACTACGACCGTTGCAAAGATTGCTGCTGCATGCATGGTGTCGGGTAAAAGGGTCGGGTTGGTAACAACCGATACGTACAGGATCGCGGCTGTGGATCAGCTTCGTTGTTATGCGGATCTCATGGGCCTGAGGATGGAGGTTGCCAATTCACCGCGTGGGCTCAGGGATGCTGTCAACAGGTTGGATCGATGCAGCGTGGTATTGGTGGATACGGCTGGCAGAAGTCCCAGGGCTAACGTGGAAATCGACAAGCTCTCGGCAATGCTTTCCAAAGCTTGGGTGACCCAGACTCACCTGGTGTTGAGTGCGGGAATGGGTCCCATGGATTTACGATATACTTTCAATAGCTTCAAAAGAGTAGGCATAGACAGGGTTGACTGGACCAAGTTGGACGAGACATCCATATTTGGAGCCATATACAACGGGCAATTCGTAACCCAGAGACCGGCGAGTTATCTATGTGCCGGCCAGAGGGTTCCCGAGGATTTAGAAGCGGCCACTCCGGAACGGATTACTCGACTTTTACTCGCCACCAGTGGCGAAGCACGCTGAGGTGATGGTGATGGACCAGGCACAGGGACTTCGCACCATGGGTAGTGGTGGAACCAAACACGAACCTCGCAGCGGCTCCGGTGGAATGAAAACCACGGTGTCCGATGCCAATAGCGGGCTGAGGGTCATAGCCCTGGTGAGCGGAAAGGGGGGAGTAGGAAAGACCAACCTGGCTGCTAACCTGGCTGTAATCCTGGCAAGGCGTGGCAGAAAGGTCTTGCTGGTGGACGCAGATCTGGGTCTGGCGAACGTAGATATAGTTTTGGGCCTGACCACCAGGTATACGTTGTTTGACGTGGTCAGTGGGGTAGTCGAATTAGAAAATATCCTGGTAGAGGGGCCGGGCGGAGTGTGGGTGTTGCCGGCGAGTTCCGGGGTGTACGAGATGACATGTCTGGACGACCAGCAAAGATATGCCATTCTCGACCAGATTGAAGCCTTGGACGACAGGTTTGATACCGTACTAATAGACAACGCGGCTGGGATCTCGCAGGATGTACAGTTCTTCGCTGGTGCCGCTCGGCAGGTCGTTGTTGTGACAGACAGGGAGCCGACAGCCATAACAGATGCATACGCAACCATAAAAGTCTTGTGCCAACGTCGTACCAACCTGAATTTTCATCTGCTCGTGAACAATGCCGACAGTGAATCAGATGGCATTGACGTTTATCGAAAACTGACAACTGTAACAGACCGTTTTCTCAATGCATCCATCAGCCTCTTCGGCACCGTGCCCAAGGACGAAAATTTGAACCGGGCCGTAATGGCCCGAAGACCGTTGGTGGATTTATTTCCTCGTTCTCCTGCCAGCACCCAACTGAACATGCTGGCTGACAGATTGTTGGAGCTGCCACCTCCTGACGGAGAAGACGGAACCATGAAAATGTTCTGGGAGAGATTGTTCCATCAGAACTCCGGCGGAGGTGAAAAATGAACGCTGCACTGCAAAGCTACAATCGAGAGAGCAAACGCATGGAAAACCGGGAAAGGGATCAGATGGTCCGGGAGTATCTTCCCTTGGTGCGTAAAGTGGCGTTTAGAATCGCTCGACATCTTCCGAGCACGGTAGACGTCGACGACCTGATATCGGCCGGATGTGTGGGGTTGTTGTCGGCCGCCGACAGGTTCGATCCCGACAGAGGGTTGGAGTTTTCGTCCTTTGCCGAGTTCAGGATCAAGGGAGCCATACTGGATAATTTGAGAGTCATGGACCCCATTCCAAGGCGTAGCCGACAACGAATACAGGCATTGGACAAGACCAGGCAAAAGCTTACATCCGAATTTGGGCGTCCCCCGGATGATGATGAGATGGCGCAAGCCATGGGTCTTGAACCGGAGGAATACCAAAAAATGCTGGCAGGACTTTCCCCGTGTATGGAGCTTTCTCATGTGATTTACGACAAGGGATCCACGCCACTCAAGGTGACACAGGCGACCGGATTGAGTTCTCCCCATAGCATCATGGCACACAAGGAATTGAGAAGACGACTGGTAAAGGCCATCAAGTCATTGCCGGAAAGGGAGCGTACTGTCATCTCCCTGTATTACTATGCCAAGCTCAGCTACAAACAAATCGCCATATTGTTCGACGTCACCGAATCAAGAGTCTGCCAGATTCACAAGGACGCAGTACGCCGAATGAAGCCGGTAATAGAAGGGGACGTGGAGATATTGGACCCATCCCGGAAAAAACAAGGAGAGGAAAATGAGAGGCGGGGAGATAACTCCTCCGCCACCCGTGTCGCCTAAGGTTATTAAGCGCTCAGGGAAGGTGGAGCGAAGTAAAAGAAAAAAACATTCCGAGGAAGAAAAGGAAAAGAAAAAACGACCACCTGATGATGGAGACGATGATGACAATGGACCGGAACCAAACGGAAGAGGAAAGGTCGTCAATGTAGTCGTGTGAGGAGATGCCGTGTTCAAATATTCATTGGACAAAGTTTTGAAGCTAAAGCGCATAGATGAGAGTCGTTCGGTGGAGCACCTGAATGAATGTCGGCATGCATGCGCCAGATGCGAAGACGAAATCCGCTTATTGCTGGATTCTTACGAAAAGACCAGTATCGCACTTGGATGCGAAGACGGGCAGTCCGGTACGGAATACTTAGTGACCGCCAACCACTTGGCTCTCTTGGCAAAGCGAATCGACCAACTGCTTCAGGAGCGGGAACGACTGCAGGATGAATTGGAGCAATCCATCGCCGATACCAAGGAGAAGGTCAATCAGCGCCAGGCCCATGAAAATCTCAAGGACAGGGCCATGCAGGTTTGGAAACGGGAAAAGAGGCGGGCCGACCGTGTGAAGATGGACGAGATGGGACAAGTTCTCGGTCAGTTGAAAAAGATGGAGGTGTGTGGTGAGTGATGGAATTTACGTTGCCATGAGCGGCGCCAAGGCGAGGTCGCGTCAGCTCGAGACGGTTGCCAATAACCTGGCAAATATCGACACCATCGCATATCGCAAACAGCGAACCGCATTCAAGGAGTATCTGGGACGACTCAAGGGCCCGGTGGCGAAACAATCCCCGGATGCAAAAATGCCTGATGAAATTTCGGTTCCCGTGGATCTCTCACATGTCGTTGTGGACGAGAATTCATCGGGTGTGACTCCCGGACGATTGCAGCAGACAGGTGATCCGCTTCACCTCGGCCTGGAAGGGTCTGGTTATTTCGTACTGAACACTATAGGTGGAAAACGATATACAAGGGATGGGAGTTTCCTGCGAAGCTCAGACGGCTATCTGGTCGCTAGAGACGGATCTACGGTGCTTGGGAAAAAGGGTCCCATTAGATTGCCCGATGGACAGGTGCAGATCGATCATGATGGCAATGTCAGCGTGGACGCTAAAAAGATCGGGACTTTATTGCTCGTGGATTTTGCGCTACCGGAAAAACTCATTCGACAGGGCGCCAATAGGTACAAGACGAACCAGTCGCCCATGAAGGTAAAACCAACTGTTCACCAGGGCTGGCTCGAGGAGTCGACCGTCAATCCTTTGAAGGAAATGGTGGACATGATAGCTGCTCATCGGGGATTCGATGCATTGCAGCAGGCAATACAGTCATACAAGGAAATGGATACTCGGGCCAACGAGATTGGGCGTCCCGTGTCCTGACCAGGAGGTAGAGATCATGTTTCGTGCGATGAGTACCGCTGCCAGTGGAATGGAAGCCCAACAGACCAGGATGGATATTATTTCCAACAACCTGGCAAACGTAAATACCAATGGATTCAAAAAGGACCAGGCTTTTTTCGAGGACTTGATTTACCAGACCATCCGCAAGCCGGGTGGACGGACCAAACAAGGGGGTATCGCTCCCGGTGGAATCCAGATTGGACAGGGTTCACGCCTGGCAGCTGTTACCAAGGATTATCGGCAGGGGGAGATGGTGCAGACTGGCAATCAGTTCGACCTGGCAATAGAAGGTCGTGGTTTTTTCAGAATACTCAGCCCGACTGGTGATTTTACATACTCCAGGGATGGCTCTTTGAGAACGGACTCGGAAGGCAGGTTGGTCACGAGACATGGAGAGCCACTTGATCCTCCAGTGGAAATACCCCCGGAGACTGTGCAGGTGACCATATCACGCGAGGGAGTGGTTACGGCCTATCGGCAGGGAGAACCAGAGGGTACTGAGATTGGGAAGATTGAGCTGGTGGATTTTCCCAACCCGGGTGGACTCGAGAGTCTGGGATATAACCAATACCGTCAGACTGAAGCAAGTGGTGAGCCAATCATAGGAAATCCGGGTGAAAATGGATTGGGGGGTATCGCCCAGGGATTTGTTGAACAGTCCAATGTGAAAGTGGTTGAGGAGATGATAGCCCTTATCGCTACTCAGAGGGCATACGAACTAAACTCGAAGATTATCGAGACAGCTGACCGGATGATGCAGAACATTACCAGGATCAGATGATCTCGTTGGTACAGGAGTCGGCCATGACCAGGTATCTGATTGCGATGATTCTCCTGTTTGCACCGGGCATAATGGCAGGACAAGGGCGTGATGGCTATTTACGCAAGGTCGTCCAGGATGCGGCCAACGCACAACTGCCGAAAGGCGCTGTGGCTGTAAAACTAGTAAAACTACGATTGCCTGCATCGGTTCCCATGAGCAAACAAGCGGGGGTCGGCTTCAGACGGGGAGAGGATTTTTCCGGCTCCACCCTGGTGCGGCTCGATGCGGGAAAGCGAAGCGTATGGGTACAGGCCGAGTTCAAACTCCTGGTCAACACGGTTGTGGCCCGAAATAATCTGCAAAAGGGACAAGTTCTGAGCGCACAGGACTTGAAAATCAAGGCAATTGCCAAGAGGTTGCTCCGCGGACAAGACGTGGTGAAGCCAAGGGACGTGTTGGGAATGATCGTTGAACGACAGATCAGGGAGGGTGAACCGATTTTGAAGGGAGCTTTGAAGAGACCTGTGATAGTGCGCAGGGGAGACGAGGTGCAAATCGTGGTCTCGAGTGGCAAAGTCCAAGTGTCATCATCGGGAAAAGCTCTGGCTTCTGGAAGAGCTGGTGATGTCATAAACGTGTCGAGGGACTCTGCAAAATCACGTGGATACCGACTCAGGGCCAGGGTGGTGGCTTCGGGATTGGTGATGCTCGAGTTGGAAAATCCCGCCTCTCGAGGGCTGTAGGAGTGAAGGTTATGAACCGTATTGAAGAAAAAAAAGAAAAACGCCTTCATGGTTTGATGCGTTGCAGGATATGGACGGCTCTTGCCTGTGCTTTCTTGCTGACAGGATCCGGTTGTGTAAACCATATTGCACCTTATACCCCCAAAAAACGTATCTACTCTCTGCCTCCACCACCAGATGTGGATGCATCCCCATCTCAGGATGGTTCTCTCTGGTCGGCATCCCAAGCGAGCAACTACCTGTTTTCAGACCAGAGGGCATTGTTGGTCAACGACGTGGTGACAGTCCGGGTGCGTGAGGTCTCCAGCGCTTTTTCAGATGCTTCGACTAAATTGGGCAAGGAGTCTGATGTAGATGTGGGCATAAGTGCCGTCATGGGTTTTTTAGCCGCGCTCCAGAAAGCCAATCCCAACTTTGACCGGACTTCCATGGTCGGTGCAAACACCAAGAACGATTTCAAAGGAAGCGGTTCCACCTCGAGACGGGGTGACATCAAAGCTACGGTTCCTGCAATCGTGAGGAAGGTCCTGTCCAATGGAAATCTTTTCGTGGAGGGACACAGGGTTATCCTGGTAAACGACGAGGAGTACCATTTTTACATCAGCGGAGTTGTGCGTCCCATCGACATCGATGATTCCAACAGTATTGATTCGTCCAAGATTGCAGATGCTGAAATCGAGTTTACAGGGCGTGGAACCGTCTCTGAAAAGCAAACTCCTGGATGGTTTTCCAGGTTGATGGACTGGACGTGGCCATTTTAGATGCTCGGAATGGAGGGCGTCATGGGAATCAGGAAATCGCTATCGTTGGTATTGAGCATCTTGTTTTTTTCCGGTCTTGCTCGT
The DNA here is from genome assembly GCA_964431605.1 of uncultured Myxococcales bacterium. Lineage (GTDB taxonomy): Bacteria > Myxococcota > B64-G9 > B64-G9 > B64-G9 > JALVPF01. The sequence continues at coordinate 28,128 of CAYSLH010000014.1, forward strand.
GCTGACAGAATAAAGGATATCGCCGTAATTCACGGAGTGCGTTCCAACCAACTGGTGGGATATGGACTGGTGACTGGTCTCATGGGTACCGGTGACACAACCCAGGCCAGGTTTACGGTCCAGTCCCTGGCTTCAATGTTGGGTCGTATGGGGGTCAGAGTAGATCCAAAGAGACTTCAGGTAAGAAACGTTGCCGCTGTCTTGGTTACAGCCGATCTTCCTCCTTTTGCACGAGCAGGGGCAAGGATCGACGTGGTGGTCTCTTCCATAGGTAATGCAAGATCCTTGCAGGGGGGCACTCTCGTTTTGACTCCACTAAAGGCCGTCAATGGAGAGGTCTATGCGGTGGCGCAAGGTCCACTTCTCGTGGGTGGTTTCGGAAGCTCCAGCGGTGGATCTTCTCAGACTAAAAATCACACCACTGTCGGTCGTATTCCCCAGGGAGCCTTGGTGGAAAGGGAGGTAAAATTCAGTTTCAAGGATAAGACTTCACTCCAACTGGATTTGGTCGTACCGGATTTTACGACCGCTGCTCATATTGTGGAGGTAGTAAACAAGGGCCTGGGTGCTGAAATTGCCAGAGCGGATGATCCTGGTACCGTCACCCTGGATTTACCGGAAGACAAGAGAAAGAACCTGGTGGGCCTTGTCTCAAAGGTGGAGAATTTTCAGGTCGATGCCGGCAGCCGTGCAAGGGTAGTGATCAATGAGCGTACCGGAACCGTGGTGCTTGGTGATGATGTAAGGGTGTCCACCGTCGCTATATCACATGGAAACCTCCACGTGGAAGTCCAGGAGCAGTCTCTGGCCTCACAGCCTGGCCCGTTTTCAAGAGGTGACACGGTCGTCACCCGTGCCGACAAGGTCAAGATACGTGAAGAAAAAGGCCCCATACGTGTCATTGAAAAGGGAGCTTCGTTGGGAGACCTGGTGAGGGCCCTCAATGCCATAGGAGCTACTCCTCGTGACCTCATAGAGATCCTCCAAGCCATGCGGGCCGCCGGTGCTCTGAAGGCAAAGCTGGAGATACTATGACAATACTGAGTCACGGTACGGAGTTTCGCTCCGGTTTTCAGCGAACGCCTCAGCGCGTTGCAAAAAAGCTCCAGGGAGTGTTTTTCGAGATGCTTCTAAAGGAACTCAAAACCGATATGCCTGGCTCGGACATGGCTAACATGCCTGGAGGGAGTATGATGGCCGAGCTGATGAGCCAGGCCCTTGCATCCAAACTTTCTCAACAAGTTGATCTTGGTCTGGAGAGAAGTTTAGGTGTTAACGGCAGTGATCCACATACTTTTCATCTTCCCAAAACCATTGGGTCTGCTTCCATCCTGGATGCATTGCCTGTAAAGGGGAGGATAACCTCCGCATACGGATTCAGGCGCGATCCCATCAATGGCGAAAGAAAGTTCCATCACGGTGTTGATATAGCAGCACCCATAGGCACTGCCCTCCGCTCGTCCGTTTCTGGAAAAGTGGTTTATGCCGGTACCATGGGAGGATACGGCAAGGTAGTCAGGGTGAGGCAGCCGGACGGGATAGAGATGCTGCTCGGACACTGCTCGAAGCTTCTCGTCAAAGCGGGAGACGAGGTTCGAGTTGGTCAGACCGTGGCCGAAGTGGGCTCCACCGGCCGGTCCACCGGGCCCCATGTCCACTTGGAGATAAGGTTTCATGGAGCATCGGTTGACCCGCTGCGATGGCTTTCGGGGAGAACGAGATCGACTCAAGAACTGGCTGCACGTGACGATGAAGTAACCGGGTCCATAACTAAACCTGGACCCTGAGGGGAGAAGCACGTGAAGATTAACGAAAATCCTTTTCCATCGACTGTGTTAGGTGACAGAAAAGGCAAGATCGACAACACGGAGCACAGTGCTGGAAGGATTCAAGAGAATTCTGATGGCGTGAGTATTTCCAGCAAGCATAAAATCAAGGAGCTCATGAAGGAAATTGCTCAAAGCCGGACCGATTCGGACCAGGCGCTTCATGAAATAGCCGAGTCGATGAAAAGCGGACAATATCTACCATCGGCTGACGATGTTGCCGATGCGATTTTGGATGAGATGAACATGTTGGGAGAACTGTTCCAATGGTCAAGTTCTTCAGAGAGTTAGATGACACCTTGGACCGACTGTCCGAGTTGTTGGATGATGAACATCAGTGCATCGTTGAGATGCGATATGACGAATTATTGCATGTCGTCACCATCAAAAAGCAGGTTCAGGCCATGCTAGCCGGGATCTTGGGTCGATTGGAAAAGCCCGCGGATCTCAAAAACAGTAAAAACACCAAGAAGCTCGCTGTGTTAGTAGAGCACAAGTCCAGGCGAAATGAGAGGTTGGTACGTACGTCTTTGAAAATGGTGGGAGAGGTCTTGCACCTGCTATACAGCCATCAGCCGGGTGCTGGACAATATGACAGTAATGGCCTTGCGCTGGCTCCCGCTGGCAACTCGACCTGGCATGACTCGGTCTGACACGGTAGGAGAGGGAAAGTGAGCGGAACTTTTTCCATTTTGAACCTGGGTTGGACAGCCATGATGACCCACCGGCTCGCAGGAGATGTGGCAAGCCATAACATATCCAATGCCACCACTCCGGGCTATAGCCGTCAGCGTGCAGACCTTCAAGCCAGGCAACCATGGTTGAGCATGGTCGGCCCCATGGGTACAGGGGTCAAGGCAGTGGGAATAGACAGGATTCAGGATGGATTGTTGTTCCAGCGCTTGATGGATGCGGGCTCTGATTCAGGTTTTGGTTCCAGCCGTGTTGCCGTATTGCAGGCCGCACAGACCGTGGTTGGCGTAGGGGACGACGATCCGGTTGCATCGTCTTTGAATTCCTTTTTCCAGGCACTGGAAGATCTCTCCGCCAATCCTTCCGGCATGGCTGAACGTCAGAAGGTTTTGAGCCAGGCAGCCCAATTAGGCACAACCATGGCGCAGGTCAGGGGCGAATTGGATGGTATTCGCAAGGATCTGGATGCTCAGGTCACGGGAGTCGTGGATGAGATCCAGGGTCGCCTGGACGAAATTGCGGTTTTGAACAAAGAGGTGCGGCTGACCGAGGCTTCCGGTGGTCAAGCCAATGACTTGCGAGACAGGAGAGAGTTGCTGGCAAGGGAAGTGGCTGACCGGATCGGGGCAAAGATTTTCAGCGATGATGATGGAAACCTCAATCTTATGTTGAACGCAGGCGGTACTTTGGTGGAAGGTGATACATCTTCTCACCTGGAAGTTCAACCTGATCCGGCCAATGGTGGTTTGATGGTTCCGGTGCTCGTATCTGGAGCAGGGGTTCGCACTGTTCTCGATGCTTCCATTTCGGGAGAATTAGGCGGGATCCTTTCTTCACGGGACAATGAGGTTGCAAAGTCCATCCTGGACCTGGACACCCTTGCGTTTGAACTCGCAGGGCAGGTCAATGCCATCCACCAGGCGGGTTTCGGGTTAGATGGTGTAAACGGCAGAAACCTGTTTTCCAATATCGCAGTGGTCGATGGTGCTGCCGCAGCCCTGACAGTGGACGCGGCGGTGGTAGGACAACCAGATGCCGTCGCGGCTGCCCAGGATGCAGGTGCTTTGCCTGGTGATAACCGGGTTGCACTCGCCTTGGCTGCACTCGGTGATTCAGACACCATGTCCGGAGGTAGCCAGACTTTTTCCGAGTACCTGCTGGCATCCGAGTCCGACTTGGGCACTGGATTGCAAAATGCCCAGGCAGATGCCCAATTGCACTCAGACAGGCTTTCTCAACTCGTATCCATGCGAGAGTCTGTGGCCGGTGTTTCCATCGACGAGGAAATGATCGAGATGACAAAGGCCCAGAGGGCTTTCGAAGCAGCCGCAAAAGTGATTAAAACTGGAGACGAACTGCTCGAAACCGTAATGGGCCTGAAGTAGGAAGACCTTGGAGAGGACAATGAGAGTTACCGACCAGCAGATGTTTTCGGCCTTGACATGGCGGATCAATCGCAACTGGCAACACCTCGAGAAGGTCCAGGACCAAATCGCCAGCGGTCAGCAGATAAACAAACCATCGGATGATCCGGTGAGTTCTTCCCGGACGGGCGTTTTGGATGAGACCATCTCACACTTGGACAATATGGACAGGTCTGCAGACCAGGCTTCCGGGTATTTAGAGGCTATCGAGGGTACGCTGGGGCAGGTCTCGGACCTGTTGATCAGAGCCAGGGAACTGGCGGTGCAGGGAGCGAGTGATGAAAATGATGCCCAGGCACGTGCTGACATAGCCTTGGAGATCAGGTCCATGTTCGATCAGCTCGTATCTTTGGGAAACCTGGATGTGGGAGGTAGGCACGTCTTTGCGGGTTTTCTCTCAGACCAACCGGCATTCGCATCGGATGGATCGTACAATGGTGATTCAAACGAACTGGAAATCAGGGTCTCGCCGGGGTTGCAGGTAAAAGCCACCGTTGCCGGTGACAGGGTTTTTGGCGGCGCAGGTGGTGGGGTGGATATTTTTTCAGTGCTGGATGGACTTGCAACAGCACTGGAGACGGACGATACTGTAAACATCCAGAATTCCCTCGATGGGCTCGATGCAGGTTTGTCCCAGATCAACAGTGAGAGGGCTCTTGCCGGATCGAGGCTGGATTCGGTTCAGTTGGCAAAGGGTTGGAATGACAGGCTCCGTACGGGAGCCAAGGCACAAAGGGCTGATATAAGAGATTTGGATCTAAGCAAGGCATCCATCGAGTTGGCCATGGCTCAGCAGGCTCTTCAGGCAACCATGGCGTCAACTCCACGGATGATGGCTCAGAGTCTTTTGAATTACCTCTAACGATGGGAGGTCGCCATGCTCACTCTGACAAGGAAGTCGGGGGAGCGGATTCGCATCGGGCATGATATCATCATCACGGTGCGTGAGATCAGCGGAAACCAGGTGAAGATAGGAATTGATGCGCCAAGAAGCATACAGGTTTTCAGAGAGGAACTCTACCTCAAGGTCGCACAGGCCAACAAGGATGCTGCCCAGGTGGATCCTAAGGATCTCGACGAGTTGTTCGGCGGTGGAGAGTGACATGATTGAGACCACGAGATTCGGTAAAATCGAGGTGGATGATGACAAGGTTGTGACTTTTGAACAGGGTCTCATAGGATTTTCCACGTTGACCGAGTTCATCATCCTGGACCATTCTCCAGGTTCGAAATTTCACTGGTTGCAATCTTTGCAAAGGGCCGACATCGCCTTTCCACTGGTGGACCCGGACGAATTCGTCGATGGTTACATGGTCATTCCTCCGAAAGGATTGCAGGAAAGTATTGGTGATTTCGAGCCGGACGATCTCATCCTTTCAACCATAGTGACGTTTCCTCAGGGTAAAGGTGGAGCGACTTTGAATCTAAAAGCTCCAATAATAATGAACCATAAAACCCGTCGCGGTGCACAGATCGTGTTGGAAGATCCCAAGGTGCCCATTCGGTTTCCCATCGGCAAGAAGTGATGACTTCCGATCAAGACGATATTTGGTCTTACCTTCCCGAGGTCGATGAGCCTGTATCGTCTAAGCCGTTTGTACCGCTGGACCTGGTCCAGCGATACAAACGTTTTTCTCACATAAATGAGAGGAGACTCGGGCAAGTCAGGGGGAGGTTGACTCAACGGCAACGAGATGTTTTCGATTTGATTCCTCTACTGATCCATCAAATAATACCTGGTGCACCAGGCGGTCGAGAAGAATCCAAGGCCTTCGTGGGAATCAGGGATTTCAAAACCAACCCATCCATGAATGCGGCATTGGGAAGAATGTTTCCCCGCAGCTCCAACAGGATGCGTGCAAGTCTTTTCAAACCTGCGGTTCGTTCGCTTTTGGCCATTGGTTCAACTGGAACCATTGCCCAGACCCGTGCTTCTGATTTCGACCTTTGGGTGATAACGGATGATCGCTGCGCGCAAGGAGATGCGAGGACCGGCTTGGTCTTCAGACTGCGTGAAATCGAGTCATGGGCTCAAAAAAATGGACTCGATGTGCATTTTTTCCCCATGTCTGCCGGGCAGGTTTTGAGGCGGGATTTTGGAAGGATTCAAGGAGAGAGTGCCGGCAGTGCTCTTCGTTCCATGCTCATGGAGGAGTTTTATCGAACCCATTTATTGATCCAGGGACAAGCTCCCCTGTGGTGGTTGGCTGAACCGTTTGCAAGTACAGAGGAATATGGAGCGTTACCGGCATTGCTCAAGTGGGAAAAGGGCATTGATCCTGAAAGGTTTGTCGATCTCGGCCCACCGGAGAGTATCAGTGCAGATGAGTTTTTAGGAGCGTGCCTTTGGCAGATGGTGAGTTCTTTGAGACAACCGTTCAAGGCTCTGTTGAAGATGACACTCCTGGCTAGGCACCTGGATCAAGACGATCCGCCTCTGTTGTGCGAGGTGCTCAAACAGCGCATCCTGGCAACGGAAGAACCTACGGAACTGGAAACAGATCCATACCTGATTTTAGTCGATACTCTGGTCGAGGAATACGACAAGCTTGGCCATAGTGATACTGGAAGATTGCTTAGACAGGCTTTTTACCTGAAGTTGCTCAGCGGAAGGGTGAACAAGACGAACGAGACCCAAGGGGTGTCGGTATTGAGGGTGCTCGCTGACAGGTGGAACTGGGATATATCGGACGTAGTTCATCTGGAGCGTTTCGACCGGTGGAAAGTACGTACCATCGACAAGATGGGGAGAGCAATTCAGATATATCTTGAACGTATTTTGGACAAGCTTCATGCGCGTGTGGGAAATTCGGTCACTCCTTCCATCAGTATGAGGGACCTGTCCATACTGGATTCTAAGATTCGTGGGGGGAGGGGCCAACACGACAACCAGATTGAACTTTTGTTCGTTGGTTACTATCCGGCGAGCCTTGCCCAACCCCAGTTGATTTTTGAACATGGAGACCAAGGTTGGTCCCTGGCAATATCGGATAGAGACGATGTCATCAGGTATGGAGTCGCATCCCTTGGTGAACTCCTGGCGTTTACAGCGGTCAATGGGTTGTTTGGTGACTGGACGGCAATAAGGGTCGAGGGACCAGACGTTCCGGCAGCCACGTCGGTCCGCTCTCGACTGACCAGGATGAACGACGTTTTCGGCGGCATTCGGCCTGATGATATTCCGATTGGTGATTTTGGAAAAGACCCAAGAACCCTGAAGGTTCTCGTGGAGGTTTTTTCTGCGCCAAGAGCGGAAGTAGGAAACAGAGGTACTCAGTCAGTATCTGAAAAGTGGGACATGTTGGAATACGGACACCAGGGAAGATGCCTTATCGAAAGAATCGTCACCTGGACTGTAACCAGTTGGGGAACCGTTTTGAAAAGTGAGTTCCTGGGTCCTTCAGGCCTGGTCCAGGCATTGCACCTTTTACTGTCCCAGTCGCTGGGTGAAAAACGGCCATTGTGTAAATTTGAACCTGGTGACTCTACCGCGGATTCATCAGCTGGGGCGAGAAGAATAGGATCTTTGTTCGAAAAAACTCTGGATGCCCTGAAAAACACTAAAGAGGATTCATCTGACGCGTTCGTTTTCAGGGCTGAGGGATCATACTATTTGCTCATCAAGGCCGGCAGAAAGCTTTTGCAGCTAGGACCCATGGACCGTCTTGAATTTTCTGAAGCCATGTCCGGTGGAGCGGTCAGGGGCAAACTATTCGTTGATGGGGCTTCGGCTCGCCTAGGACCGATGAGCGCGGCTTTCAAAGAGAAATTACACGGTGGAGAACGGTTGTTCGTGGCTTTCGATGAGCCAGAGGTGGGCCTTATCGCAAGGGACGAAAACGGCGCCTACATCTTATCTGCCAAGGATTCACCTTCGTTGCTTGTTGACTGTAGCCTGTCTGTGGCCAACGTTGCCGATGTGGATGTGTCAAAGCTGATACGTGATGAGGACGGAACCTGGTATCCGGAGCGATTCATGCCTCCTGAGATCGAGCCTGATGTTTGGGTAGATGGTGAGTTGGCAAGTGGATCCATTAGCTACAGGGTAAGGGGATTCGACGGACAGATAGCTATTTCCGCGGAGGAAGCGGCGACATGGCTTCTTAGTCGATCAGGAATGGGCAAGGAAAGAAAGCCGCTGTTGGCTCTTGGCCGGGTATATCTCCACGGAAAAGAACCAGGCCTCGTTATGAGAATGAGGTACCGGGAAATCCTCTCAGCGTCCTTACTGCAAAGCCATGCTGAACAGGTTGCCTTGATTCGTTTGGGGCGAAAAAAAACTTCCTGACCTGTTCAATATACTCAAATTTGCGTCGATGACTTGTTTGGACCGGTTATGAGTTGGACGAGCAACTCATAACAGACAATCTGATTGGGCAAGGATGCCCGGACACAGGATTCCAAGGAGGGAAGCCATGCTCGTATTGCACTAGCATCCTGACAATATCCTTAGGCAGGACCAAAGCCGGTATTCGTATCGCGCCTATGCACTAGCTGTGTCTGAAGACACTGGATGAGAGAGATCCAGCCTGATGATACTTGCATATGTGTGTACGTCGAACTGCTAAAGATGTGTCTGTACCTGAGAGGAGCAATTGTCAGAGCGGTGTAATCCTGGCGGTGTTTGTAATCGTCGGATTACCATGTGCCAGGGTTGATACAGAATTTTCTAATAGTTTTCAAACAGGAGTCAAACGACAGGACAGGTGTGTTTAGTCAAAAACAGATTTTATGAAAGGAGCGTGTCGTCATGGAAATGAACATGAGAGGTCCCCCCTCAACCCTGATTTTCCAGAAGGAATAAAAAGTTGATTCCAGTATGGAGTCATAACACGAAAAGTGTTGAAAACCAAACTGGTGATGCCTGGTTATAGATGCATGCTGCGGTCGGTCCGCTGCATGACGAGACAGGTTCGCCTAAAAAAAAGAGGCAGGACGCCTCAGGAAAGATCATTCAAGGAGGAATGACAAT
>CAYSLH010000015.1:0-36672 GCA_964431605.1 uncultured Myxococcales bacterium
ACCTCCCGAACTACTGCCAGGACCGGGACACCGTCTGGGACTTTGCCATTGGGAAGCCTGTCCTGAAGTGCTTGTATAAATTTTTCGATGCGATTGGGATCTTTCATGTTCAGCAGAGGACCACGATAACCCTGACGATGATCCAGTTGCTTCAGTCCGCGGTTTATGACTTTTTGGGCTGCGTGTTGCCAATCCAGGTCTACTGTGGTCTCAACCGTAAGACCTGCTTCGTAGACCCCTTCGGTTCCGTATTTTTGTTGCAGTTGCCTCCTGACCTCCTCGGTAAAATACGGCGCCCTTTTCCTGAAGAGGTCGGTTATGGGAAAAGCGTCGATGGGGGTCTTGGCAGCAGCATCCACTTCGGACTGAGAGGCAAAACCTACCTCTTTCAGCCTCGTCAAAACATAGGAACGCCTGGCAAGAGCTTCGTCCGGCCTGTCCACCGGGTCGTATTCCGAGGGAGCCTGGGGAAGTCCTGCTATGGTAGCCATTTGTCCAAGGGTCAATTCCCAGACGTTTTTATGGAAATAGTTGCGTGCCGCAGCCTGGACTCCATAGGAACCATGGCCAAGGTAAATCTGGTTCAGATATAGGTAGAGGATATCTTCTTTACCCAGCTGTTTTTCAAGCCTGCGTGCCAAGACGGCTTCTTTGAACTTCCTGGTAAATGTCTTCTGTCTCCCAATGAAACTTTTTGCTACCTGCTGGGTAATGGTGGAGCCGCCCTGAACGATTCTTCCAGCTCGCAGGTTTTTGATGGCGGCCCTGATTATACCCATTGGGTCTATGCCGCCGTGATTGAAGAAGTTGTCATCCTCTGAGGAAATAAACGCACCCACCAGTTTCTGTGGAATATGGTTTGCTTCCACGATATCCCTGCGTTCTATGGCAAATTCTCCGAGAAGGATGTTGTTCAGGCTGAACAGCCTGGTGGTCAGGGGCGGATTGTATTGATTCAGCCTTGGCGGCTGAGGTATCTGGTCTTCCACCGCAAGGTACACCAGCCCTATAACGGCTGTTGCTGATACGGTCCATAGGACTATCATGCTGACAATCCACATGATTATCCTTAGAAACAGTGATTTCACCTTGTGTGGATTAGCTACCACAAGGGGTTTTTCTTTGTTACTTTTGCGGTCTTTATTGTTTTTCCGGGCCACTATCGGCCTCCTGCATTTGGCCGGGAGTCTATTGGGTTTGACGTCCATAGTCAAACCTTGGATCTACAAAATCCAGGTAGTTCGGGTAGTATCTTGGTCCGGGCAGGAACGCCTGCGTTCTTGAAGCAATTATCATGTGGTGATATCTTTCTGCTTCAATACACATGCAAAAGGCGGCGACATGGCTGAAGTTGTTCTCAAGGCAGTGACCAAGCGATACGGCGATGTGGTGGTGGTTCGAAATATCGATCTGAAAATTCACGATGGTGAATTCCTGGTCCTGGTGGGACCATCCGGTTGTGGCAAGAGCACAACCTTGCGTATGATCGCGGGACTGGAGGATATCTCCGACGGCGAGTTGTTCATCGATGGCAAATTGGTAAACCACGTCCATCCCAAAGACAGGGATATCGCCATGGTATTCCAGTCCTACGCTCTCTATCCGCACATGAGCGTTCGTGAAAATATGGGTTTTGGTTTGAAGATGCGAAAGACATCGAAGGCGGAGATACAGCGTAGGGTAGAAGATGCCGCAGAAATTCTGGGTCTGGAGGATTTGCTGGATCGCAAACCCAAGGCCCTGTCTGGAGGCCAGCGCCAGCGTGTTGCCATGGGACGGGCCATCGTCAGGGACGCCAAGGTCTTTTTGTTCGATGAGCCTTTGTCGAATCTGGATGCAAAACTGCGTGTCCAGATGCGTGCGGAAATCGCCAAGCTGCATCGCAGGATAAAAAAAACGATCATCTATGTGACTCACGATCAGGTGGAGGCCATGACCCTGGCAGATCGGATCGTCATCTTAGAGGGTGGAAAGATACAGCAGGTCGGCACGCCATTGGAGACTTACGAGCATCCGAAAAATCGCTTTGTGGCGGGATTCATAGGCAGTCCTTCCATGAACTTCATCCAGTGCGAGTTGATCCCGGGGCCGGCTCTCAAAGGTGATGGATTTTTGCTCGAGCTGCCCAGGGTTCACCATGCTGCCGTTCAGGGTCGAAATGGCTTGCTCACCCTTGGAGTTCGTCCAAATCATTTCAGGATTGCCAAGAACACCGATGAACAAGGAAAGCAGATTCTGAAAGCCGAGGTGGAAGTGATCGAACCCATGGGTTCAGAGACGCTGGTTTATGCGAGGTTTGGAGATACTCTTCTGAACATACGGCAGGAATCCGCTACCACGTTGGAGGTGGGAGATGCCATTGCCATGGTGCCTTTATTGGACAAAGCCCATGGATTTGACGCAGAAACAGGAGAGGCGATTTTTTAATGGGACGGAATGGAACATCATTGATTCGCCTGGCTGCTATCGCATGGATGCTTTCATTGTCTTGTCCCAACCATGTCTATGGTGATTCAAAAAAGGTGACATTGTGGCACTCGTACCGCGGAAAAGAACGAGCGGCCCTGGAGCAGACCGTCGCAGAGCTCAACTCCAGCCATGCCGATATACAGGTCGAGTTGACGTTTTTACCTTATGGCGCATACCTGAACAAGGTAAATGCAAGTGTCCCCAGAGGAAACGGCCCTGACCTGTTTATCGCGGCACATGACCGTATCGGTGGTTGGGCCGATTCTGGTATCATCGCCCCGGTGGGAGCTTTTTTATCCCCAAAAACCAGGGAGAGGTTTTTTTCCAAGACCATCGAGCCATTGGTCTACAAGCGCAAACTGTATGGATTGCCAACGGCTTTTAAGTCAACTGCCTTGTTCTATAACAAAAAGATGATCAAAACTCCCCCGGTGGACACGGATCAGATGCTGGCCATGGCTCGCAAATGGACATCCGGTGGGTCGGATAGGCAGGCGAGGTATGGCTTGGTTTGGAATCATTCCGATCCATATATCCACGCATGCTGGCTTTTCGGTTTCAAGGGGCAGATTTTTGATTCGCATGGTGAGCTTCACCTTGACTCAACAGGTAACATCCAGTCTGTGAAGTTCGTTCGTAACCTGGTTGCATCCGGCCTGCTGCCGAAGGACGTTGATCCAGTGAAGGTGACTACCTTGTTCAACTCTGGCAGAGCGGCAATGGTGATAAATGGGCCTTGGTTCAGGGCCGAGATTTCAAAAGATGTGGATTACGCTGTCGCTATGCTTCCCCAGGTCAGTTCCACTGGTATCAGGGCCAAGCCTTTCGTGGGAACAGAAGCCATCTTGTTGTCCGCAAATGCCCATGACATAGATGCCTCGGTCCGGGTGATGGAGCTACTTACTTCTGACAAGGCTGCAAAAGTCAGAATGGTAAAAGGTCTCCAGCCTGTTGCCAATGTCTCCTTGTACTCCGGATCTAATGCAGGGACCGACAGTGCGTTGAGGGTGTTTCGACAGCAGCTCAAGTACGCTGTTCCGATGAGTTCGAGTCCGGAGATGTCCCTGGTGTGGGAACCTTTGAAAATGGCGTTGGACGAGTCCATAGCAGGCAGGGCTCCTGCAGAACGAGCCCTGGCCGAGGCGCAACGAAAGGCTTCTCTCAGGATCAAACAATACAGGCAGGGTTCTTCTCTCAAGGCCCAAGGTGGTCATGAGCAACTAGTACAAGCTGTGTTCTGGGGAGTCACTGGCGCGTTATTGGTTCTATTGGTCATGATGGCGGTGTTTTTCAAACGATTCAAGGCCATGGCAATAGAGGCCTGGAGACAGAGAGCCGCCTATGGATATATCGGACCAGCCATGTTGGCTATCGGCCTGCTCGTGTTCGTGCCATTTGTGGTGGGTCTGGGGCTTGGCTTTTTTCGCTATTACCAGGGAGAATATTTTTATGTTGGCGGGCAGAATTTTGTGGATATCCTGTCTTCCCGTGAATACTCCATCACAGATTCATTCAGCTTTTACTACAAGTTGTTTATTACCATATTATGGACAGGCCTGAATGTATTCATCCATCTGGCTATCGGGTTGGGACTGGCGTTGATCCTCAAGGACCCACTGCTCAAGATGAAGGGGTTATACCGTGTACTGCTTATAATTCCGTGGGCCGTACCAAACTACATCACGGCCATAATATGGCGCGGAATGTTTGATGCTGACGACGGGGTCATAAATCACCTGCTTGGCATAGAGGGTTTTTCCTGGTGGCAGCATACATCCACCGCGTTCGTTGCCAACCTGGTGGCAAATTGCTGGCTGGGATTTCCTTTTATGATGGTGATCAGCCTTGGCGCGTTGCAGTCAATACCCAAGGAGTTGTATGACGCGGCGGATGTAGATGGTGCAACCGCCTGGCAGAAATTCAGACGAATTACCTTACCTCTGCTCAAGCCGGCCCTGTTCCCTGCGATAATCTTAGGATCCATCTGGACGTTCAACATGTTCAACATCATCTATTTGGTCAGTCGTGGCGCGCCCAATGGTGCCACAGACATCCTGGTGATAGAGGCATTCAGGTGGGCGTTCGAGAGGGGGGATAGGTATGGGTATGCCGCAGCCTATTCCACACTTATTTTCGTAATTTTGTTCTTATACACCATTATTACCAACAGAGTCTCGAAGGCCACGGAAGGAGCTTTCGACTGATGGCTGTCGGCGGAAAATCCAGGGCAGGTACTGTGATCAAGCACTTTTTCTTGATAGGCTTTTGTGCCCTCATCCTATTTCCGGTAGCAAAGGTCTTTCAGATTGCTTTACAGGATCAACAAACTTTCGATACCTCATTGGTTCCGGTCCCCGATCCAGGTTTGTTCACATTGGACAACTTCGAGTACGTGGTGACTCGTTCCAAGACAAAGGGGTTTGGGCCAAAGCTCGACGAGCATGAAGTCGAGCGGTTGGCTTTCCTGCTGTCTGAAATGAAGCCTGATGCCGCTCATGATGTATCAGACGAATCCGACGTGACCGAGTCCTGGAATCCCTCTGTAGAGTTATCGTCCTTTTTGAAAAACAAGCATTGCTTGTCTTGCCATTTCCTGGGCTCACATGGGCGAAAGGATGGTCTGGGAGGGGATCTGGCCTGGGCCGCTGGTCGCTCGAAGCAGTTGCTCGATAAATGGCTTTCTCACCCAACAGCGGCTTCAGCACTCGATTTGGGTATCAGTGACGATCCATCCGGCTTGATGGTGCGAGAGGAAGTTTGGTTGTTTGGGCATCAGCTTTTTAATTCAGTCGTTGTGTCTTTGGTGACGACCTTATTGGGGGTGTTTCTGGCTTGTACTGCAGCATATGCCTTCAGCCGCTTCAGGTTTCCCGGACGCAGGGCTGGGTTGCTCAGCTTTCTAGTCATCCAAATGTTTCCAGGCACCATGATGATGATTCCTCTTTACCTCCTCATAGACAAGCTGGGTCTGCTGGACCAGCTGCTTGGTCTGGTACTCGTATATTCCACCACCTCGGTTCCGTTTTGTGTCTGGACGCTAAAAGGATATTTCGACACTATTCCAAGGGAACTGGAAGAGTCTGCCATAGTCGACGGAGCGAGCCGATTCAGGATATTCTGGTCCATAATAATTCCACTTGCCAGACCCGCTATCGCTGTAACAGCACTGTTTTCTTTCATGACTGCATGGAACGAATTTATTCTTGCGGCAACCTTTATGAACGATGAAACCGCCACCACGCTCCCTGTCATGCTCAACGGCTTTGTGTCCGAGACAAACGTCGAGTGGGGGCACTTTGCTGCTGGAGCAATCCTTGTTTCGATTCCGGTGGTGGCATTGTTTTTTGCCCTTCAGCGTCATCTGGTCGGAGGCTTGACCGCGGGTGGTGTAAAGGGCTAGTTCGGGTTTACGGGAGGAATATCATGCGCAATCCTTTTGGCTTGGATCGTCCGGACATTTTGGACTTGGCTCCACCACAGCCTCGAGACGTGGATGAAACAGGGTTGAGCTTGGGGTTCCTTACGGATTTGTCCGTCAAGTTTCTGTATTACGCTGGTGTGATGTCCGGAGTGCAGATAGCCGATGAAATGGGATTGCCTTTTACCGGGGTGGTGGAAGAAGTCATCCATTTCATCGCTGAAGAACGATTGGTGGAGATGAAGGGTGGCAAAGGGTTTGGCAGAGCATCTTTTTCCTATACCTTGACGGAAAGAGGAAGGGAAGTTGCCCGTGAGGCGGTCAGGCGATCATCATATACGGGAAAGGCTCCCATCCCATTAGACCAGTATTCTTCGCTCATTCGGTTGCAGATGCAGGATGTGCCCTTCATCACAAAAGATGATCTCATCCGCCATTTCAAGGGACTTGTATTGCCGGACAGTTTTTTCGAGAGAATCGGTCCGGCTGTCAATTCCAGTCGTTCGCTGTTTTTGTACGGTCCTCCTGGAAATGGCAAGACCACTGTGGCGGAAATGGTCGCTGATTTGTTGGCAGGGGAGGTGTTCGTTCCCCATGCCATCGAAGTAGATAACCAGGTGATAAAGGTTTTCGATCCTCTCAATCACAAGCCCATAGATTTGGAGCGAAGACTTCAGCCGCCTCCCATGCGCGGAGTCAAAGCTCCCATCAAGAAAAAAGCAGGACCCGAGTTCGACCGGCGTTGGATGCTGTCGAAAAGACCATCCGTAATGGTGGGTGGAGAATTGACACTGGAGACTCTGGACCTGATATACAATCCCAATACCCAGTTTTACGAGGCGCCGTTCCAAATCAAGGCCAATGGCGGAATGTTGCTCATAGATGACTTTGGGCGTCAGAGGGTACACCCAACGGATCTCCTCAATCGATGGATCGTGCCATTGGAAAAGCGTATAGATTTTCTAACTCTTCACACGGGAAAGAAGTTCGAGATTCCGTTCGACCAGTTGATAATTTTTGCCACCAACTTAGACCCCAAGGAGTTGGTGGACGAGGCTTTTTTGAGAAGGATCAAGTACAAGATAGAGGTAAGCAATCCAACAGAGCAGGAATATAGAAAAATTTTCAAGGGAGCTTGTGTTGCGAGGGGTATCAGGTACTCGGAGGATGCCCTGAGGTATATTTTTGATACCTACTATAAAAAGAACGATATGGAAATGCGTTCGTGTCATCCGAGGGATATAATTTCTCTGCTCACCGACGTCGCCAGATTTCGCTCGGTCAAGGCTCAGTTGACCAAGGACTTGATCGATCAGGCTTGTGAATCTTTTTTTGTTGTAATGTAACCTTAGGTAATTACAGAATATATTTGCAAGGTCTTGACTTATGCTGGTTTTTGTGTTAGCCAGCCCGGGCCTATTGCGTTCTTTGAGGCGCCAAAGGGAAGTGAGGGAGTTTGTGGTGCGTACAGTTTATTTTGACATCGATGACAAGACCGAAGAGCTCAATCGCAACCTTAGAAAAAATAAAGATTTAGCCAAGGATTTTGACGAGCGATTCGAGGTCTCCTGGATTTTTCACGAAAATGCGCTCGAGGGGACTGTGCTGGATGTTTTCGATCTAAAAGCAGCGCTTGACCACGTGGCGTCCAATGATGGTGTGCTTATTCCTGTCTACCAGCGCATAAGAAATCACAAGAACGCAATTGACAAAATTAAGCAGATTGCGGTCGAATCGAGTCGTGCTCCGACTTTGTCTCTGATCAAGAATCTTCACCAGATTTTGTCTTTTGGTCTTTCGAACCAGGAGGCTGGTGTTTATCGCAGGGACATTCCCATACACAGAACATACTTTCATGAAATATCTTCCCCATCGAAAATAGCCAACCAGATGGACAAGTTGCTGAAAAAGATGAAAACCGCAGCATACAGGCAACTCCACCCCATTCAACAGGCTGCTGAAGTTCATTATCGATTCATGAACATCTTTCCGTTTGATACGGATTCCGGCAAGGTTGCGAGATTATTGATGAATCTTTTTGTTATACGAGCTGGTTATATGCCTGTGATCATCCCCCACGTCGAACGTCAACGTTACTATGATGCCTTGCGAATGGGCTCTTCCGACCTGCACGCATTGATAGTCGATTGCCTCCAGCACCAACTTGATCAGTCTTTGAAATACTTCCAGGAGCTATAACGGGTCGTAGTCAGGGACCGACGCCTTGCATTTGTTGAAGAGCTCTTTGGAACATTTTCATAGTTGCCGGATCAATGCCCTGCACCCGATAGTTATGAAAGCCTTTCATTTGTGCTGCCTGCTTCATGAGTTGCCCCATGGCTTGGTTGAGGTCTGCAACCCCGATGTCCTCGTCTCCATGCCTTTGGTCAATCCATCGCTTGTATAGTTTGCGAACCAACTTTGGTTTTCCTGATGCCTTAGCCATGGTGTCCAGGAAGTCTTCTGGAGTTGCCTGAGCAAAGCTAAAGCGTCTGACGTATTTTCTCAGTGCGTTGAAAAATGTTTTCCTGCCGATTTTTTTCCTCAGGGCGTGAAAGAACAGTGCCGCTTTGCCATAGATGATGGCCGAGTACTGGAGTTGGTTCTTGTAGCGAGAGGAGGGGAGATTGGCTGGAGCGTCAGGACCACCCATGGCCCGCATCAACTGGTAAGGCACGACGAGTTGGGTTTTATATTGTTCAGATGCCATCCTGGCGTCATGTTTTGCTTCGAAATACAGCATCGCCGAGTAGTTTGCCGGCGCCTCGTCAAGAAAAGGATGAAGGTTTGAATCAGAGCCCACCAGGCCGTTGAACCACTGGTGGGCAATCTCGTGTGCCAGAACGAATTCGTAGGTGTTCGTGGATGAAATTAATGCCCCGGCCATGCTTGTTTGAGTCCTGGACGACTGCACTCCGCCCAATCCCATGGCGATGGTTACCATTCCAGGGTACTCTATACCGCCAGCGCCTCCCATCAGGGGTGCTTCCACCACATCCAACTCCGGATAGGGATATGGAGCAAACAGTCTGGAATAGGTGTCCATAGCCCCTGCGATTTGCTTCAGCGTATTGGCCACGCCAGGTTGGTGTTCTGGTATATATACGTACCGAATGGTGGTTGCCTTGAGTTTTTTTTCAGCTACCTGGTATCGAGTCGAGACCTGCATCGCAAAGTTTCTGACGGCGGTTCCAATGAAAAATGACTCCTTGGCAGCCTGTGGCCCCGAACCCAGAGGATTGGTCCCGACAAGAACGCCGGATGTCACACACACAGCGCTTTGAACAACAGAGACTTTGATTTGGTAGTTTGCTACCTGGAAGTGTGACATGTCTCCCATGCCTGAAGGTTCGGTGGTGTCCCATGCGCCCTTGTTGCGCGATGCCAGCACCGGGTAGAAATAACCGAGGTTAAAGATTCCCTTTGCGTGCCCTAGTACACCATATCCAGCGGGAGCTTGTTTTCCAAATACCTGTTGGATCATGTCATTTGGGGTAATCACTCCCCCCGCAACCGTGGCCTGGCTTGGAAGTTTTGGTATTTTCAGGCGGTAGCTCAAGCCCAGAAGCACCCTGTGTCCTGGTTGCAAAGCGTGATCCAGAGATAGGCTGTAGGTAGTGGGGCCTAGGCTCCGGATGTGCGTGATAGTGTTGTTGATTTTCGTGTCCGTTATGACCAGGTTGGGTTTGCCTTGTGTGCAAAGTGCTGGTGCGTTGGCCATGGTTCGAAGCACTATGTCGAAAATGGGTTTTTTCGTTGTGTTTTTGAAATTGATCTGTTCGGTCACAATGGCTTGAGCGGAAAGAAGGTCGAGATCCATCTCTATTTGGTACAGGGGAAGATCTCCCAGGTTTTTGAGAGTCGGGCGGGATCTTGGGGAACGGTATTTTTTTGACAATCCCCGGATGAATGGTTTGGTGTCGTAATCCGATGGCTCGACTCCGATGATGAGGCTTGGGACCTTGCTGACAGGTGCCTTGGCAAACAAGGATGTCGATACAAGGAAAATGATTACATAACTGAAAAAGTAATGTTTGGTATACAAGGCCGCACTCCTTTACGAGGTATGCAAAAACCATAGACCCAAGTATAAAAATAAGGCAATCGGTAGGTTGGCCGTGAGTTCTTTTGGGGATAATCCTGCCGGTATGGCTTTGTGTGAATCGTATGTTCGCAAAGTTTATTATGTGTTGTCGAAGTTCAGTTCATCAACGGCTTTTTCTATGGTGTCACGCAGTATCTCTATCTGTTCAGAGATGGAATCGACCTCTTTTCTCAGTTGTTCCAACTGCTCTTCTTCTGATCCGAGCTTGGTAACATATTTTTGCCGAAGCTTGGCTTCCTCACTGGATGTGCCAAGAGCTTTGAGATTTTCACGGAGTCGTTTTTGCCCCTTTTCAACTTGCTGGATCTTCTGGTCCAGTTTGTCTCTCTTTTCCGTCAGACGGGTAATGGATTCGGCCATTTCGGCAACAGATTCCAACTGTTCTTTTATTTCCTCCGGGATCAGTCCTTGTTTTGCCAAGGATTCTATTTCGTAGAAGGAAATGCCTGGGATGTGGATGGACTCGGTCTCATGGGCAACCTCTGTGATCTCCAGACTAGTCATCTTGTTTGGAGCAACCTGTATTTTGAACCTCCAGAAATTGTCAGTGGTCTCTTCTGGCTCAATGGTGTCGAGGCGCGAGTCGTAGGTGTATCTGTGGTCAACGTAAGTAGTAATGGGCCTGTCTAGGCTGGACTGGAAGTGGTAGGTTGTTATGAGAAGGTTTCGGTAATGTTTATAAATATACTGCGAGTGCTTACTGATCCGCGTGTAGTCTTCTCTGTGATTGCTTGTGTGTTTCGATGTCTTTATTCCCAGTTCCACCGAATACGGGGTGATCTGCTTGTCGTTTTTCCTCATGGTCTGCAGCATGGCTTCTCCCACATAAGAATCGTTTTCGAAAACGGTTACCGGGCCCGCCTCTAATGTCAGCCCAGTGGAATTGACGATCCTGAATGCTGTCATGGGATTTTTTTCACGAATTTCTTCATTGTAGATGGCTACTCTTTCCACCTCTGTTTGCTTTTGTAGGATTGGAACCAGGGCGGAGCGACCGCAAGCCACGTCAACCGGTTGGGTGATTTCGTAAGTAAAAAGATCCCCAACGTCCTGGGTCCGCGTGTGTACCTGTGTTGACCCGATGGCTGCTTTTGCCATGGGCGGGGCGGGCGGCATGGCTTTTTTTTGGCGAGCAGATCTCAGTATGGCCGACTGAGGTGCCATGGCTTCCGATTCCATGAGATCAATTTGCTCATTCGAGTATTCTTCCATTTCCATATCGTCTAATGCCAGACCAGCCTCGATGACAGGTGGAGCCACTGCGGCTTCTTCTTCGACTTGCACAACTGGTCGTTTTCGGTACCTAGGGGTATACAGATCGTGGATAAAGGAAATGGGAAGACCTGCCACAAGTGACAGAGAAACCTGTTTCCAATCGTCTTCGGTTGTATTGTCCACCAGTGCCCAGCCCTGCAAAAGAGCCTTTTCTTCAGTGGTGTCAGGTAACACGATGCGATAGGATGTTTTCCATACCGGCGCCTCTATGACATAGGAAATGTTCACTTTGCGCTTGCCTTCACCCACGGCTTGTATGTCCAGGCGTTTCCTGTCTTTGCGCAGGCTGGAAAAGAGAATATCCAGCAGAGTGCGAAGGTCACGTTGTACCGAGTCGTCTTTGAAGGTAAGTTCCGAGATCTCCAGAAGTGGTATTCTGATGAGGCTGGCTTGTTTTGACATGATTGCCAGGTGCGGTTCCGTGGTGTTGCCGTTCGGCCCTGAGCGTTGAACCTCTTCAATCCCTATGATGGATCCTGAAATCGTCTCCGACCCCATGGGTACCGAGACCTCGGCTCCTTTTAGCTGGTCGAGAAAAGCGGATATGGCTCCCTTGGGTGGGATATTCATGCTGAGTTCGGCAAGTCTGCGTTCTGCGGGCTCCTCACTGTCATAGGATAGGGCTGCGAAAGATCCACCTCCATAATCCAAAGCTGTGAGGCTTTTGAGAACGTCATTCATCTGTGATGCCTTGAAGCCCAACTCGATCATGGCTTTGCCGTCTATGGTCCCGGTCCGTTGAAAATAACCTACACCGTGTTTGAAGAGCACTACTCTTGTAATTGGAAGCATGTGGTTCTCCCTGCTTGATATTGTTTCGATGAATAAACCCATGAGGATTATTACTGGTGGGCCTGCAGTAGTCAACTTGCAACGTTTGTAGACGTTTGTGGGGATTTGCCCTCACGGTCGCTATATATCTGTGTCTCTAAATGGTAGAGTTGGTAATTTGTATTTTGCCCATGATAAAGTTTGTGTGTTCTACGACTGGAGGATACAAATAAACATGCAAGAGCATATCGCAACCACGGCTGACGGATGGAATATCCACTTACACAGGTATCCGCCCAGGGATGATGGCCCAGGTCAGCCATTACTGTTCGTACATGGTATGGGGGCAAACAGGTATAACTTCGATCTCAATGAACGCCTGAGCCTGGCTCGCGCTGTGTCTGCGGCTGGTTTCGATGCCTGGGTCGTGGAATTGAGGGGACGGGGATTGAGCCCTGTGCCCGCGGGCAAAAAGGCTGAATGGAACTTTGAGGATTTTTTACATCAGGATCTTCGTGCTGCTGTGGACCTGGTAAGGAAGATCACGGGCCAGCCTATGCATTGGGTGGGACATTCCATGGGGGGTATGTTGGGAGTGGCCTTTTCGGAGGTTTTTGGCGAACAGGACCTGAGATCCTTGATTCTCTTTGCAACTCCTCTTATGTTTGGCAAAAAGCAGTTCATGATAAAGGCGTGGGGAATCGTTGCACAGGTCCATAGACTTTTGCCGACCATGGATCAGGAAAAATGGGGCCGTATGATGCTTCCTCTCATGAGTCGGTCATCCAAGGCACTCGACTTTTTCATGAGGTATCTGGCCAATCCCGACAACATAGATGATTCGACTGTTCCAGAGATTTTCAAGAAGTTGGTTGCCAACGAATCGTCTTCCATCATTTTACAGTTTTCGGACTGGGTTCGCTCCGGTGAATTCCGCTCGGCGGATAAGTCTTTTTCATATTCTGAAGCACTGCAAAGGGTACGTGTACCATGCTTTTTCGTGTGTGGTAGTAACGATCGAATGGCGCCGCCGCAATATACCAGCAAGCTTATTGATGAGTTGGGCTCAGAGACTGTACGCATGATGGTTTTAAGCATGGAAAATGGTTTCAGCATCGATTATGGTCACGGGGATTTGATAATTGGAAAGTATGCTCCCATGGAGGTATATCCCCTGGTCATTGATTGGTTAAATACCCTGGAAGCTGGCTAGGACAAACAGCCTGGTAATGAAATTTTGTGTGGAGCTGTTACCTCACCGGTTGTTCGTCCAGAAGATCCATGAATTCAGTTTCTGTTATGATGGCTATTCTTGCACCTGATTCGATGAGGTCCTCGGCCTTGAGTTGCTTGGGCTTTTTTTCGCCTCCGTAAAAGGGAGAGCCCTCATCGCCAACAACAAGATAGTCCAGATCTTCGCTCAGGGCCGAAGGGCATACTCCACCCCTGGCCTCTACCAGGGCCCTGGCCTGTTCGCGGGTCATACCTCTGAGCTTTCCTACGAAAAGAAAACTGGTTCCACTTGGAAAACCTGCCATCTCCACCTCCATCGTCCCGTTAGTCAAATTGTAATGATTAGTTGTGGATACGTCAATTCCAACTGACATTCCAACTGACTCATACGCTTTCTCTGTGTCTTCTCTGTGTCTTCTCTGTGTCTTCTCTGTGTCTTCTCTGTGTCGATTCTTTGGGTCGGTTGAGTTTTTTTCTTAAGCAATCTATGGTTACTATCATGAATAGACTCATCATGGTACCGGGCAAGATCAGGATACATCATACGGGTTTTTGTAAACTTCGCCCGTTGCCTGCGTCGCTCATGGCCATCGTATCGTTGCTTGCCTGCCATGGTTGCCTTGCTCCGAAACCAGTGCATCCACCGGCTGCAGATCTCAGGGCAAGACAGACCGACGCTATGCTTGAAAAGGTCATTCAATTAGGAAGAAACGGTGACTGGTTGGTCATCAGGGGGTATCACTCCACGGATCAGTTGGTGGCTGCTGCAACGCGCACTCCCCTGAGTCATGTGGCAGTACTGGATATGGAAAAGCGCCAGGTCATAGAAGCCGAGGGTAAAGGTGTCCACACAACGCCTCTGAGAGCATTTGTCGATAAGGCCCATAGGCTGTTACTCATCAGACCCATTTGGGCGCAAAAGCCGGGTGCCGGCCAGGAGGCTGTGGCCGTTGCACGCAAGCTGGTGGGAATGCCGTATGATTTTTTGGGAACAGTCGGTCTGGACCACCCACATTCTTACTATTGCAGCGAGTTGGCCGTAAAGGTCTATAAGAATTTCATTACGGAAGATGATAAACTTCCAAATGTCATGGAGCCTGGCCAGATGTATCTTTGGGGCACTATCCTGTACGATTCCAGGCCCAGGAAATCTGGAAGGGATTGATTTGCCTGATAGAAAATGTTCGTGTTTTTGTGATATGATATTTTGTTTAGTAAAATTGTTTGAATTGAGCCCATGCTGCTTTCGAGGTTGAAAAATATGCAATGGCGTTTGTAAGAGCGCTGGAGAGGTGAACCCATGAAATCGCAACTTGCCAGGGTAACTTTGGGAACCTTCATGTGTGTTTGGTTTGGTGCGGCATCAATGAATATACTGTTTCTGAGTTCTGATGCCATGGCAGGACAAGGACCAAAGACGGCGTGTTTTTCTTTTCCGACCGATAAATTTTCCGTCAAATCTGCCTCGACCTTAGGCCATCTGCTGCGAGACAATTTTATAAGAAGCAACAAATTTGACGTCATAGACGTGCGCGCATTGATCAACAAAGGCTCGCAGGATGCGAGACTTACCACCTTGGAAAACGCGAGGGAAATGCTCAAAAAAGGCAAGGAGCAATACGAAAACCTCGAACTCGATGCAGCCATCGACGATTTGGAAAA
This sequence comes from uncultured Myxococcales bacterium, assembly GCA_964431605.1. Taxonomy (GTDB): domain Bacteria; phylum Myxococcota; class B64-G9; order B64-G9; family B64-G9; genus JALVPF01. The sequence goes on from CAYSLH010000015.1 coordinate 14,934, forward strand.
GGCCAAGTCTCTATTCATCGAAGCAGTCGGCAGGTTGGGTGACGGTGAAGATTACATGGATACCTTACTGTATCTCGGTGCATCCAGGGTGCTTTCCGGTGACAACGAACAGGGCCTCGATGCATTCAGGCTTGTGGCCATGTTCGACAGGCGTAAGGTCCTCGATCCAAAGATGTTTCCACCTTCCATGATAGAGATGTTCAATCGAGCAAGGGCTTCTGTTACCACGGCACCAGTTGGAATGGTTCAAATGAAGAGCAATCCACCTGCGGCCGAGGTCTATCTCAATGGGGTATATAAAGGTGTTACCCCCTTGAACTTGGTGAAGATACCTGAAGGAAAACATTTCATTCGAGTCGAAATGGACGGATACCTTCCTTGGGGAAAAGTCGTTGATTTTTATGCTACCCATGAAGCAAGGGTTGAAGCTACCCTTAGGCCTTCAAAAGACCTGGAACAGTTCAAAAAGAGAACGAAAAACCTCACGAGTGATCTGGATGATGATTCACCAAAGCCTGAATTGGTGAAGTTCGGCCAGTGGCTGGGTGTAGATAGACTTGTGGTCGCTTCAGTCAGACAGCGCAAGAGCGATGTAAACGCCGAGGCCGTGATGATTCAGGTCGAGCCTCCAAAGGTGTTGTCCTACAAATCGATTTCGTTGAATATGACAAAACCCAGTTTTATTCCTCGCGCAGATGCTTTCTTTACCTCTCTGTATCGGAAGGTAAAAATTCCATCTGGAAATGCTATCCATAAAAAGAAAGACACTATCCAGTCGTCCATCGCATCATGCAATTCGGATTCGGACTGTGCCATTGGAGAAGTGTGCGATTCTGCTTCAGGAACTTGTATTCCAGAAACACCAGAGGGTGAAAAGATTTATGAAAAATGGTGGTTTTGGACGATCGTAGGAGGTGTTGCAGTGGTGGGAGCGGGGGCTGGTGTGTTGACCTGGTACCTGTTGCAACCGGAGCAGGGTGCCATAGAGTTTTCTTTCTGACACTTGGATGACAATGGTGACTGGTGCCATATCCATATCCAGCAGGGTTCTGAATCTGGCGCTGGGCCTGTACCTTTTTGTCTGTGGTTTTGGCCTGGCCTTTGCTCAGTCGAACACTAAGGTGGCGATTGTCGTTTATTCCGATGACCAATCTCTGTCCGGCTTGACATCAAAACTAAAAAAAGAGTTAGAGAAAAAATTTTCCTCTGTCGATGGGTTTGAATTGATAGATGTCTATGATCGTCTCAAGAGAACAGAGGTCCAATCTTCACCGTGGGATAAGTGGGATAAGATAGCGAGCTTGTTGGAGCAAGGTAAAAAAGCTTACGATTCTTTAGAACTGGACAAGGCCGTGTCTTTTTTGAAAAAGGGTGAAAGGCTTATTTTTTCTAACCCTGAGAGTCCATTTAAGATGGATGTTTTTGTCCAGACATTGACTTACCTGGGAGCCTCCAGTGTCTTTGTCGGGAGAAAAAAGCAGGGTTTGAAGTTTTTCAAAAGACTTATTGCCATAAATCCCAAGGCCGAAATTGACGCGGTGTTATTTCCTCCTTCTCTTTGCGCTTCATTCAAAAAGGCGTCCAGGATGTTGCGGAAGGAACTCAGGGGGGAGATCTTTTTAGATAGCGATCCTTCAGGAGCAAAGATCTGGCTAGATGGCAGACCAGTGGGCAATACACCCCAAAAGGTAACCGGCTTGCTTCCGGGACGCCATATCGTCAGGATGACTCATTCCGGATACACTAACACAGGCAAGGTGATTGAGTTAGCGCCTGGAGCCAGTGAAAAAGTGCTGCTGTCCATGGATATGCTCATGGGAACGGCTTGGTTGAATTCCTTACTCCAGAGACTTATCGCGGCAGTAGGTGCATCTGAGTATCCCGACGAGGTGGATCAGCTTCTGAAAAAGGTCGATGCCGATAGATTCGTTTTTGTGGGCGTATCTCCCCTTGGGCAGGAGGTTAGGATCCTGGGCTATCATTGGGATGGAGTAACAGGCAGGAGGCTTCGGGCTTTGGAGTCGATCATGGATCCTGCTTCAGTGGATTTTCATTCCAAGGTAGACGAGTTGTTCTCCTCTTTATCCATGGACCCAGCATCATCGATGGTTGGAATGCAGACCCAAGCGGATGCTTCTGCAGACGACTATGGCGAGTCCGGCTTCGGCCGGTCGGGAGAGGAGGAACACTCCGGTATTTTGGGCACCTGGTGGCTGTGGACCGCCGTCGGTGTGGTGGTTGTGGGTGCGGGTCTTACGGCAGGGTTGCTTTTGATGGATTCGAACGGTTCTGATTCAGCTCAGGTGGTTTTCAGATTTTGAGTTACCAGGGAGACAGATCATGAAACCAGTCTTCGGAACATTTTTGTTGGTTTTACTTTTTTTGTTCGTTTTTGGACAGACTAAGGCTGCACAGGATTACAACACTGCCCAGGTTTTCGTGGTTGGAATGTCTTCCGACCTGGATCATGCCGCCGGTTCTGTGACTAATGTGATAAGGAAGATCATGAGGAATACTCCTGGAATCACTGTCATGGATTTGAACAAGCGTCTGACAGCCACCGCCCCTGAACATGTCAAGAAGAGCAAAAAAAAGGCAAGAGAAGAACTTACCAGATCAAAAGCAGCATTGAAGGAAATGGATTATTCCACGGCATTGAAACACGCCATGGCAGCCAGGAAGGCATTTGAGAGGATGGGTGGCTATCTCGATCCTCTTGAACGGTATAAAGAGTCCATTTTGCTAATCGCCGTATCCCACGGAATGATGGGTAATATGAAGAGTTCTCAAAAAGCTTTCATGGACTTGCTGTTGTTGGATCCTCACTTGAGTATGCCAAAAGGAAAATTTGAGTCGTTTATTGTAGACTTGTTCAACAAGGTGAAAAAATCGTTACCGTCTCAACCAGTGGGAAGCCTATCTATAAAATCCGTTCCTTCTGGCGCAAATCTGTATCTCGACGGGAAACTCAAGGATGTAACACCTCTGAGCCTGGATGGCCTGATCGCCGGTTCCCACCTTGTGGTGGTCAAGCAACCTGGTTATCAAAACTGGGGAAAGGTGGTGCGTGTGGCTGCCGGATCTCAGGATATCTTAGAGGTTCCATTGGTGGCAGGCCAGGCCGGAAGTTCCTTTGTCAGAGTCATGACCAGGGCTTGTCGAGCTGTTACCGAGTCGGAGTCCCTGGATGATGTTCTTGCCTTGGGACAGGTCCTGGGTTTGGATTGGGCGATTCTGGGGCAACTCTCCAGGGACGCGTATGATCATAAGCTCAGGCTGTATCTTTTCGAGTTCAGCCATGCCAAGACGGTCTATGAAGATGAATTGATGGTGGATCCTTCCTATGGACTGGAAGACGATGTAAAGAGTTTCGCCATGGAATTCATCAGAAAGGGCAAACGTGCTCTAGCGCGCTTTAGGCAAAGAGGCGATCCTCTCTCCGGCCGGACTGGAACGGAAGACTGGAATCGAGATTCGGGTGGAGACGTAAAAGAACATAGTGTAATCAAGGCAAAGAACCATGATTCGTCCAGGGATGAGAAATCTGAAGACCCACTGGATGAAGTCGATGGCACCGAAGACTGGTAATCAAGGACGGTTTCTGGCATCGCCATATACACTTACAACGATCATCAGATCTGAGATTCGTTCGGACAAAGATCTTGCATTATTATTGGGGACATCCAGGCTCGTGACAGAGGGGATTTCTGTACTCTCATCACTTGCTGAATAACTTTTTAGTTGTTTTCCCCTCCCTGATGTTTACCACGGCACTTTTTTGTCCGCCTGAGCTGAATCTTATTGTCACCTTGTGTTTACCAATCGGCAGCTTGTATTTCAAAACAGGTGTTTGTCTTCCTATGTACCTTCCATCAATCAGCACATTTCCCCATGGTTTGGCGTTGATGGATAACATTCCAAAATGTTTGTTGTGAAATGCCTTGTGTTTGAGTTCTATTTGTCCCGCACCCTTTTGGTCCATACGCTTGAATACCTTCTGCACCGGCTGATCTTCGTCGTATCGAATGGTGCTACTCCATTCGTTATATGAGGGGTGTCTGAGGAGCAGTTTGTATGTTTTGGTCGAGTCAAGACCCTTGATCTTTTTGGGTGTCACTCCGATCTTTTTGTCATCCAGGTAGATGCTGCAGCCACTTGGATCAGAGTTCACACTCAGAACGAAGGGAGCTTTTTTCAGTACGACTTTTTCTTTCCTCGTTTGTTTGGGTTCAAATTTCCATTTCAATGTTTTAGTCTTGTACCCGGAACTTTTGAACACGAAAACATGATCTTCTCCAGGAAGGATGTCGTCTTTGTACAGTTTTCCTTTTTTTGTTAGTAGGTACTTGCCATCCATGGTCACATCCGCTTGCGGTGGTTCCACTGAAAGCTCCAGCATGGCAGGGATATATTTCATCTCGACAGAGATCTTTTTGGGCTCCCCTGCCGAGATGTTCAATTCCTGTTTGTACTCCTGGTAATTGTTACGTTTTACCAAGAGCACATGATGACCGGGTTCCAGGTCGTGGATCTTGTTGGGACTGAAATCACCAACAAGTTTATCATCGATGAAGACCTGTGCATCAGGTGGCTTTACCTCCACCACGATCTCAGACCCTGCACCTATGATGCCTTTTTGTTGCAACAACTTCAACACGGCCAGGCCCAACACCATTGTAGCCAGCACCGCAAGGATAATGATTACCAGATTCAATCGCGATGTTTTCTGGGGAGGGGCATTTTCAAAGGGATCTTGCATGTCATATCCACTCAGGATTTCGTCTTTTATTTCCGGAGCGGATATGCCACCTGGCATGGTTATGGCTTCTTCGTCTGGATTGTCTTCATCTAAAAAGGCAAGATCGTTTATGGGACTCGAAGGCTTTGATGGTGTCGTCTTCTTTGTAGCCAGAGGCGGTGGCACTAATTCGGGTGGACTGGTCGCAGGCCGGGATGTGTCGATTTGGGCCTCTCTTGGATCGAACACCACAGTCTCTATGTCGTCGTCCTCATCGTCGTCACCCAAGAAAACCTGTTCAGTTGCAGGTCCGATGTCAGTTGTTGGAGCCACCGTTGGTGGAGGCATTCCAACGGGAGCCCGTCTGTTGGGAAGAGTGGTGGCAGAACGGGGTTGCCCGGCTGGTTTATGTGCAGGTGCAGTCTGGCCTGACAAAGTGTCTTCTTCTTCAAGGTCCTCCGGAGTGATTTTTTGGTATTCAGCATGGCGCTTGATGGAACGCTCTATGTCAGCTTTGAAGGCTCGTTTCATGTAGTTTGCCAGGTCTTTCCTGGCAAAGTTGGTCTTATTCAGGATGAGGAATCGTTGTAGATCTTCCTGCATCTCGTAAGCGTTTTGAAATCGGTCATCCGGATCTTTGCTCAGGGCCTTGAGGACTATCTTCTCCAGTGCATCCGGAATCTTTCTGTTGTATGTGGATGGAGGAAGAATCTCCACGTTGCGTACTTTCTCGAGGGTCGAAAAATCGCTCTCAGCCACAAAGAGCCTTTCCCCTGTGAGCAATTCGTATAACACGATACCAGCAGAAAACACATCGCTTCTGCGGTCCAGGGGAAGGCCTCTGACTTGTTCAGGGCTCATGTAGCCGAATTTGCCTTTCAGGATGCCGGCTTGTGTCTTTGAAGCTTTGTTCGCTGCTTTTGCAATACCAAAATCGATTATCTTTATCTCACCCTCGTAAGATATGAGGATATTCTGTGGACTGATGTCACGGTGGACGATGTTTAGTCCACGTCCTGATGCATCCTTCTTACGATGGGCATAATCGAGACCTTCACATGTCCTGCTCATGATATACACGGACATGGGTATGGGCAAAAGCAGGCCGCGTTTTTTGTGCCTGTCCCAGATGGTACGCAAATCTTTGCCATGTATGAATTCCAGGGCTATGAAGTAACTGTCGTCGATTTTACCAAGATCGTAAATCTGGGCTATATTCGCATGGGATAGTTGAACTGCGATCTTGGCTTCATCGATGAACATTGTAATAAATTCTTCATCTTCGGCGATGTTCGGAAGGATACGCTTGATGGCAAGCATCTTCTGGAACCCCTCGACGCCAAAGCTCTTAGCCTTGAAAACTTCAGCCATTCCACCAACGTTGATGCGTTCAAGGAGAACGTATTTTCCAAATTTAATCGGCTTTTTCAAGAATGGTCCTTGATGAACGTCCAAATAAACCCATAGATTTCCTTACGTTATCACCTGCTTTGGTTCAAGTCAAACAATTCATTGAATTATGTTGAATATAACTGGTTCTCGACTAATCCTCATGCATTTTCTCTTGTGGGCTTGAAATCGGCGTCACAAGGTTGCTTGACATTAACCTCGTCGGATGAATATTGTCCCGGAGAAAATTACGAGATTATAAAAGGAGTGATCAATGCCGTTTTGCCCCAATTGCCATTTTGAGTATCGCAAAGAGGTGAAAACATGTCCCGAGTGCAAGGTGGATTTAGTGGACCACCTAAACAGCGAGAACGAACTTGAAGATGTGGAGTTTACAGAAGTTTACATGGTGTCTAATAGAATGGAAGCCGATGTCATCTCGGGGCTTATGAAGGAAAATGAAATTCCTGTGCTCATAAGAGATCTCAGGGTTTTTCCAGTTCTTCCTGATTTTGGCCGTCGTGCCAGACTGAGAGTCGCTGTTGCCTCGGACAAGGCACAAGAGGCGATGAAGCTTCTGAAAGAAGCGAAAGAGGATGGGGTCTTGGACGAGCAGGGAAGATTTTTGTAATAGATGTCATCTTCCGGTAAGAGCATTTGCAGGGTCCATTCCTGAAGCCCTTTGGGCTGGAAATATTGCCCCCAGCCAGCAGAAGATGATGGCAAATCCTACTGCGCTGAAAAATAGCCATATGGGGTAAGAAAAAAAACTATCTGGCTTGAACGGAAAGTCCGGCAGCATGCGGACCATCAGCAGATCTGAAAGGTAGCAGGCTGCAAGTCCCAATCCTAATCCAAGCACTCCTCCGGTAGTTCCGAGAAAAAAAGCCTCTCCAAGGATTATTCTCCGAATGTCGCTTCTCGATGCGCCAAGGGCACGCATAAGGCCCAGTTCCCGCTTTCTTTCGTAAATCAGCATGAAAAAGGTGTGGGCGATGTTTACGGCAGCGATACCCACGATGATGAGACTGATGAGAGTAAAACCAAGGGTTACGAGGGTAATTGCCAGGCCAACGCTTTCGGCCATTTGTTTTTCTCTCAGGTCCACCTCGAAACCCAACTCGGAAATCGCCTCCTGTGTGCTGCCCAAGTGTTCTGAAGATTTCAGTTGCAATATGACTGCATCGTATGTGGAAGCCGCGCGATCTCCTACAAACTTTCGATTGTATTTCCTTGCCGTCTCGAGGGGTATGGTGATGCCTCCCAGCAGTGCATAACGACTCAAGCCAACTACTTTCATGCGTGTCTCCACCGGGGCGCCGTTTGTGGAGCGTGAGACGTAAGAGTGGTTCAGAGTCAGGGGAATCGGGGGTATGAAAGGAAGAAGCTTTTTATCCAGCTTTGGCAATGAACGTGCGGTGGCAAAGCTGGAGTTGTAGATCTCCACCATTCGTGTAGAGAGCAAGACCGGTATGGGTTTGCCATCCGGAGGATCTTTGAATTCGCCGGTGACCACATCTTGTTTGACCAATCTGGGGTCGATTCCATCGCCCATGATTTCCAGCCACATTCTTACGTCTCTTACCGCTTGGACCATTCCCTTTGAAATTCCCGGAACCCTGGAAAGAAGATTCAACGCCGCAGGAGAGATGCGCCTTCCGTCCATGGAACTGGTGGCTAAAAACTGAAGTTTCATTCTGGGATATACCTGGGAGACTCCCGGAAGTTTGGCTAACTGTCCGATTGCTTCGTCGTCCAGTATTCTTCCTCCTCCGAGCGCCCCGAACTGAGCCTTGCGGGCAACCACTTGGAGTCGGTTTGCGTCCTGCGGAAAAATCTTGGTGGTTACCGCATGATTGATACCTGCACCGAGCGAGATGAAAAAAACGAAACTGGATATTCCCACGATGATTCCCACTGCGGAAAAAGCAAGGTTTTTTTTGTTTCTTCTAAGGTTTTGCGAGATGATTTTTTTCAGGTTACCTGCGTTCATCCCTTACGCTCCTGCAGCATGTCCACTTGTTTGCCATCTTCCAGGTGAATCGTGTGAGTGGAGTTTTTGAAAAGAAACTCCTCGTGGGTTACCACCAGTACCGTAAGGTTGTCGTCACGGTTGAGAGATTCAAACAATGAGATGATCTGTGCACCTGTGGTGGTGTCCAAATTGCCTGTCGGTTCATCACACAATATGAGTTTGGGATTGAGGAGTAAGGCTCTTGCGATGGCAACCCGTTGCTTCTGTCCTCCGGAAAGTTGCCCCGGCAACGAGTCCAGCTTGTCGGCAAGCCCCACTCTTTTCAATGCTTCGGTTGCCCGAAGCTCCGCATCGGGTATGGGGTCAGTGGAAAAAAAAGCCGGCAGGGCCACGTTCTGTACCGAGGTGAGGTGTTGAAGCAAGTTGAAGTGTTGGAAGACGAATCCCACCGTCTTATTACGAAACCGACTGAGACTCCGATCATCCATGGTTTTCAGATCGACGCCGTCCACACGAACGGTACCCTCGTATCCTGTATCCAAGCCGCCAACTATGTTCAGTAGCGTGGTCTTGCCCGAGCCGGAAGTTCCAACCACCGTAACGAATGAACCAGCGGGAAATTCCAAGTTGATTTTATCGAGGGCCTTTGTTGCTACCTGGCCCACGCCATAGGTGCGGCTTATGTTGTGAAGCTCGATCACGGTATCACTGCAGTTCCAAACGGCCGGATATCTGTATCCCTTCTTTCGAGAAGTGAACGGAACCGGTCAATTCCTTGAGGTTCTTCACCGCGGCCATGGCAAGGTCAAGGGCCATTTTCGCTGCCATTTCCCCTTCGCCCATGGCCGATGCATCCAGGCCGTTTACGGTATGGAGTATCTGAGCCCAATTCAGATAACCGATAGCCAGGGACGGTCGTTCAAAAAGACTTTTTGTCCCTGGAGAAAAAATGTTGGCAAGAGATCTGGCTTTTCCAGAAAGAAGTAAGTTGGCGTGATCAAGACAGTTTTCACCAAAGCATCCGCCGATGATGTCGCCTTTTTGCAACAGGAACATCGTACCATCAAGTGTGTTTGCACTTTCGATTCGATAGACGGTTGTTCCTTGTTTGGTGCTCTTTACCACATGAAGACCGGATTCACCTGTCAAGGACAAGATTTTTTCCAGCATCTTCATCCAGGCAACAGCATCGCGGACTTGAGCCCAGTAAAAAAACTGAATGGCGTTTTCAAACTTTTTTGGCGTGGCTGGAGCTTCAGCTTGGCCTTGGGAGAGAAAACGAAGAAGATTGTTGATTTGATCGCTGCTGCGTAGAGAAAGACCCATGGCCAGATTGCCGGTCAGGTTGCGAATGGATTCCTTCTCCAGGTCACCTCCGGTAGCCTTTTTTGCTGTCTGTACTGCATCATCGAATTCATTTTTAAAGTTGGGGTCGAGACCAAATGCCTCGTCGAGGAGTTTTCCTGCATCAGCGCGAAGCTTTAGTGCCACCACTGTGTCGTCTGGAAGGTAGCGTTCCAAATGTGCATCGTTTATCCCTTCCGTAAAGCCCATCATTTTTTGTGCTGTCTCGGAGGACAGTCCTACAAAGACCCTGGTCTCTATACTCGTCGGTTGTATGGATACGCTCCATGCAAGCCCCTTGTCGATCCATTTTGAAATGGCAGGGATCTTCATATTCATGGTTTTTGTTTTTTCTCCGTTTACTACCAGGAGCATGTCAGGCTGCTTTCCGGTTTGTGACGTAATGTCTTTGTACCAACCAGCCGTATCGAGACGTTGTTCCCTTTTCAACTGCACCAGTTCCACCAGATCGCCTGGTGAAGACTTTGCTCCTGCTATCAGCACGTAGTCTCCGGAGAAGGTATACATGAGCACCTGTCTGGTGGACTGGCCGATTTTCATCGAGATGAAATTTATGGGCACTCCAGACACTGTCTTCCTAGAATAGTCCTGTGCCGCTGCTATTTCTTTCATCCTTTTCTGTAGTTCTTTCTCAAGTATCTTCTTGTCAGACATCCCTGCGATTAGAAGCGGCTGATCATTGACCGGTACCAACGCCATGCCTTTGGATGGAGCCAGGCCCAGTTTTTTAATCTCCTTGACATCTAGGGGATCGAATCCGATTTGGCGATTCAATTCTATGTGTCCCTGATTTATGAATGTTGCCAGGGGGCCTACCGAAAATTTATCGATCAATTTTGAAAGGTTTTTTACCGTGGTGGCAAGATCCGCAAAAACCAGTGCTCCTTTCGTATCTGAAGGAACAAAGGAAAGCAGGGTGCGGTCGTGGCCTCCACAGCCTTTGCATCCCGCAAAACTCAGGACAAGAAGAATACCACCGATCAGAAGTTTTGTTTTCATATATAGGCTCCCTCTGTTTACACTGCCGATCCCATAGCATTGGCTTGTTTGGTAGTCAAACCAACGAACGCTGAGTCGCCAGGGTTTCTTATCTGCCGGTGTGGCAGTGTCGATGTAAGTTTGTAGCTTCACAAAACAGCAAGGGTTGTTGAGTTGACACCACAGGTTGGCTTAGATACGCTCTTGTACGATACTTTTATATATGTATCGTTGTCTTCAGTCGGCATATTTTCCGGGAGCTTACTATGCATTCTCTATGGGACGAAAAAACCGCGAAGTTGGCAGAAGAGACCAGGGCTTTTGTGAAAGAGGAAGTGACACCGGAACTTCTCCGTAGCATGGACCGGGAGGAAATCAGATTTGCCAAGGATTTTATCCGGGCCGCTGCGGCCAGGGGCTTGCTTGGTGTAAGGTTCTCACCTGAGTTTGGTGGTCGGGGCTTTCCTTGGGTGTCAGAGGTGGCGGCCATAGAAGAGGTGGGGGTTTTGGGAACAGCGCTGGCTTGTAATTTCGTTATGCCGTCAATTGTGGGAGAAGCCTTGTCCGCTTTTGGCACGGAGGAGCAGAAAAAGAAATACCTCACAGCCATAATCAGGGCCGAGTTGTTCAGTGCGGAGGCCCTTACGGAACCTCGTGGCGGGTCTGATTTTTTCGGTGCCACATGTAGCGCGGTCAAGGATGGAAATGAGTTTGTAATCAGGGGGCACAAGCGTTTCATCGTAGGAGGAGAGGGTGCTGATGTTTTTTTGGTTTACGCCCGGACTGGTAAGGATGAGCCATCAAAGGACTCCATATCTGCGTTCATTGTGGAGAGAAGTCCCAGGCTGAAGGTCGAGTTTTTGTATGGTCTGATGGGGACTCGAGGGGGAGGTACTGCGAGGATTTTCTTTGACGATGTACGGATACCGGCAGAAAATCTCTTAGGACCGCTGAACGGAGGAGGCCTTGTATTTAACAGGATGATGGTTCCTGAGCGGATGACATCCGCTGCGGGTGCTGTGGGTCTGGGTAGGGCCGCCCTGGAGGTTGCCACCAGGTATAGTGACAAGAGAAAGGCGTTTGGACGAAAGATCCGCAAGTTCCAGGCTGTGAGTTTCAGGGTCGCTGAGTCAATCTCCCGCCTGGACGCTGCTCGATCGCTTTTGTGGGTAGCGGCTCAAAAAGCTGACAGTGGGCAGGACCCCAGAAGGCTTGTAAGCGAAGCGAAGAAGGTTTGCACTCAAGCTGCATGGGATACGGTCAATGACGCAATGCAGGTAATGGGCGGCATTGGTTATACTGATGTGTACCCCATAGAGCGGCTGTTGCGCGATGCGCGTTTGGGCGTCATATGGACTGGTTCCAACGAAGTGATGAGCCTGTTGATCCAGCATGAATACTACAAGGAACTGTTGTCTTCAGGACCCATCGGACGTGACGTTGAAGATGATGCAATCAACGCTGACCAAAAGGAAGAAAAGGTATTCGAATAGTGAAAGTTACCAGAGTCGATTCATCCAGGTGGATTGTGGGCGGCAACAACTTAACATGGTGAGAAGATGTCTGAGCCAGATGAAATAAAAAAACTCAAGGAGCGGATAGCGGAATTGGAGCAGCAACTCGAAGAAGAACGCGAGGAGATGGAATGGGATCTGAAAGCCGCTCGCGAATCTTCTGCCGCATCCATTCGAAAGCTGGAAAAGGAGTTGGAGCAGGCCAGGAGTTCGTCTCCAGTGATTGGCGGCGAGGCGACGGGCGATGCAGAAGCCGCTCTACAGCGAGCCCTTATGGCGGAGCGCAAGGTCGCCGAGTTGCAACATGAACTCAAGCGCGCCAGGGAATCTGCTCCCAAGATGTCGGCGCCAAGTGAGGACCGGGTTATGCGCCAAAGAGCGGAGTCCGCTGAGAAGGAGCGGGATGAACTTCGGCGCCAGAACCGGACTCTGGAACGCACCCTGTCCGAGAAGGAGCGGGCACTGAGTCGTGCTGAAAGCAAGGCTGAAAACACGGCAGAACTCAAGCGCCAGATGGAGGAATTGCGCCGCGAATTGATGCAAAAAGAACGTGAGTTGTCCAAGCTCAAGCTGAAGTCGGAGCAGGATAGGCAAGTTGAAAATGATTCAGAACAATTGCGAAAGCAACTTTCAGAAGCCTTGTCTCAGCTCGATGAAAAGAATGAAAATCTTGGTTTGAGCCAAGCCAGGGTTCGGGAGCTTGCAGACGAGGTGGCTTACCTCAAGGAAGAAAAAGAATCGATCGAAAAGGAGAAAGAGGAACTGAAAGAAAAGGTCCATGAGTCGATTGAAAATGAAAAAAACAATCAGGAGGCATCTTCGAACCAGTCCGAATTGGAACAGCAGGTGGTTAAACTTGAGCAGGAACTCGCCAAAATCAAGATGGCTTCGAGTCAAATGCTGGAACAAAGAGAGAGAGAGACAGAGCGGCTCAAAAACGACCTTTCCGATGTCAAATCGAGCAAGATCAAAGATGGTAAGAGAGTGTCTGAATTGGAAGCCAGACATGAGAGTCTGGTAAGGGAGTTGTCACTACTGCGTGCAGAACGCGACGAGGCAGTGTCGGCTCTGCGGCGATTCCGGGAAGGGGAATCGACCGTGGTAAGTCGCCCGGGAGCTGTAGGTCGACAGGACGACGATCCTTTCGAGGAGAGCACAAAGCGTGTGACTTTGGGGAAGTTGTCCGGCACCGACAGGTCGTTGGATTCCACTCAGCCGAATTTGCCATCGGTGCAAAGTGCAGATTCACAATCCGTTGTACCTGGTGAGTTAGTTGCCGAGGACTCGGATGATGAGGCTTTTCCTGGAGCTTCCGATTCAGATGCGGAAAAACTGGATTCCGATCAGGCGGCAGGGCTCAGAGATGGAGAAAAATTCACTTCCAATTCTACTCACCCCGGGGAGCCTCCTCCCGTTGTTCCTGAAGAGCAAGATTTGCCAGATGATTCAACTATAGAGAACCTGCAGGAACAAGGTCGAACGGGTGATGACGGAGCCGAACCGGAACTCGAAGATGCAAAGCCTTCCGAACATGTTACTGAAGACGTAAAAGACGAAGATTTCGAAGATGACGATACTTTGGATGAGCAACCTGAGTCCGATAACCTAATGGTGGAATGGATGGGCGAGCAAGACCAGGAAATAGCTTCCAAACCTGCTGAGACCAGCCAGGTAATAAAACCAGGCACCCAGGCGGTCGATTCATCCAGGGGCCTGCCACCATCGGTGAAGTGGGTTTTGGTAGGCATCGGGGGCTTGGCTGGAGTGGGCTTGATCATTGTAGGAGCCTTGTATTTTTTCCCCAGATGGTTTGGAACACAAGGTGTTGAGTTGGACAATCCAAATCAAGTAGTAAATGCCGACTCGTCGTTATCCGTATCGGCCGAACCGGCATCGTCTTTGGACGGGGGATCTGTAGCGGTTGCGAGTGGAGGGGATTCATATGAAGTCGATGGTGAAACTCTATCAGATGCTTCAGAAGAACAAGGCTCTGCGGACGGGGATGATGGCAAATTTCCAGATTCGCAAGAGAGTGTGGAGCATAAGCCTCGTAAGCTTACCCCCAGGGAGAAGGCAGCCCTACGAGCGGCCCAAGCCCATGGTTATAAGCTTCTGAAAAAGCGCAAATACAAGTTGGCTCTTCGGTTTTTGCAACCATGGGTAGACAGGGAACCGGATGACCCAGTTCTGCGTTATCTTTATGGAAGGGCCCTGTTTTACAGAAAGAAGATCAAAAATGCCAGGATCCAACTGGAGAAAGCGGTGGAACTCAAATCTGATTACGGGGATGCATGGTACGAACTGATCGGGATCTATTCCAAGCTCAAAGACAAGTCCAAGACCAGGGATGCCATGGAGTGGTTTATAAGCGTGGTTCCAAAGAACGACAGGCGTGCAAGAGGTGTCAGTGCCAGCCTGAAAAAACTCGAACGGGCTCATTAGTCCACAGGATGGAAATGATATGCCGTTGAATGAACACCTTTTCGATTTTAAAGAGTACCCCAAGGATGTCCTTTTGAGGGATGGTTCGGTGGTCGTTTTCAGACCCACCACGGGAGATGATCGCAAGTTGCTTGTGGAATTTTTTAGATCTTTGACAGATCGGGATCGTAGGTATTTCAAGCATGATGTTTCGAACAAGAAAACGATCAACAAATGGTGTGACGAACTTGATTACGACTTGGTCTTACCCATCATCGCCTTGAAAAAGAAAGGTAGAAAGCACAAGATCGTCGCCAATGGCAGCCTGCACACAGAGACTCATGGCTGGAGTACTCACGTGGCGCGCATACGTTTTCAGGTCCACCCGGAGTTCAGGGGTTTGGGGTTGGGACAGGCCATCGCGAGTGAGCTATGCGAAAGGGCCACCATGCGTGGTGTTCAAAAGCTACAGGCACACGTCAGGGCTGATAACAAGGATGTACTAGGTCTCCTCAGATATATCGGTTTTCGCAAAGAAGGGGTGTTCAAGAGGCACGCCAAAGACTTATATGGCAGACACCATGACGTGATTATTTATTGGCAGGACCTGGAAGACTTTTGGCGGCGTATGGAAGATTTGCAGGTGGATATGGATAACCCTGGTTGCTTTCCCTGACGATATAATTCCTATGGGAACAACAGGCTGCCCCACCTGACAAAGACCGGGGCAAGAACCAACGATACTACGCTCATGAGCTTTATGAGGATGTTGAGGGATGGACCAGCCGTATCCTTGAATGGGTCGCCCACCGTGTCACCCACCACCGCTGCCTTGTGAGCATCAGAGCCCTTGCCTCCGAAGGCTCCTCCCTCGATATGCTTTTTAGCATTGTCCCAAGCGCCTCCGGCGTTTGCCTGGAACAGAGCCATTAAAACACCTGTTACTGTCACACCTGCCAACAGACCGCCCAAGGCCTTCAGGCTCAGGAATCCAACTGCAACCGGGACCAAGACGGCCAGGAAGCCTGGGACCTTCATCTCGTGAATGGCTGCGGCAGTAGAGATATCGACACACTTTGCATACTCGGCCTTTGCTTTGCCTTCCATCAATCCTTCGATAGTACGAAATTGGCGTCGTACCTCCTCGATCATGGCTTGGGCTGCTCGTCCCACCGCGTTCATGGCAAAGGAAGAGAATAAAAACGGCATCATGCCTCCGATGAACAATCCCGCCATTACAACTGGATCGGAAATATCAATGGAGGACATGCCTACCTGTGAACGGAAAGCAGCGAAAAGGGCCAAGGCTGTCAAGGCTGCAGACCCGATGGCAAACCCTTTTCCAATTGCTGCCGTGGTGTTGCCCACAGCGTCAAGTTTGTCGGTACGTTGGCGAACCTCGGGAGGAAGTTCACTCATCTCTGCGATGCCGCCTGCGTTGTCTGCAACCGGGCCGTATGCATCCACGGCCAACTGGATACCGGTTGTGGACAACATGCCCAAGGCTCCGATGGCGATACCATAGAGACCCGAGAAGTAATACGCAAGTACGATTGCCACGGCAAGAATCAACGTTGGCCAAGCTGTGGACACCATACCTACTGCCAGTCCCTTGATGATGTTGGTGGCGGCTCCGGTCTGTGAAGCTTCTGCGATTTGGTTCGTGGGCTTTTTATTTTCACCCGTGTAATGCTCGGTGATTATACCGATGAGCACTCCAGCCAAGAGTCCAATGACGGTTGCAACGGCGATGCCCCACCAGTGGTAGGTCACCCCACCGTATTGCCATTGAGCTGGAAGCATCACATAGATCAGCACAAAGCTCGCACATGCCGTGAGAAAAGCTGTCAGGAAGGTACCCCTGTTCAACGCTGCCTGAGGGTTGCCTCCTTCTTTGGTTTTGACAAAGAAGGTTCCGATGATGGACAGGACGATTCCGACGCCTGCTATGATCAGGGGCAGAAAAATGGCGTTGTGGGATTTCGTAGGGTCCTGACTCGAGATGGACACCATCCAGTCTGCACCCAAAACCATGGCGCCAACGATGGAACCCACGAATGACTCGAATAGATCGGCACCCATACCGGCCACATCACCAACATTGTCACCAACATTGTCTGCAATGGTTGCCGGGTTGCGCGGATCGTCTTCGGGAATACCAGCCTCTACCTTTCCCACCAGGTCTGCGCCAACATCAGCTGCTTTGGTGTAGATACCTCCACCAACACGGGCGAATAGGGCGATAGATGAAGCGCCCAGGGAAAAACCCGTGACGGTGTTGAGTATGATTTCGGTCTCACTACCATTGAAAAACCAGATACTCGTGTAAAGCCACATGAGGGCTCCAAGTCCCAGTGTGGCCAGACCCACCACGCTCATGCCCATTACCGCGCCACCACCAAAGGCGATTTTCAGAGCCTCGTTGAGACCTGACCTTGCTGCGGCCGTGGTCCTGACATTGGCAGCAGTGGCTACTTTCATTCCGAAGAAGCCGGCGAGCCCGGAGCAGAAGGCGCCTACGGTGAAACTCAGGCCAACCATCCAGGATGAATTTTCCAGAAAGTAATTTGCGACACCCAGGATTACTGCCACGAAGATTACGAACTTTGCCAAAACAGCGTATTCTCGTCCAAGAAACGCCATGGCTCCTTCCTGAATGTGTCCGGCAATCTCTTTCATCTTGTCTGTGCCGGCGTCTGCTTTGTTGATTGCACTTGTTTTTATCGCAGCATAAATCAACGCCAGCACGCCGCTGACAGGTGCGATGAGAAGGAACAGGATGAAAGTGTTGTATTCCATGCTCGTCACCTCCATGATGGTTCCCTGAGGGCGCCACCATAAATAGAGTATCCAACATCTGATCCGATTGTTTAGAAGTCTTTAAACACGCTCTTGAAATTTGTTCAACCGATTTGTGTATAATATTTTTTTATCGCGGTAATATTTATTCTCAATGGGGTTTTATGAGTTATGCTATTGAGCGATTATTGCCTACGTGTAAAAATACGGCAGTGGTTGCATGGTAGCATGAGCAAGACGCGAAAGGTACGCTGTCTATGAACATTTATGGAGCTTTCATGTCTGAGACCAACAAGGGAAGGGAAAAAGACAAGCAGGTATCGGCACGAAGTTGGTTATTGTTATTGGGGTTTTTATCTCTGGTCGGTATTGCGGATTCAGCATATCTTAGTGTTTTGCACTGGAAGGTGCACAATCAACCAGGCCATGTGAGCTTTTGTGCGGTAAGCGAGAAGGTCAATTGTGACACTGTTGCATTGAGTACATACAGTTCTGTGGCGAACGTTCCGGTGGCCACGTGGGGTATGTTGTTTTATGCTGCCATGCTGGTTTTGGTGGCATGGGGTTGGATTGCGCGTCAGCGGACTTGGCCGTGGGCATTGCTGGGACTGCTAAATGCCATGGCATGTGCAGGTTCTGCTTTTCTTTTCCTGGTTAGCGAGCTTGATATCAATTCGTATTGCATCATGTGTCTGATTTTATACGGGGTGAATGTGTTTAGCGCCTTTGCTTGCTTTATGGGAGCAAAAAAGGCTGGCATTGGAGGCACATTCGCAGCCTTGCTGCCGTTATCTGCAATCACGTTGGGCGTGGCTGTATTCATGGTGAATTCACCGAGGGCTTTGGATAGAGGTTGGCTGGAGGTTGCTCTTTTGGGAGGTATCTGCCTGCTGGCGTTGATGGTACTGGTTTTGAGCAAGGCATATAAGGGGTTTGGAAAATGGATATCTTCCTTGAAAGCCGATTTTGTAATGCTTCTAGGAAGCCCGGTGCGTGGTGCTGTGATTAGCGGACTGGTGGCGCTGGCGTTGGTGGCAACTTGGAGCATTACAGCTGCCATATATCCTAAACCCAAAGTGGATATTGCAGGTGGTACAGAGGGCATGTCTTTTGGGTGTGATGAAGACGTACGATGTTGGATAGGCGCCTCAAAGCCGCAAGTCACCATTGTGGAATTTTCAGATTATGAGTGTCCTTTCTGCCGTAAGGCTCATGATGTGGTAAGGACAGTGGTCAGAAAGAACAAGGACTGGGTCAGGTTGGTCCATATGCATATGCCCCTGGATAACTCTTGCAATCCACAGGTTACGAGGCCCTTTCATCATCATTCATGTTCCTGTTCCTTGGCTGCCATTTGTGCCGCCCAACAGGGCTCTTTTTGGGAGATGAATGACAGGCTTTTTTTGAGGCGAGGCGGGTTGGATGCAGGCGGATTGACCATCCTTGCGAGAAACATGGGGTTGGATGGAGATGCTTTCAGAAAGTGTATGGATTCCAAGGAAGCACGTGAGAAACTCGAAAATGATCTCGAGGAGGCCAGGCGACTGCATCTTCGTCCTGCCACTCCCACCTTCAGGATTGGAAATGAGACAATGGTGGGGGGCAAGGGAGTAATGGATCCCAATTGGTGGCAAAAAGAGTTGGAGAAGCTGCGTCCTTAGACTTTTTCCGATTGGTCTTTTCTGAATTGATCTCTCTTGGACCCGGTGGTTATTTTATTCCTGGAAATTGAACAGTAAGACTCTTTTGAGCCTTTTCGACTTTGTACCTGGGAACCTGTTCAGTCTTGAAATCCAAAACGATGCGAACGAAGTCAGGCTGTTTGCCAATCCTTATTTTTGATACAAATGGTGCAGGGTTTTCTATTTGTGCCTGCCCTGGCCATTTTGCGCCTTTTATGTCTATTGCCAACCTGGAGGGTGACTTGAGACTGAAATATTTCGAGCTGATTGGAACATCAGCGCTTATGGTCATCTTCCAGCCCTCTTCGGTCTTTGAAAACTGAGGCGAAAATATTTTCGAAGAAGTATCGCTTGTCGAATCGGCGGATTTTGAAGTGTCCCCTGCTTTTTTCTTGTTGGTAGAAGAAGTTGCATCATTGCTGTCGTTAGCTGGAGTCGCAATATCCCTGGATTGATGTTTGGCCTCTTCTGCAGGTTTGGTTTTTGGTATTGCTGGTTTTGATGCCTGTGGTTTTGATGCCTGGGGTGAAATGTTATTCTTTGTTTTTTCGCCAACTTTTTCTTTTTTGTCTGCCAGTTGTTCCTGATCATGAATGGTTTTCTTTGGTCCTAGCTTGGAGCCATCGACTGGCTTGTTGTGTTTTCCCTGCCTGACCGGGTTCAGGGTAGTCTTTTGTGCTCCATGGCCAAAAGGTTTGATCCACATCAAGGTCAGGAAAGTCAGCACTGCAACTATCAGTACGAAGCCTACGAAAAGAAGCATGCGGGCTCGTGTTGGAGGTGGTGTCGAAAAAGCAGCGGCCATATCCTCCTCGCTTCCATGATCCTGCACCCTTGGGGGAGTTTGAGCAGGAGCTGTCGTCGATGAAATATGTTCCAGTTCTGAATTATTTACAGGTGATTCTTCTTTGGAATCCATGGGAGAAGCTACTGGTAGAGCTGGTTGTGTTTGGGGTTCTGGGGGTTTGGGAATTGAAGCTTCAGGTGAATCTTGCCCAAGGATGTCATCGATGAATGCACCGATGTTTTCCAACGAGTCGTTACCAATGTTACGAAATTCAACTCCCATTCCCGGCGGTGAACCATCTACGCTGATAGGTTCAAACCTTTTCGCCCAACGTACTTCGGCTTCGTCCACTTGCACGGGACCTTTCTGGGTAGAAAAGGTCAGCCGCATTTTTTTGCCTGGAGAAAGGGGCTGGTTGGATCGAATGAACATGCCGCCTTTGCTTACATTGGCTGCAAAAACATCGATGGAGGTATTGTCAGACGGCACTACTACCTTCACGGGGTTGAAAAAATCCACCCTTTTGTGTTTTCGCTGTTCTCGCTTATCGCCCGTGTCGGTGGAGTTGGGAACGGGATTCAATTTTTTAGAATCAGTCGTATCTGCCATGGCTCATATGGTAAACATAACATATGGGATAGTCAATCTTGTGCAGACCCGTGCATGCCTATAAGGAAATTTCTGTGAAGCCGTCTCTCTTTCGGTTTGTTTCCACTTCATTTCTTGCTTCTGTTTTCAAAACTTTTTTAATTCTGTGACGTCAATAGAGTTATGACTTTTTCGTCGCCAGGTACAGATTATTCGCCTATGTCCAAGGAGCTGGAAGCTGCAAGACAACACCCGGTGAATACTCTGTATGTTCAAAGGAAAAAACTTTCTGAAAAAGGAGATATTGACTTACTGAGATTGTATGAATCGGGAGACAAGGAGGCTTTCGATATACTTTTCAGGAGGTACAAGAAACCCTTGTATCGTTTTATCTTAAAGTTTTTGCGTGACGAGGAAGCTTCCCGTGACGCAGTGCAGGATGTCTTTATCAAGGTACTCAAAAACCCGTCCCGGTTCGAGGCGAGATCCCGCTTTTCCACCTGGCTACACGCGGTGGCCAGAAACCTTTGCCTGGATATGTTGAGAAAACGCAAAATTCGTAATCATCCATCTTTATCCCATGTCCCCATGGGTGCTAATGGTGCCACAGGAC
Organism: uncultured Myxococcales bacterium; assembly: GCA_964431605.1. Taxonomy (GTDB): domain Bacteria; phylum Myxococcota; class B64-G9; order B64-G9; family B64-G9; genus JALVPF01. Next base: position 35,783 of record CAYSLH010000015.1, read on the forward strand.
CAGCTCTTTCCGAGTGCCTCGCAGCACCTGGTCTGGGAACGGACGAGGAAGCGGAGAGAGGTTCCATGCGTTTGAGGTTGCTCGTGGCAATAAGCTCCATTCCCAAGGCACAACGCAGAGTGTTCGTTTTAAGAGAACTGGCCGGGATGAGTTTCCGGGAAATAGCCAAGGAATTGGGTATTCCCCTGAATACCTCCAAGAGCACCATGAGATATGCTTTGTCCAATCTGAAAAAGGCCCTGGCTAAACTCGATGAAGAGCGAAAGGCGCATACATGATTGCTGAGTTCTGAAAGTCGATTGTTCGAAACCATTTTTTGAATCGAAAACGTCCTGTATTGGTCGTTCATGAACAGAAGGTCGTTTTTTCTTGACAGGGAGTGTACTCTTTATTACAAGACCATCTCGATCACTGACGATGGTCGAAGTTCGACCGAGGACGTCTTTCCCAAACAGATGAATCATGTAGTCCCTCAGTGGGAGAAGTGGATAGTACAGAGTCGTTATCTATCAGGAGAAAGGTATCATCAACCCCCCCCAATTGCGAAGCCCCGGAAGACCGGCGGCACAACGTCTCACTCGCCAGGAGGCACCATGAATCTCTCAGAACTGAAAAACATGAAAATCAGTGAACTCAACAAGCTTGCAAAAAAGCTCAAGGTCCAAGGAAGCGGAGGAATGCGCAAGTCAGAGTTGATTTTTGCCGTTCTGCAGGCCCAGGCCGAAAAGGATGGGCACATCTACGGTGAAGGAGTGCTGGAAATTCTTCCGGACGGTTTCGGATTCCTGCGCTCTCCCGACTACAATTACCTGCCTGGTCCTGATGATATCTATGTATCTCCGTCTCAGATAAGACGATTCAACTTGCGTACAGGCGACACTGTAGCTGGT
>CAYSLH010000016.1:0-36294 GCA_964431605.1 uncultured Myxococcales bacterium
CCGCATCTATTGCTGGACATCAAAGGTATCCGCTGAAATGAAGATCAAAGAAAAAATCCGGTCACCTTGGTACGCGTTGCTGGTGCTGGTGGCCCTTGTGTACCCATCGACAGTTAGAGCAGATTTGCGGCTGACGCCTTCGACCATCAACATCGGCATCTTTTTCGCGGGGCAACGTGTGCGTGTATCCGGAACGATTCCTGTGGGGAGTAAAGCAGTTTTGGAAGTGATCGGCAACCGGATTGAAGAACAACTGCTGCGCAAAGCACAACGCTGGGACATCTGGATGAATGTTGGCGAAATCGATATTGAAAATGCGCCAAGTCTTTACTTTGCATTAAGCACCGACCAGGACGCATTTGGGGAGCAAGGAGACAAAAATTTATTCGGCTATACTACGTTACGCAAACGCATCACCTTTGTTGGAGACGTACAAGGATTAGCTCGCTCCGATGTTTTTCAGGAATTTATCGACCTGAAAGAAAGCGAAAATCTCTATTCACTCCTGCCTAGTGCCCTGAAAGTCACCCCATCTTCAGAAAAACAATTGAATGTCGAGGGATTTTTCACAATTCCCCCACGGGTTGCTCCTGGTGACTATCAATTGCGGCTTTCAGTCTATAAAGAAGACCGGATCGTGCGTTCCGAATCAACTCGTCTCACTGTAAAAATGGTCGGCTTGCCTGCATTTCTTGCAGACCTTGCTCATAATCACGGCTCCGTCTACGGAATCTTTGCAATTGTTCTTGCTGTAATCTTTGGTTTCATGGTTGGCTTTATCTTCAGGCGGGTCAATCAAACTAACTAATCATAACCCGGCGTCATTCCACATGTCACATCAATCGTCCTGATTAGTTATTCAGTAAATTAGCTTTCATTTAGTCTTTTATGCTTATAACGAAACAATCTTGCGCCACATGGCGCCCATTTGCGACACTCACTTGGTTTATATCTGGCACCTCAGAGTGTCAATTCCTTTATTATCATAAAGTTACATTCAGCATCAATTTCGGCCTGAATTTTGCTTATGATAAATCTGTAGAGTTGAGACCCCATAAAGAAAGGTTGGGTGACTATTATGGATAAAAAAACGAATGATTGGATAGAAATGGACAACCATGGGACTTGCGAATCTCCATCTCTTGGGTTTGCCAGCAGAAAAACTCTCCAGGTTGCATACAGGGGTGACGAACAGAGCATAACCTTTAGAAAGTTCAAACTTGTGATCGAGCAAGGTCCGGATATAGGCAGAGAATTTATTATCGATCGCGAACGAACCAGGGTCGGCTCGGCTCCTGACAACGATCTGATAATCGAGCATGAGACCATCTCGCGATATCATCTGGAGATTATTGCCACTGAGGCAGGCCACAGGATCAGAGACTTGGACTCCACCAACGGTGTCCAATTGGATGGTACCTGGATTATGGATGCACTCCTTCACCCAAGGGCCAGGATGCGCCTGGGAGATGTGGTCTTAGTATACCAACCCCTTAAGGAAAAGGTAGAAGTGCCCCTGAGTTCTAACACATCTTTCGGCGCCATGCTGGGTCACTCGGTTCGCATGCGTGCCCTGTTTCGCTTGGTTGAAAGAGTGGTGAGCAACGATTCCACGCTTCTAATCACTGGAGAGACAGGAGTAGGAAAGGGCCTGCTGGCAGAACAGATTCACCGGTTCAGCCACAGAAGTAAAAAACCCTTCCAAGTGGTGGATTGTTCCACCATACCCCCCAACCTCATGGAGTCCGAGCTTTTTGGTCATGTGAAAGGCGCGTTCACAGGCGCTCTTTCCACCCAACCGGGAGCGTTTCAGCAAGCAAACGGTGGAACGGTGTTTTTGGATGAAATCGGTGAGCTCATGCCTCCCATGCAAACCAAGCTCCTTAGGGTCATAGAAAGCAAGCAAGTACGTCCTGTGGGGAGCCCGGACGATGTAAAGGTGGACGTTCGAATCATCGCTGCCACCAATCGTAAACTCAAGGCCGAGGTGGCAGCCAAACATTTTCGTGAAGATCTGTATTTTAGACTAAATGTAATCGAACTGAACATCCCCCCCTTGCGAGAGAGAAAAGACGATATCCCCCATTTGGCCAGAACATTTCTCGACGAGCTTTGTGGAGACGAACGTCATCTCGATGAAGGAGCCATGAGGCTTTTGCTCAATCACACTTGGCCCGGAAATGTCCGAGAACTCAGAAACGTCATAGAAAGGGTGGCCAGATTGGCGGATGACAAAATAATTCAAAGAGCCAGCCTGCTGGCTACAGCGGCCATACAGATAAACAATGTACCCAAAAGCACCCAGGCGTGTCTCGATGGCGACATCCCAATCTCCGCAGCGAAAGAGCTGTTCGAAAAGCAGTATCTCGTTGAACTCCTCAAACGCCACGACTCAAACGTAACCGAAGCGGCACAAGCTGCGGGAATTCATCGCCAAAGCCTGCATAGGCTCTTGCGAAAGCACGGCCTTCGCTCCAACAACAAACCGCGATTCGCCGCTCAAGCCCCTGCTCTCCACGGCATGGGCATATGAATACGGCTATGCATCTTGTCCAACAAGTCAGAAGGTGACTAATTCATTGAGAGACATCAAGTTCACCGGATGATCCCATAGTACCTTCCCATCCAGTAAGGAAGGAGCCAGAAGGTACCGGAAGACTCGGATGTTCCACCGCCCGGCTGAATCAACCTATAGGGATTTTCTGACCATCTCATGATTTCGCGTTCATTATACGGAAGCACAAACTTGTTCTGCAAATTGCCCGCGCGGTCAGGCCTTGGGTCTATGTCCAGATCCAAACGATGGGAATTATCCACCCCCCAAATTACGAGATCATAGGGGAGTAGCTGAAGGGTTCGAACCGACAGATCCAAATCATACTCATCGGTTTTTGCCATGGCAGCATACATGAAATTAAACTCGGGGTTACGCTCCGGCCTCTGTACTTTCCACAGGTACTCCAATCCATGCAGCCAAAGTTTGAGCAGTTCGGGATCATCCTCGTACCTTATGAGGGTATACATGGCCAAAAAGCTCATCTCCTCGGAGTCATGGTTAGTGTGCCAAGCTGTGTTTATTTCCTCGATGCGACTTACGTAGTTTTTGTAGTCATGCTCATAGACCAAATCGTCGAATGCATCCATGAACCTCTGTTGCCCTGTCATGTGATAAGCGGCCTTGAGTCCTCCCAGTATCATGGCGGAGTTCAGGCCTGCATCACCGAACATGGCGCCCAGATCCGTGTCCATCCACTCTGGATCGAAGTGGCCGTGGGTAGTGGGCTTGCCGTCGACATCTATGAGCTGATAACCATTGTCCAGCAGGTATCCAAGCATTTGCCCAAAAGCCTCAGCGACAATCAGCTTTTCCTGTTCGTCTGCCACCAGGTCGAAATAAAGAGACAAGCCGAACACATGACCAACGAATTCGTCAGAAGATGTATCGCCCTTCCAACACCATTTGCCGTCCGAACTAAGATGCCACTCTCCCGCACCAGCAGCCTGCTTGGCCTCGCAATCTTCCGGGGGCACAATAGATCTCGCAAAAAAGCCACCCATTCCTGGTACGCGTAAAAGCTCCAACATGGCATGTGCCGCTGTTCGAGCGTTGTTGTATGCCTCCTCTGAGCCTGTCACAGCATAACGAAAACATTGTGACGCCAGGTACATCTCCGTCCACTGACCGTCGTTGTCATCGTCTATCTGATAATAACTCGAGACATCACCCGCGACAGCCAAAGGGCACTGGGTAGAGGTAAAACCCAGGAGCCTGACGTGGCGCTCCTGGACGATTCCATCGTATTCAGATGCACGATCGGCCAAGGTCATGGATACAGGCTCCACCCTGCTGACCCCAGAGGACGTTGCAAACACCAATGCTCCATCTTCCAGTCTCAACATGTCTCTGACTTGGTTGGACGGCAGCCACTTTTGGCCCAGGTAATTTCGCCGACTTCCATCAGCGCCATAAACAGAGCCCCCCATAGAGGTGCTCGCCAAAAGTTCTCCCGAACCCGTTACTCTGAGATTCAAAATATCTCCATAGTGCAAACCATCAGATCCTGAAAATTCGATCCATTGACTGAAGCCTTCAGGTAACTTTGCAAGACCATCGGAGGTGCCGGCCCACACAGTGCCATCAGACGAGACCACCAAGGTACGAACATCATCAGAAGGTAAACCATTCAAAGTAGTCCAGTTGGCATCTCCAGACACGACACCCTTCGAAGTTGCGGCGAACCAAGTATTTTCATCCAGGTCAACTATGCCCCGAACGTCCTTCCCTTCCAGCTCGGACAATGTATGCAAAACATGCTTGCCGGTATCCCACCACGCCCCAAAACCATCGCCGGCAATCCACCATCCCCCAGCTTTCCTAGGCGAGACGAAAGTTGCGACTGAGGACTTGGGCAGTGTTACACTTTGGTCGCCTGCCACCACTCCACCCTCACAAGCAACTGCCATGGCACCGCTAGAATCGAACGAGACATCATGACACCCACCTGTGACATCCAACGCCTCGACCTGCCATGCCTGGCCATCCCATGACGAAAGGCCCATGGCTCCTGCAGCATACAACTTACCCTGTTTGCCTATGTCCACTGCCGTAACTTCATCTAGTAGCCCCAATGTAGTCGAAATCTCCTGGATATAGGGCTCATCGACCCAAAATACCGTCGACTTCCACTCCTCGGAGCCGTCAGTACCGCCATCCGAACCGGCACCACCTACGTCAGAACAGGCAATGACAAAAAATGATGCAATACAAAAACTAAGAAATGAATTGAGAACGATTAGATTTTTCATAGCGTATTTCTATCATGATTCGGACAAACCATGCCAGTCTCCTTGACTCTAGCTCAACAACCAACTTGACCAGGGACTATTCATTCCCATAAGTTAGTACCCGTGTTCGAGCAACCGACTATACCCAAGCGTTCAGAAATCCTCGATGAATGCAGTCATTCCGGTCAGAGGATAATCGCTGTATTTCCCATTCACTACCACAGGGCATTGCTGCGCGCCCATGATCTGCTACCCATAGAAGTTTGGGGACCAGCCGGATACAGCACAACGAATGCTGACGCTCACTTACAAGCCTATGTATGCTCAATCGCCCGTTGTGGCCTAAGCTTTGCGTTAGATGGGGGACTCAACAAGGCACGAGCCATACTAGTGCCCCACTCTTGTGATTCGCTCCAGGGACTGGGATCGGTTTTTCTGGATTTCATAAAGCCCAAAACACCAGTTCTCACTCTCTACGTACCACGCGCACGACGAGAGGCGGACACAGAATTCCTGGCACGGGAACTTCGAGCCCTTGACCAAAAACTCTCCCAAATTTCCGGCCAGACTCCATCTCACGCACAGCTTCATTCCTGTATCGACGCAGAGCAACGGGCAGACGAGCTAATGGACAACCTGCTGAAAAACAGAATGAAGATTCCCATGTCCAACTACGACTTTTATAGGCTTTTGCGCAGCAGGCAATATGTCGCGGCACAGAGATTCGCCAAACTAGCAAACTCGGTACTCGAATCGGCAGATGACCACATCAAGGACAATCCACACCGGGTGATAATAAGCGGAATAGTACCGGAACCCATGGAGCTTTTGTCAGCATTGGACGATGCTGGCTTGACAATCGTATGGGATGACACGGCTTGTATCGGTCGAAGGATCTACCCGCAGACACACGATGACGATCCCTACGTTAGAATGGCCAAGTCCATGCTCACAGGGCCTGCTGACCCGGAGTTGGGCTCATCCATAGGCGACAGGACAGAGTATCTACTGAATCTTACAAGGAAGTATAATGCGCATGGATTGGTCTTTTGGTCCGTAAAATTTTGCGAACCAGAACTATTCCACATTCCGCAGGTATCCCAAGCACTGGGCATGGCAGGGATACGAACACTCTTTCTCGAGGTTGACATCTCAGAACCTTCCACGGCCCAGGTGCTAACCAGGCTGGAAGCTTTTGCGGAGTCGTTGTAATGGGTCTTGGCGAATCCATCATGTATCAACTCAACGTAAACCTCCTGGGTCACAGCGCCCTGCGTGTTGCTCGAATTCGCGCTCAGCTCTCCATGAACAGACCAGGATGGTGGCATCATGAACATCTCAACCCACCACCTTCTACCTCCCCGTGGCTCAAGGAACTAATCAGCCGCCACTATCTCAAAGGTCGATGGGTAAATGGAACACAAAAAGTTGCCTGGGTAACCTCTGGTGCACCCATTGAATTTCTAAAAGCCCTCGGATATTACCTCCTGTATCCCGAAAACCATGGAGCGGTGTGTGGCATTAGAAGGGTCGGCGAACGACAATGCGAATATGCGGAACATGCCGGATGGTCGCGGGATATCTGTTCCTACGCCAGGACCGACATCGGAACCATCCTCTCGGGTAAAACCCCGGTAGGCAAATTACCAAGACCGGACTTGCTGGTCTGCTGTACCAACATCTGCCAGACGGTACTGTACTGGTACCAGGTTCTTGCTCACAAATTCAAGGTACCGCTCATCATCATCGACACTCCGTTTTTATATTCGGAAGCTCCACAACATGCGTTGGAGTACGTGCAAAAAGAACTGGACTTGGCCATTGAGGCAGCGGAAAAAGTCGCTGGCACGAGCATCGATCCGCGACGCCTGGAGCATGCCACCTCGCTGAGTCATGACGCAGTTTACCTGTGGAATAAAATCATGCACACCGGCAAGGCTAAGCCTGCACCATTTCTCGCTTTCGACGAGTTCATACACATGGCACCCATTGTAGAAATGCGCGGGGAGCAGTCTACCGTCGACTATTATCGAGCTCTTCTCTCCGAGCTTGAAGACAGAATCGAAAAGGGTATCGGTGCTCTCAAGAAAGAAAAAAAACGCCTCATATGGGACAACCTTCCCATCTGGTTCATCGTTCGCAAGCTGGGTAATCTACTCGCATCCAGGTCAGTGGCCCTAGTGGCATCCACCTATACCAACGCATGGGGAGAGCTGGCGGACCTCATTGATCCTGCGCACCCCATAGAATCCATGGCAAGATGCTACTTGCACCCGATATTGAACAGATCTACAGGATACAAGCTCAGGGTAATGAAGACCATGATCAACGATTACCAGGCGGACGGTGTCCTGCTACACTCGGATCGGTCCTGCAAGCCTTACTCCATTGGCCAGATGGATCAACACTCCGACCTTGTCAACCAGATGAAAATACCGGCGCTTCTGCTGGAAGCAGATCACAATGACCCAAGATCCTTCTCCTGGGAACATAGCGAAAACCGTCTACAAGCATTTTTAGAGGTACTTGGAGTATGACAAACCAACAAGCAGCAATGGGCGTCGATCTGGGCTCCGCGTTCACCAAGGCCGTGGTAGTGGATTCCAAAGGTCAGATGCTTTCAAATGTGGTGGAACAGACCGATCCCGTGACGGAAAAGCAAGCTACTCGAATAATTGAAAACATGCGGGATGGCATGGATATTCCCGTGGTAGCCACTGGTTACGGTCGAAAGCTAGCTACTGCAGCAACCAAAGCCGTCACTGAAATCACCTGCCACGCAAAGGGGATATTTCATTCCCTGGGACATGGTGGCACCCTCATCGACATAGGAGGCCAGGATTCAAAAGTAATAGTAATAGGTGAATCTGGCTCGGTCCTCAATTTCACAATGAACGACAAGTGTGCAGCTGGTACCGGAAGATTCATCGAGGTATCGGCAAACAGACTCAAAATCCCAATCGAACTCATGGGCAAAACAGCGCTGGAAGCAGAATCCGAGGTAAAAATCACATCTACCTGTGCTGTGTTCGCTGAATCGGAAATCGTTGGATTGCTAGCCAAGGGCCAACCAGTGGATCATATCGTACGGGGGCTTGCCAGGTCCCTTGCACTGCGAGTTGCAGCCATGGCCCAGTCGCTCCACCCACCAGCGCCGTTCATGCTCTCAGGTGGGGTAGCCCGTTCCGTAGCAATAAGAACCTTTCTCTCCGAGGCGCTAGGTCAGCCCATCGAACTCCCTAAATATCCTCAACTGACCGGCGCACTTGGTGCGGCCCTGATTGCACTGGAAATTTCTCAAAAACACCAAGTGTAACATTTTGTAACTTTCGGTTATTTTTTCCTTGCCATTTTAAGCCAAAATGCATTATTTCATCTCTCACCATGAAAAAACTACCTCCGTCCCTATTTTTCCTGTTTTTTGTCTGGGGTCTTTTAGGCTGCGCCCAGCAAAAGACTCCATGTCCCTGCCAGGGAAGAACCCTTCGCCTGTCGTCCACCACTTCCGTGGACAACACAGGTCTGCTTGGGTACATATTGCCACCGTTCGAAAAGCGAACCGGCATCAAGCTCCAGGTTCTCGCCGTTGGCACGGGCCATGCTTTGAAGCTTGCTGAAAACGGGGACGTGGATGCGGTCCTAGTCCACGATCACGTGGCAGAAAAGGCGTTCATGGATGCAGGGTTCGGTGTGTCGCACATGGACGTTATGCACAACAATTTCGTCCTGGTGGGTCCAGAGTCAGATCCCGCAAAAACAAAGGGTAAAAGTATCATCGATGGGCTCAAATCCATCTATAAGGCAAAGGCAAAATTCGTCTCCCGTGGAGACCAATCCGGTACCCACAAAGCAGAACTTCGCTTCTGGAAAGCCGCAGGCTTGCATCCATCTGGAGACTGGTATATCGAGTCAGGACAGGGACAAAGGCTCAATCTCAACACAGCCAATGAAAAGAGGGCATACTGTCTGCTGGACAAAGCCACCTACACCACTGCGGCAAAAGACGTTCAGTTAAAGATCCTGGTTCAAGGTGATCCCCTCCTGTACAACCCATATAGTTTCATGGCCGTCAATCCGGCTCGACATCCAAAAGCGCACTACCTGGAAGCCATGGCCTTTGGAGGCTGGCTAACGTCCCCTGAGTGTCAAAAGCTCATTGGACAATATCGCAAGGGCTCAACCGAGCCCCTGTTCTATCCGGACGTGATAAAAACACCATGATCAGCGAAGGATTCACAAATGCCTTCTCTCTGCTTTTCAGCGCCGATCCCAATGTCTGGGGACCGATATGGGTATCTCTTTTCGTATCCGTAACAGCAACGACCATATCCGCAGCGCTCGCAGTTCCATCCGGTCTTTTGCTTGGTCTGGGAAAATTTAGACTCAGACGCTATCTCGTCACCTTCATAAATACCATGATGGCCATACCCACCGTGCTCATAGGTCTTCTCATCTACGCCCTTCTATCCCGGCGAGGTCCCCTGGGTGACCTGGACATGCTCTATACCCAAAGCGCCATGATCGCGGGAGAGGTCCTGTTGGCTTTTCCCATCATGGTGGGGTTTTGTTCGGCAGCAGTGGAACGCTCAGACCCACGCATCGTTCAAACCGTGCTGGGATTAGGAGGTAGTCGTTTTCGTGCGGCCATGAGTGTGGCGGCAGAAAACCGTTCTGCCCTTGCAGCAGCAGTGGCGGCAGGTTTCGGGAGAGTATTTTCCGAAGTTGGTATCGCCATGATGGTGGGTGGAAACATAAAAGGCCAGACCAGGACCATTACCACCGGCATAGCCTTCGAGACGGGAAAAGGAGAATTCGCCGTTGGTGTAGCCTTGGGAATCGTTCTATTGGTAGTGGCGCTCGCGCTGAACCTGGCGGTGGGTACCTGGAATTTTCGCAAGGACGTACGTCAATGAGCGAAAGTTTCATTCAGATGGAATCTGTCCAGGTAAACAGGGCAGGCAGGCAAGTGCTCACAATCCCGTCCCTGACACTGCCGCTAAACCAAGTCACCGTGTTGCTGGGAGATAATGGCGCGGGAAAAAGCACTTTATTGTTGGCAGCCGCAGGATTGATTGACCTGGAAGCAGGTAAGATCTCGCTATTCGGCAAGCCATATCACAAAGGACACGCACCGGCGCCTCGTCGCCTCAGACAGCAGTTGGCCATTGTGCTGCAAGACCCTTACCTGTTTAGAACCAATACGAGGGCGAACATCATACATGGGCTGAAGATTTGTGGTGTGCCTAAGTCCGAGTGGCAAAAGCGTACCAACTGGGCCATATCCATACTCGGCATAGATGAACTAGCACACAGAAACGCCCGTGAGTTATCCGGCGGAGAAAGAAAGCTCGTTGCCTTGGCCCGCGCACTTGCGTTGAGGCCCAAGGGTCTTTTACTGGACGAAGTAACAGCCAGTCTCGACGAGTATGCCAGAGACAGAGTTCTGCTGGCCATAAGTCAAATGGTTGAACAACTAGGCATGAGCATCGTCATGGCGACACATATCCATTCCCTTGCACAAAGCCTTGGGGCACAGTCTGTACGAATCGATGCAGGGCGCATCTCCCTCAGCGAACAAAGCCCACGAACCAAAGATACAAAACCACACCCGTTTCAGCTCCTTTCAAATCCAGGTTGATATCAAACACTGGCAGGACTAACATCTGACCACATGAATAATGACGATATAAAGACCAACGTAAGCAAGATCCTCTCAGAGCTACCAGATACCGTAACCCTGGTAGCTGCAGGCAAGACTCGCTCGCTGCAAGAACTCGAGACAGCGATACAAGCCGGAGTCACCATTATTGGTCACAACTACGTACAAGAGGCCCAGTCCAGCATCGAGGCATTAGGCCCGATGGCAGGTTGGCACTTCATAGGACACCTTCAGCGAAACAAGGCCAAAAAAGCAGTGGAGCTGTTCGACCTCATAGAGACCGTGGACTCGATACGTCTTGCCGATGCACTGAACAAGGCAGCCGAACAAATGGACAAAGTCCAGGATGTTCTCATCGAGGTGAATTCCGCCGAGGAAAAAAACAAGGCGGGCGTCATGCCAAAAGACGTTCCAGACCTGACTCGATACATCGCTCAGCTAAAAAACCTCCGACTGCAGGGGCTCATGACCATGGGACCATGGAGCGAAGATCCAGAGGATATGAGACCGTATTTTAGAATTGCTCACGAACTATTCGAGTCTCTGTCCAAGGACGAGGCTACAAAAAAAAACATGCTCTATTTATCCATGGGTATGTCCGACTCATACAAGGTAGCCATAGAAGAGGGTGCCAATCTCGTTCGTATCGGCACGGCTATTTTTGGTCCCAGGTAGAGACATGAGCTCGCGCTTTTGGACATGCTGGACATGCATGGCCTTGGTTTGGATGGGACTCATGTTCCTGGTATCTCCTTATGACTTGGAAATATCCAAGGCTCTGGCAGATCGTTCTTCATGGGACGGAATACTCGTTTTCAGAATAGGCGAACTTCCTGGTTGGGCAGCTATCGCGTTTTCTCTGTTCATACTGGCAAAAACACACTTCCAAAACCAAGCCAGGTGGAATTACTACAAGCCCCTTGCTCAAATTATTCTGCTCCAGGCATTATTGATTCCACTGGCCGTAACTCAGTCATTGAAATACCTATGGGGCAGAACCAGGTTTATGCACTTGACACCGGATTTTTCCAACTACACTCCATTTTATAGCCCGGCCGGATTGGGGGACGGAGCTTCATTTCCGTCCGGACACGTGGCCATGGCAGCCGTGCTGGCGTGTATTCCTTTTTTTCTGTGGAAAGAGAAAAGAACGCGGGCAGCATATTCCAGCGCGGTTGTGGTGGCTCTATGGGGTGTGTTTGTCTCCTGGGGACGTATAAGGTCAGGCTCACACTATCTTACCGATTGCGTCATGTCCCTGGGACTAGGGTGGCTCAGTGCTGCATTGATCGTGCATCTGATGAGACGACATCCCGGATAGTGTGGACTATAGCTCACCCCTGGCATTTTTTTCTCCCAGGACCGACAACATGTCATCAGTCATCCTGGCCAAATCGAAAGACGGCTCCCAACCCCACTCCTGCTTTGCCGCAGTGTCGTCCATCTTGTTGGGCCAGGACTCGGCAATGGCTTGTCTCACCGGGTCCACTTCATAGTCCATGGAAAAATCAGGAATGCGTTTTTTGATCTCCTCAAAAATATGCTCTGGTGCAAAACTCATAGCGGTCACATTGAACGCATTTCTATGAATGAGTTTATCCGGATCGGCCTCCATGAGATCCATGGCTGCTTTTATAGCGTCCGGCATGTACATCATGTCCAGGTACGTTCCTTGCTTCAAGTAACATGTATATTTTTTTTCCTTTATGGCACCGTAATAGATGGCAACGGCGTAATCAGTAGTACCGCCTCCCGGCAGGGTCTCGTTGGAGATGATCCCAGGATAGCGGACCCCTCTGGCATCTACCCCGAAACGCTTGTGATAATAATCGCAAAGCAATTCCCCCGAGACCTTGGTCACGCCATACATGGTGTTAGGCCTCTGTACCGTGTCCTGGGGCGTATCATCCAACGGAGTTCCGGGACCGAACGCCCCGATGGAGCTGGGGGTAAACACGGCACAGTCGTTTTCACGAGCAAGCTCCAGCACATTGTATAAACCATTAATGTTAACATCCCATGCCAACTGAGGCTTGGCCTCTGCCACAGCCGACAGGATGGCCGCCAAGTGGTAGATGGTATCGATGTTGTACTTTTTCACGACTTGCTGCAGCCTATCTGGTTGGGTGCAATCAGCCCATTCGAACGGTCCTGAATCACGCAGTTTCTTTGAAGGCTCTGTCTTTCTTCCGCAGGCAACCACGTTTTCGTTGCCATAGCGCTCGCGCAAAGCCAAGGTCAGCTCTGAACCGATCTGCCCCACTGCTCCTGTAACCATGATCCTTTTCATTCATTACCTCCAAAGCCTCTGAGCGTTGTGGCGCTTGAAAAGCGCAAATTTATATAAGCCATGGGAGCATCTCATCAAGTTCCATCGTTGTCCACCCCCTTGGTATACACGCTGCTTTCCAATTCGAATCTGGGCACCGGAACACCAAAAAGGTCTATATGGGCTTTATCAATACGGAGAGTCAAGCTATCATCATCTATCGCTTCGAGACGCTCGGCAGCCATGGCAAGCCACGATCGAGTCGGCCTCTGGCCAGAAAATACATCCACCCCTAAAACCTTATGAAGCACAAAAACCCTGGCCCTGCCGTAAACGCCTTTTCTTCCCTCAGGCCTTCCAAGGGCGTCAACCATCAGAGCAAGACGCAACCGAGCGTAAGAGGGGCAATAGATCATCTCTCCAAGAAAAGCCCCCACCTCGGATGTTACAGCCCTGGCAAAGCTATTGGAATACTCCAGCAAGAATGCCCAAATCTCAGTCGGAGGTTCTGGCTCTAAGCCTATCCACCGATGGTGGAGTTCGTGTCTGGTCAAGCCTTGAAGAAGATTCTTACCAAGACTACGCTCGACACCCTTGCTCAAATCACCAGGCCCTTGGCCTAAAACGCTTATGCAATCTGAAACGATCTTTCCCACCAAATCCGAACGATCCACAATCGTCAATACCTGCTCTTGCATAAAGGACGAGAGCCTGTCGATTATTACGGTTACAAACTCCTCCTCCTCCTCGGCAACTCCCATGTATGACTCCATGATATTCAACCCATCCACCCGGTGAAGATACAAAACAGAAAATTTCTGCCCCGTGTTGGTATCGACATACATAGAGCAAAACGAAATTTTGTAGCTCAACAGGTAAAACAGATCCGGAGCATCACGCCTGGGCAGCATTCTGCTGCTGACGTAGTAAGGGATGTGATTTTTCAAAAGAAGCCTGTTGAGTCCATCCCTCACGCGGCGTAAGGAATGAAACATGTACCTACCTTCAGAGGCTGTTTCCAGCAGAGAAAGTGCTTTACTGTACACACCAGGAGCCTGAGCATTCAACTTTAACAAGGCATTTTTCAGCATGAAAAGAGGTACTGTCCTGCGAAGCTTTCCATATCGCTCCATGTCCAATATCACATCAGGAATCAGGTGCGAAAAGACCTCATTTGCCAAACCATTATCGACAACATTGGCATCATCAAGGTTGGGACAAATCTGTAATTTCGGACGCCACATGGAATAGAAACTCACAAGTCCCAGTAGTGCCACGAAACAAAGCCCCGCCATTGTCATCCAGTGCCCCCTAAGCCACCATGCAACCATACAGCGTGGTCCTTTTCGCTTGTCTTGCTTAGCCTCGGGTTCTGGGAGATTGCCGCGGCAAAGCATGGCTGTCTCTTCCAACTGAACCTGTTCCAGCAGATCAACGACTTTTTCCAAATCATTTTTTTCACTATTTTCACTTGAACCTGCTGCGGCCACCCACATCGAAAGACGGTGTTTTGCAAACAATCGAACTATTGGATTCATAGGTTTGAAAAGCTCACGAAAAAATCTTACATGGTCCATCGTGGAATCACCTGCGCAGGCAAACAGGTGATCCAGTTTTGTCATCTTTCCTCCCAGCCATGGAGTATCGAACCACAATGAATCAAAAAGAGCAGCCAGGGACAAAGATGCGCCCAGTGTCACAGCAAGAATCAGACCGGCCGAACGAATATGAACAAGGGCAGTCACGGGATTTATGGACAAATCACGCACTCCGACCAACAAGCAAAGAGCCGGGATGAATCCGCTGCAAAACGAAAAGAAAGCCATGTTCCGACCAGGGACTTTTTGAAACGACTTAAAAACAGAGGCTACAGCCAACAGTAATGGCCCGATGGACAACACGTGTCCGGAAAAAAGCGCCAGACCCTGGATATCATGTAAGGCGGTAAGCAACTGGACCATTCTCACCAAAAGGTCCACAAGTGGATTATGCCCCCGATAGTCGATAAAATAAAAAATGACCACAAGTGATACCCCTGCAAGGACCAGCCATCGTCCGGCCCTTGTGCGACCGGCTCTCAACGATATTCCAACTTCCGGCGTGTTCCTTTTGGAAACAAGCAAGACACCGGCACCAATTGCTGAAGTACCCAAGAGAAGAAGCCAGAGGCTTCTGGAAAACAAGCCGGGCAACCCGTCTGTCAGGTGCTCGAACACAGGAAGGGGATGAGGGATTTGCTGCGCCCACCAGTTTACGATCCAACCGAGCCCGAATACGGTCAATACAAAGAGGCAAAGGTTGAGCTTCGACATGCGTGAAAAGGACAAGAGCATAAAAACCACAGCGCCCATCAATGGCAACAGTATGGCAATCGCGTCTAGAAACGCGGCATCACGCAATCCCATCCATGGCCATATGGACTCACCGGCCAGTACATCGAAAGGCAGCATCGCACAAAAGCCCATTATCCATGCAAACGAACGCAGGTATGTTATTAGCGAGCGGCGCTGGGTATCCATCGAAACTCCTCTATCCAGATATATATCCCATAGCGTTACCATGAAACAAATCCCAATTGACATCTTGGCCAATACCAGCGAACTTCATAGTTATGGGTAAACCGAAAGACACAACGGCGAAACACCTTCGCACAAGACGAAGCACTGATAAGCACATGGTAAGTTCATCCATGCCAAGTCGTCGCTCCGCCGGATGGATAACAGAAAGGCTACTGGAACTATCGGAGCAACTCAAAAGGGGACTCTTGCTTGAAAAGACCCTAAACTCCGTCACGAAAGCCGCCGAAGACCTGACAAAATCCGACCAAGCGTCTCTTAGACTGCTGGACGATTCAGGCAAACGACTCCTTACCAGCGCGCGGTCAGGTCCATCGGTCCACCGCAGAGGGGCCGCTCCTTTTCAGGTAGGAGAAGGCTTCATCGGTTGGGTGGTCGTGCACAAAAAAACAGCCACCATAAACAATCCCAGAAGGGACCCCAGGTTCGTATGGCGAAAGGATCAGCTCTGGACACCTTCTGCGGTAATGGCCGTACCACTCATGATTGGGAAAAAATGTATTGGGGTCCTTTCCACCGCACGAAAAAACTCCCGGCCTTACACAGTGAGGGACATGGACCTGCTGACCCTGGCAGCTCACCTTTCAGAGCCGTATCTGGAAATTGCACGACTTACGAGATTGAACGAAAGCGATCCGCTCACTTTGTTGCACAACCGGCGCCACCTGCAACACCGCCTGCCGGCAGAAATTCAAAAGTCCCACAGGAAACACATACCCCTTACCGTTATCATGCTCGATCTGGACCGTTTCAAAAGGATCAACGATACCCATGGACATGATGTTGGTGACGAGGTTCTTATAGAGTTGGCCCATCGCCTCAGGTGGGTATGCAGGTCCACCGACGTGGTGGCCAGGTGGGGAGGAGAGGAGTTTTTGATAATTCTTTCCAAGACTTCTCTGGAGCATGGATATAAAACCGCGGAACGCCTTCGACAGGCTGTATCTCTGAAGCCCTTTCTTACTTCTGCCGGCCCCCTGGTGTTGACCATCAGCCTTGGAGTAGCACAGCTAGAACAAGGTGACGACGATCTTGCACTGCAACGAAGGGTGGATAAAGCTCTATACAAGGCAAAGCGAAGTGGACGAAATCGCGTGGTAAAAGCCAGGCGACGTCCCAAAGGCAAAAAGAACACTCCTTAGGTCTTTCAATCTAGGGCACAATGAACAAGGCAAATAAAGCCACCAGACTTCTTTATTAGTAATCGTGGGGTATTCCTTTTATGTGCAACAGAAGATGTTCATAATCGTCCAATCCTGCCACCCAACCATAATTGGCGTCATTTTTAGAATCCAGGTCTTTTATATAGGGCTTTATGTCCAGCAAAGGAGTCCCGTCAAAGGCATCGAGTCCGCTGGTCCAGATCTCTGATCCTTCGATTTTCTTTATTTTCACGATGCTCAACCCGATGGGGTTGGGACGAACAGGTGACCTGCTTGCAAAAGTACCCACCTCCACTCCGCCAGCCCATGAAGGTGTCATAGTCATTGGAGACTCGGATGGTGATCGATGAATATGATACAGCACGTAAATGTATCTAAAATCCTCCAACCTATGGAGAGCCGAAGAAAAACGTCCCTCAAGAGACAGGATGAACGAGCCGTTGTCTTCTTCCACTGGTTGGTAAGGTGCGTTATCCTTGTATGGAGTATGGATTACACCAATGGATCTGTATGATACATCCGTGGATGACACCATCTCGTGTTTTTTTGATGGTTGTTCGGTTGGCCGGGAAGGTGAATCGGCCCAATGGCTCTTTGCCTGCTGTGCGAATGCTTCTCCTTGTTCCACAACAAGCCTTGCGGCAGCTTCCAGGTGTTTGTTGGCCAAATCGATTTTCTCCACTGCCTGGCGCAGTTGGTCAGCCACCTGATTCATGCCCATATGCTCTGCTTTTTCTATCCAGCGTCCATAGTCCCCACTGTGCTCACGGTTGTGAGTAACCCAATGAGGCAATAAAATTTTCATTTTCTTCAAATCCGTCATTTCTTCGGAATTACTCTTATCAGAAGAGCCCATGACTATCTCCAGTTCTATTTCAACCAATGGAAATATTTTACAAACTTCATCCAGTCTACATTGACCACTGTTATACCAATGTGATATTAGCGAAAAGAGATCAAGGAGTTTTATCGAGTTGGAGTACGCATTTCACGAAGAATCCTACCGTGTCTTAGTGGTGGATGACGAAAAGGTCATCCGCGAAATCTTGTCAGATTTTCTTTCCATGGAGGGTTATGTAGTACGAACGGTGGAAGATGGCCAGAAGGCCCTGGAAGAACTAGAGCAACGTTCTTACAACCTGGTAATCACGGACTTAAAAATGCCTCGCATGGGTGGCCTGGAGTTGCTCGAAGAGATCAATAGACGGACATGGAACGTATTGTGCGTAATCATGACCGGCTTCGGAACCGTTGAGACAGCCATAGACGCCATGAAAAAAGGCGCCTATGACTATATCCTCAAGCCGTTCAAGGTCGAAGAAGTCATACACATAGTTCAACGCGGATTAGAGAAACAGCGTCTGCAGCAAGAAAACATCCAACTAAAAGAAGCCCTATCCATTTACACCATGTCCGAGGCTCTAACCAAGACCCTTTCTCTGGACAATATTCTGGACATCATCGTGTCCACTACCCTGGAAGAGACCCACGCGGATACTGCTGCGCTTCTGCTCATGGACTCGGAAAGTGAACAGTTCGAGGTTCGCATGCGTCGTTCATCCCAGGGTATGAAATTCGACGAGACAAACGAAGATCTGAATCTCGTGGAGATCCTCGAGCATTACAGAGAAGACAGACCGTTATTGTATCATGGCAACAGGGCGAAGAGATTTTTCCTCAACCCCGATCCGGTCAACAAGATCGAGTCCTTTACAAGTGTACCTTTGAAAATTCGCCTGGAGATCATAGGCATGCTCAATGTCTATTCCTATACCAGGGGCAACAAGTTCTCAGAGGGACACAGGAAGATGTTGAGTATTCTGGCCGACAGGGCATCTTCCGCCATCGATAATGCAAGGTTGTTCCAAAACCTTCAGAGAACTTTCCAACAAACCATCCAGGGATTTGCAAGGGCCATGGAGGCAAAGGACCCATACACTCATGGCCACTCAGACAGGGTCATGCAATACTCCAGAATCATATCAAGAGGACTTGGTTTGGATCAGCAACATGAAGACAAGATCTGCACCGCGGCCCTGATGCATGACGTGGGGAAAATAGGTATCCCCCTGGACGCTCTGAATAAACCTCAAAAACTCACACGTGAAGAATATGAATTATTCAAGGAGCATCCGGACAAGGGAAGAAGGATTTTAGAACCTATCGAGTTTTTACGAGATATTGTCCCTGCCGTCTATCACCACCACGAACAGTGGGACGGCACCGGGTATCCCCTTGGCTTGGCTGGTGAAGAAATTCCACTGGAGGCAAGGATCCTGGCGGTGGCGGACACTTATGACGCCATCACCTCGGATCGCGCATACCGCAAGGCTCTTTCCCATGAAATTGCAATCGCCGAGCTTCGAAGATGCGCAGGTACACAATTCGATCCCAAAATAGTCGCCGTGTTCATAATCGAAATGGAAAAAATTCGGAGGGATGATCCCGCCGTCCAACTGAAAGACTAACCTGCCAATCACATACCTGCTTCCACAAGGCCGAGCGCCAACTTGTGAATCAAGGTTCTCCTGAGAAAGCGACGGCAGAATTCCAAATCGCGCTCGGATACAGATAGCCATGGCATGTGATTTCTGGAATCACGGGTTGCCAAGCTGACAATACGATCCAGCTTTTCTGGGTCGATGCGATAAGCAGGCCCGCTGTCCTCCCTGAGAGTGAAATAATCCATGCCACTTTGAGACTCGAGTTCTTCCACCAAACGCTGAGCTTTGAAAAAGGGAGCAAGATTGATGACTTTTGACACTGCTGGACATCCTCCGGAATGTGATTTGCGAAGGAGTGTAACAGCACATAATCATCCAGTCCAGTTTTCGCGCAAAATATCCTTATGCACTGCCATGGTGAACAAATCTCAACATGAATTAGAGCCTAAGAATGATTCGTGCTATGGTATTGGGCCGTGGACAATCTACCCAAATACCTTGGCCGTTACAAACTGATAGAACTCCTGGCCACCGGAGGAATGGCGCACATCTATCGGGCCAAACTGGAGACCACGGGAGGTGTGCAAAAAGAACTCGTCATCAAACGTGTGCTTCCCCACCTGGTGGACAACCGGGAATTTATCGAGATGTTCATGGATGAAGCGCGCATCACCATGCCTTTGAACCACGGCAATATCGTCCAGGTATTCGAATTTGGCCAAGAGGGACAGGACTATTTCCTGGCTATGGAATATGTCAGGGGAAGAAACCTGGAGGCCATCATATCAAGGCTCAAGGAACTCGACAGGCCCATGCCCATCTCAGTTGCTCTTTTTATCGCATCGGAAGTGGCAAAAGGTCTTGACTACGCACACAGGTTCAGAGACCCGCACAACCGACCTACCGGAATTATCCACCGTGATGTAAGTCCACAAAACGTTCTCGTGGGGTTCCAGGGTGAAGTCAAGCTAACGGATTTTGGTATCGCCAAGGCTCGCAGCAAGATTCACCAGACCACCCAAGGTATTATAAGGGGTAAAGCCGTCTACTTGTCGCCCGAACAGGCCGAATGCAAACAGGTAGATGGTCGTTCTGACCAATTCAGCCTGGCGTCGGTTCTGTTCGAAATGCTCACTGCGACCCGGCCTTTCGAAGGTGATACTGAAGTAGCAACCCTGCATAAAGTCAGACGGGCGGATGCACCTTTGGCATCGAGTCTGAGATCTGAAATTTCCAAAGACGTGGATCAAATACTTACCAGGGCCCTTTCGTTACAGCCGTCGGATCGTTTCGACAATTGTGGTTCTTTCCAGATTGCACTGTCTCGATCTTTGCTGAAAGAAGATCCGGAATTTACATCTGCCTCACTAGCCGAATGGATAAGGGACCTGTTTTCAGCAGACATAACTCACGAAATCGAACAGAGAACAGTAAAGGATCATCTGCTGGACCAGTTGGGGATAAACTTACAACAGTCTGCGTCCACGGCCTTATCCACCGGGGAAATCCTTCAAATGGGCACAGTCTCCATGAAGCCTGATGAAGGCACCAATCGAAAACGCAATAAAAAACGCCCTGTAATGGTGTTGGTCACACTGGTAGTTTTGGCAATCTCAGGATTTGTTGCATGGTACACAATCGACGCCACTATCACACCTAATGGGCGTTCTTCTGCAGAAGAAAACATGACTCCGGATGCGGGTTTGGCATCACCTGCTGACATTGGCACACACCTCATGCTGACAACAGACAAAGATTTGTTTGGACCGGACACAGAACGAGACGCAGGAGAGCCTGCAGCAGATCGCCCACGATCAACTGATTCAGGCGTCCGGCAAGACGGCTCGGTTACAGCCAAAACAGACAAAAAAGCTATCGCCAAAAAATGGGCTTTTTTGAATATCAACGCAAGTCCATGGGCTTTCGTGGAGATAGACGGCAAAAGACAGAGCAAAGAGACTCCTCTTTTCAAGATAAGAGTGACAGCAGGCAAACACAGGTTGCGATTTATAAACCCTGCCCTTAAAATCGATGTGGTACGCACTTGTCGGCTTCGCCCAGGGCAGACCAAGACCATAAGCGTCGAGCTAAAAGGCGAGTGACAAGAAGGAGACAACCATGAAGAAACTGGTACTATCCTTGGCAGGCACGGTTGTTCTGGGACTGGCTTTCATGGCCATATCTTGTTCGAACGCTTCAGAATCCACGGATGGAGGCGATCTGGACGCCGAAGATGGCGCTGATGTGGATCCATGCGAAGCCGCGCAGGACCAATGGAATGAAATCTGGCAATCAGGACTGGTGGATCTGGGACTTTTGGGACAGACACCTGACACGAACATAATGGATGTTTGGGGAGACTCGTCCGACAACATCTATGCGGTGGGCTTCAACGGTACCATCATGCATTACGATGGGACCACCTGGACGAAGATGGAATCAGCAACCACCGCCGACCTTGAAGGAGTCTGGGGTTATAGCATAAAGGACGACACAGGTGCCCTGGTCAGACAAGACGTGTTCGCCGTTGGATCAGGAGGGACCATCATCAGGTATAACGGCATCAACTGGAGTCCTGCCCTGGTGGTCAATGACCCGGATATTGCGAATCCCAACCCGCAACCAGTAACGGACAACCTTCATGATGTATGGGGTATTGCAGCCAACGGCACTGGTCCTGATGCTTATCCTTTGGTCATAGCAGTGGGAGCCGAGGGAACAATTCTTCGCTACGACGGGCCTACAAATCGCTTTATCGAGATGCGCGAGCGACAGGAGTTCACCCAGGCGGATGGGACGGTTAGGGTCTCGTGGGTTCGTGTCACACCGGAACGCCTTGGCGGTGTTTTTGCCGCCGGCTCCCTGGGTGACCCTCTTGTCATAACAGTTGGGAACAACGGAACCATCCTGGAACTTTCGGGCGATACCTGGAGCAGGAATCAAAATATCACTCCACCAGGTGTTTTTGTAGAACACCTAAACGGTGTTTGGGGACGAGGTTCATGGGAAGTTTTTGCAACGGGAATAGATGGAACGGTCCTTCGGCGTGACAATGGAGGCACTTGGCATCGACTTCAAAAGGAAAACCCTGATCTATGGACCCTGGAACCTATATACCTGAGAGGAGTCTGGGGGTTTGTACAAAGCTACTGTGGCGAATACCCTGAAATACCGGACGGTGGGGAACCTCCTGAAAATCCGGTCAGACAGGATACATCATGGGCTATCTTCGTAGGTTGGGACGGCACGGTACTCATGGGCCACGATGGACTCATATGCCCTTTTCAAGTCCCCACATCCAACAGGCTAGAGTCCATCTGGGGTCTTGCCCCCAGGCCGGAAAGCGAACGATGGATAGATGGAGGGACCTCGGATGGAGGGGTTGAGTGCGACCCGGTGGAAGTGATCATCACTGGTGTAAATGGAACTATCCTAAGGCTGTATAACGAGCAGGGTAGATAACATTTCAAACATCAACACATTTTACGAACAATCCTCAATATACACAAAAAGGGTGTTTTATGGCATCGGTGAGCCAAGGTGATAAGTGTTGTTCTTTTTAGGGATTAAATATTTCGTAAGGGGGTGAAGCGAGGGTATTGGGGCCAGCCAGACCTCCTGCCAAAAGAACCATTCCATTGGGCATCATGGTGGCTGTGTGGCCAGCCCTGTTGGACCGCATGACCATAGGTCCTTGTATGACCAAGCCCGTTTCAGGATCGATGATTTCCGCAGTGTTTCGTGCTGCGCCGGACGTGGTCTGGGAAAATCCTCCAGCGATCAAAACAGTTCCGTCAGGAAGCAAGGTGGAAGTATGACGCCACCTTGGTACGGTCATTCCAGCACCCTCCCCATCGAGCAAATCCACCGATCCTTCAGCCGGTTTTACAAGCTCACAAGTATCTGTGGCAGTCTGGGAGTCGATCAAACCGCCACATACGAGCACCCTCGTTCTTCCGGCAGGATCGGTAAACGGCACAGCAGAAGCCTGGGAGCGAGGATAGTGCAGGGTAAGTTCCGGTGGGGAATCCACCATTATACTCGATCCCTGCACTGTCAAACGATCTATGGCCTTGCTGGCCACCCTATGGGCGGGTTCGTTGGAAAACGTCTCCCATCCCCCGATTATCAATGCACCCCCATGGTATTGCACCACAGTAGAGCCCGACCTGGCCACACTAAGCGTTCCGATCTTTGAAAATGAAACATCGACACTGCTTGCCTCAACATCACCCAACATCTGTCCGGCAGAACCAATGCCTCCTGCCACGATCATCATGCGCTCGCCCACCATGGCAGCTGACTGGCGGGTTCTTTTGCTGAACAGATCGTCCGGAGTCAGGGAAAATTTCATGGAGTCGAAACTGAAATACTCGGCAGGGTGATCCAAGCCTCCCGGCTCCCCTCCTACCACCAGCCAGGTGTTGTCACCCAAAGGCAATAGCGGGGATAAAAACGCTCGCGGTTCAACCAGGCATTGCCCTGCCGCCTCCGGACATTGTTCACAACATGCGCCAAAAGCGCATTGGTCATCACCTTCGCTACAGTCTGAGCCAAGGCAATCCGCTCCCTTTCCGTATCCATCACCATCACTGTCATCGCAACCAGCCGAACACCCAACGTGTATCTCCGGATCCGAATCATCACAATCCGGACCGAGACAATCAGGACTAGGACCCCAACCATCGCCATCAGAGTCAAAGCAAAAGTCACGGTTTTTGATAAAGGCTCCAGATGTTGGATCGAATATCTCCGCGGATCTCAATCCTTGTCCCTTTGCAAGTCCGGCCAGGTGGTCTGAAGTTCCTGTCTCCTGAGTGCCCCCTACTAGCATAACTTTTCCATCAGGCAAAATGAGTGCCTGGTGAAAGACACGCCCGAATCCAGGCCTCATGGATGTACGGTAGAGTTCAGACCAGTCAGGAGAAATTGCTGATTGAACCGCTGGTGGATCCGAAAATTCGCCGACTCTGCTGAAAAATAAAAAAATCTTATTTTTTCCTTCCCTGACTTCAAACTTGCCAGACACTCCTCTGTAACGCGGCTGACCAATGACATCCAGGCCTTCGACCATCACCCTGACCACCCGTCCCACCATGACCTCTTGCATGGTTCCACTACGACTAGGACCAAGAGAAAACTCGGTACGCTGCACTACTGACCCATCAGTCTCTACACTTATTCTCAATCTGTTTATGACGGATGTCTGTGCATTGAACGGATCTTGTGCACCAGCAGCATAAACGAGCCTTATTTCCAACTCACCGACATTCCAATTGCATGCCTGGAGCAAGCTCCCTGATAAAAGCACAATGATCGCATAGGCGAACACACCCATGAGACCCGATCTAATATCGCACCTTGACATCCACCACATCCTGTCGAAATACCGTAAGAGGTAAAGCCACGGCGACAGAAGTTACAACCACGGCGGCAACCGGCCAGACCCACCAGTACTTCACAGTCCAGGACCGGTTTTCAGGACCCGGATCCATCCCAGGCAAAGGGCCATCACCGAATTCCAACGCGATGTCGTAGCTTACCCCGGCATCGGAACCATTCCCATCCGGAATTCCGCCATCGATGGAACTTTCCTCTGAAGACGTTGATTCATCAAGCCCGTATTGTTGTTGCCCTGCATCCACCTCGTCCTGTCTCAGCCCCAGCATACGGGCTATTACATCCCCAAGTCGGTTCACCAATCGACTCTGTTGCTTTTCCATCTCCCCTTCGACCAAAGCCATGGTCTCCACTGCCACGAACGAACCATAGCTTCTGTCAAAAACACCAAGTCGGAGAACGGATCTGCCACCGAGTCTTTCGGAGGAAGCAACTACCAACCCTCGGATATCCAGGGCATTGCAAATGCGTCGTAGTTCTCCAGGCGCCGGTATGGTCGGTTCGCGAACCCCAAGGCCCGATACCGCTTCTGAATATGCCTTCCTGATGCTTGGACTGTAGTAGCCCTCTGCAAGCTTCAAATCAGGTTCCAAAGCCGCGACTCTCATAAAAGTATTTCTGGCCAACACCTTATCTCCGGCCTGGTATTGAGCCACTCCCAACTGAAGCAATGGTTCCGCCAAGAGCATTGGTTCATAATACAAGGCAAATCCCTGCTGAATAAGCTCTACAGATTTTCTGTATTCGGATTCAGCTTTATCCAGATTCAATCCCAGATGTAATTTTCGGCCCTTTTCAAGATGAAGCCTGGCCTGGGACAAGATCCCCTCTCGTTCATCCCTCTGGCGCAATTTCAACAATAATGAAGGTGGATCGATCCATTCCACATCCAGGATAGCTAATCGCTCCATCAAGGATTTCAATGCCTGGGCTCCAAGACTCGGGCCTCCACTGGTCCTGGCAAGCCAGCCCATCACCGGTTGAGGGCAACCTGTAGAAACATCGCCAGAATCTTCATTTCCACCTGAGCCATCAGCCAGACCGCCATCTGCCAAAGAACCCGTAGACGTTGGGGATGCGCTGACCACTCCCACAGCGCCCAGCAATAGCGAACATAGAAAAACGAACTTCATCGCTGTAGAAATCTTACCCATGTCACTCAACGTATTCTGCCATGAACCATAAGCCTTTTCATCAAAGACATGAAATAGCGGAGCTGTCCTTGCCTGAAGTCACCCTGAGACATGGGCCGGGTCAAGGGAGAACCCCCTATGCGCGAAGAACTCAGGGGAGTCGTTTTGGAGCCGAGAGCTGAGCCTCCTGCCCAGGTGGGAGTTGGATGGGGTGCATCGTATGAACCATTTCCATCCACATCCACGAAAACCGGATTTGTTATGGCATAAGGATATATTCGAAACACCCTTGGTACGGACGGACTGGAGATATCAAAAGGCAATGGCACGGACGAAAAAGACCTGCTCAAGATATCGCCGATCTGCAACTTCAAATATGGATGCTCTGTATATACAGGGCTCAGATCCCTTCCACCAAGGCCCATGGCGATGACCACATACCACGAATCGGACTCAGGCACAGGTTCATCCAAGGTCACGTCCAGGTTGACACTGGAGTAGTTTGGAAGCTTCAGGCCAGAGGTATCCACCTGCAGCTCGGGATTGATTTCGTCCCCGTCACCAGTAAGAACATGGATTAGTCGTCCAGACCTGTATACCTCCACACGATCCACGTCGAACCAGTCGGGTGATTGAACTCGGATACGTAACGGTAAAGTGTTTTTTCCGTTTGCCGATACAGGGCCATCTCCCAATGTGGTACCGTCCAGCCAGACTTGAATGAACGGACCATAGGATGGAACCACTGCGCCTCGCTTGATGGCGCGGGCAACTTTTCGCGAATCAATGGCCATAGGCGTTTGAGCATCCAACTTCACGAAATTCCGAGGTAATCCACCCTCGGTCTGACTGAACAACTGGTGACTGTCGGAATTACCCATTCCCGTACGCACAACTCCATAATCGAGAAGCCTGAACCAATCATCCACGACCCCCTGATGGCTGGTGCAGGGATTAGCACCATCTGCCAAAGGAGCGCATCGTTCATTTATGCAAGAGCTGTCCGGGCAATCCAAGTCTTCGAGACATGGTTTGTAACACGCCATGGCCACACGATCACAAAGCTGCCCCTCGTCCTGCGCACAATCCGAATCACTTGTGCAAAAAGTGAGTAGTTCGCATCCCCCTGAGCCATCGGAATCCCATATGGCGTTTTGTTCAGAAGGACTTCTTTTAAGTATGTCCTTGATAATCTCGTGGTCCAGGTTTATCAATTGCCGCTCTATTACAGCTGGATCGGCACCGGTCAGCGCCTGCGACCTAATCATGGCCTGAGCCTGGTTGTAATCACGCATTTCAGCCACGGTGGGTGTTCTTATAAGTTCGAATCTCTTGGAATTGAAAAGCTCCAGAGCGTCAAAGGTCCCGCTGAACGCTTCCGGTACCGCGATGGGATTTTCATGGAATGGTGGAAGGTACTCGAACATGGATCCTTCGACCTTGGATGGATCGAATTCGTTCAATCCAAACTGATCGAAGTATCCAAAAAAACTATCCCGCGGGTGGGCCACCACCAGCACCGTGTCCTCTGGCCCATATCTACCCAGCGCCCTGAGAGACGAATGGATCTGCTCGGGAAAAAGCCCGGTCCAGTCCACGGCTCCCTGCTCCTGCAGCCTCTTGCCTTCCTTCCATTCCTCGTACCTCAAGGGAAAAGCGAGCCAGTGACCTATCTCTACCGTGGTCAGTTCCAGGCCAACCTGTGTTTTGAGCCACTTATCCAGGCCGAGTTCCAGGGCGTATGGGGCCAAGTTGGTGACATAATCATGGTCGGATGTGGACAACAAGTCCATGCCCTCGCCTGCGAAGCAAATCACCCTGTCGCGATGCTTGACCACCGCGTCATAGGAATTTTGCCCATGAACATGGAAATCACCGGTTATCCATCCTGTGGTGTCCACCTGATGATTCACACGCAAGGCCAACTGAACGGTTCTGTTTTCAACGGCCCTCACCTGTTGCTTGTCGACACTATACTCAAACCCTCTACTGGCCCAAACTTCGTAGGAACCAGGCTCAACCTCGATTTCACCTTTGCCATCGGCTGTGTAAGCATACCTTACGATACCGGCGGGAAACGTGCCCTCCCCCAGAGCCGCTTTTCTCACGTAAGAACGATTACACACACATCTGCCATTCATGCACCGCTCCACTGGCTCACAATCAGTGTCTTCGGTGCAGCTATTGCGATATTCACAACGTAGGCTTTCGGCGTTACAGAGCCTGTCCTGGGAACAATTGTCCACCTGGCAACGATATTTTCCGTCTGCAACCATGACGCATTTTCCGGACGAGCAATCAGCGTCCTGTTCACAATCCTGCTCTAGCCTCAAGGAGCAATTGGGCAAGCATTGACCAACGGTAAGCTTGGACGGAACAAATTCGTTTTTCTCGTCCCTGACCGTAAAGCTGATTTTCGCCGGCGGCCTCAGCTCCAGAACTACTTCCGTCTCCCCGCCTGCTTCCAATTTCAAATGCTTCACCAGGCTTGTGGGACGATTTCTTACTTTTGCCAGCAAGTAGTAATCACCAGGCAAAATCCTACCGGCAAATCTACCCACCGGCAGATCCATCACGTCCGCATCGGTCTTCATGTGGCTGAATACCCACTGGTAGTCACGCGGGACAAGGCACTCTTTTTCAAAGTCACCGGCTCCTCCCGTATAAGCTTTATCGGAAGCTCCGCCGGGTCGGCACTGGGCCATGGTCCGAGGTACCTGGTAGATATACACCTGAGCATGGGTCACCGGCGCATGGGTGACTGAATCAAGTACTTGCCCGGACACGGTTCCCAACTCTTCGCCGCGAGCCTCCATGATTGCCGAGGCTGCAGAGGCCACGTCTCCGTCACCAACAGCAAACAATCGTTCAAAGAAAAAGCCCATGGCCTGAGTGCAATCCACCACATTGGCACATTGCTCCGCGGTTCCTTCGCATGGACCTGCATGGCAATGAGCTCCGTGGGTAAATCCCGCAGTTACCGCACCGCTCAAGATAGGAAGCAGGTACTTGCCATTCGGATCCGCTGATGCGATCGCGTACGACACCCCTTGACCGACCGCGGCCAAATAAGGCGCAGCTATGGGGTTGTTCAAAGGATCATCACCTACGGCAAACTTATTTCTTATCTCTCTGTAAACATCGAACCCGATTCCAGGGGCGAATAATTTCAATCGATCACCGAAAAATAAAAAATCTCCACCGGCAATTCCAGGATCCATGTCCGGCAACTCTGTGTGAAAATAATCACTCCCCAAGAGCAAAGCGAAAAGCGCACGCGGCTTGTTCAAAGATGGCAACTTCATGATCTTTCCATCAGGTCTAAGCAGACTTCCGTCCCTGCCTGCCTCCATGACGAGAGTACGAATACGCACTACTTTTGAGCCAGGTTCCAGAATGAAATCATTACGCATGCGAAAGTTCATTTTAACCTTCGCGATGGACACCAATCCCAGGGCTTCGAGGTAATTGCCGCTCATGCCCTCCACCCTGATTACCGCAGCCTGGGGGCTGGGTATTCCAGGACCTGGCTGGGTCGGATCGTCAGGGCTCGCATAGTCCTTGTTGAGTTGCTTGGAAAGATCTATCTGAGCGTCTTTTTGTAGGCAATCGTCTTTTCCATAACAGGTCAAGCAGGGTTTGGACCCATCGCACAGCACCCGTACTCGCGGGTCAAGGGCCTTGCCAGGGAAGGAACAAAAACCGTCGACTTTTTTATTGTCGTGCTTGCACACGGCAGGAATGGCAAGGTTGCCTATGGGAAACAGTTCCGAAAACTGGTCCAGGCCCCGTCCAAGCCTGTGCCCTGCGTCGGTCCTTTGCAGGTCTGCATCGATCAGGCTACCACCGAACACACCAGGGCCCACGGAATTACCAGCCTCAGGAAAGGCCAGGCGGATCTCGTCGTTTTCTAGTACATAGTCCCCCAAGTCAGCAAGGGCGCTGGTGCCACCTATGGTCTGGGCCCTGTTGGAAATGCGGTACGCCCGCGAAAAACTCCCTCCATCGTTACAGCCTGTCGTAAGCAAGCCTGCAATTACAAGCACACACGACGCAAATGAACCAGAAATAATCCCTCTCATGACACACCCACCGGACTTGTCCGCTGATGGATTCATCAGAACTTGACCTGGAGCATGGCACCGAGCATATCGTTGGACATGTCTGCACCGTGGATCTCCTCACGCATGGAGTAGTGAATCATGAGCTTGAGAAGATCATCGAGGAAATAAGCATTTATCCCCGCGGTCATTTCCCAAAGGTCGCCTTCGTCGTCCACGTGAACCTGGTCGTCCATCATGGCGAACCGTGCCACCAACTCCAGGGTCATCATGTCAATGGGCAACACGTACCCTGCTTGAGCGTACATGCCCCATTTTTCCATCTCGTCCAGCAAGGTAACCACATCCTCTGATGCGGAGTTGGGAATACCCTTGGCCCAGAGGGCCTCTGCATAAAAGCTCACGCCATACCACTTCAACGACAAGTCCGCGCCTGCGCCACGATACTCGGCAGCGGCATCCTGGTTGAGATACCCGTTGAGAGCGAAGCGCCACCTGAGTTCATCCGATCGGGACAAGTCCGCTTCTTCCTTACCCAGCTCTCCCATGCCCAGTCCGAATCGCAGCACGTACATAAGTCCATTGTTCAGATCCCCCCTGGAAAAACCAGGTGAGCCGTTGAACACACCGACTTCGTAAAAAAACAGGCTTGCCTGCCCACCTGCGCTCAGGCCCACCTCCCGATCAAGGTCCAGCACGTGGGCTCCTGTTGCATGCTCCAGGTTTACCCATATGGGCCGCTCCATAAACTGCATGGATCCTGAAGAATTGAGCAGGGTCCGGGAGAATGGTGGTTTGAACGCGCCTGCCTTTACCCAAGCCCATTGCGAAGGTTTGTACTGGATGCTTGCGTCGATCAACGCGTTGCCTCCGTTGTCTTCGTCCACCAGGTCCAGTTCCATACTGTATAGCCAATGCTCAGAAAGCCTTCCATCCAGCCCCAACCTGGCACGCCTTATCCTGAACCCATCCCTGCTCAACACATCACCATTGGAGACATTGGCATCCTCTCCCACCATGCCGAACAACACCTGCACCCTGCCGTGTAGATTGAGTTCAAATTGACCCAAAGAGATCATGGGATTGGGCACCAGGGAGACGTTCGTGTCGGACCCGGCAGTGGGAGCGGGGGGAGTTAGCATGCCTCCGTGGTGCCAATTTTTCACAGGAGGCACTGGATCGCCATGCTCCGCAGGTTGCTTCGCAGTCTCGGACTCGGGTTTTTCATCGGAACCGGACTTGGTTTCTGACTCGGACTTTGCCTCTGGCTTGGTATCGTCATCCGAGCCCTGAGCGAAAGACATCACTGGCAACGAACAAAGACAAAGCGTCAACAATGACATGAAAAGATTGCGGAACTTAATCACGGCATCCTCCTGAAAAAGCAACTCCAGCATGAATAATCAAATTTGAAGATTTTGTATCCAACGACTAAAGACCATACATCAACCACCGAACTCCAACCCCAACCCTATATAGAGAAAAGGGTTCATGGTAACAGAGGTCGGAACTGCAAGATCAAATTCAAACTGGTCAATAGGCCAATCCATCAATCCGCCTCCAACTGGTTGACCCACTATTCCAATGTCCACTAAAAACGCCATTGAATCCCATGCGTAATATGCAAACTCCACTGAAAACTCCAGACAAAGACCAGTGACATCACTCAGGTCCATCATGGCGTCTCTCTTCTCTCTGACATTAAACTCATCAGTAAATGGAAAATACCCAAACCCAAAAGACAATGCCGGACGTATCTCCAACCTGCGCCCCACTGCAAACCTTCCCTTCAGCCTGGCTCCCAAGGACAAGTATGACCAAATCCCACCGTTAGACTCTTCGTCCTGACCCTCAGACACGATGAACGAAAAATAAGGCCCAACGGAAAAATATCCTCCAAGCTTGAAATCAGCTCCAACGTCCACAAGCACGCCAAACACGTTACGTATTCCCTCTTCATCGACATGGTCCACCGGATTACCATCATCCCTTTCTATCCAGATGGTTTGATCGGCCGAAAAGCTGGGCATGAGGCCACCCAGCTTCATGCTGAAATTCCACCATAAGTCATCCACATCGAAAGCCTTATTCAACTCGGGTTCGGGTTGGTCTTTGCCGGCCTGTTCGGCCATTTTCGCTCGTTGCGCCTTGCGTGCCCTTTCAGCTGCCTGTCTGGCTTGTTCTGCCTCACGGGCTTTTTCTGCGGCATGCCTGGCTTGCATTTCTTTTTGAGCCCTTTCTCTCTCACGGGCCAATCGCGCCATTACTTGCCTGTCTCGTTCTGCCTTGGCCTTGCGGGCCTGCTCGTCTTTTTTAGAGACGACCTCCGTAGTGCTTTTCGCGGGGATGGCCATCTTTTTAGCTATCTGTTCCACCGCCGCAAGCAGCTCTTTTTCCTCACACGAACCTCCCGCAGAAGCAGCCTTTTCAGTAGTCGCCCTCCGAAGGTCGAACAACGTAGCCGTTACCTTGCACACTCCACCTATTTTGAAAATCTGGGTCGCAAGGGATTTTTGTGCCGCTAACTCCCGTCCCAACTCCACCTGGCACGACTGCTCGTAGCATTCTTTCTTGCTCTCCAGTTGCTGTTTTTTAATCCTCTCTCGAACCTGGCTCCTGGGCACCACCTGGTAGCCCCCCTCTGCCATCAAAACCGCCAGGTAATCAGTAAGGTTTATCAAGACCTTGGGATCAAGCCCGGAGCCTCGATCCTCCATGTCGAAGACGGCAAGAATCGGACCTTGATCCGCTTGCGCAGCCGATGGACACACCATGGCAACCACGGTAGTCATGGAAAAAACAAGGGTGAATACCGACAAAAACGCGCGCATGTTTATCCTCCGAAAAGACATGGAACAACAGTTGCAAACAAACCACGAATACCCTTGCAGGTCAAGGCGCTATCGCCTAGCATGAACGTTTTCGAGGAGTGTGCAAATCAAAGATCCCTTTGGAAATATTACAGGTCTAAAGCCGAATCAGATCCGTAAACTGCGAAAACTCCACGATCGTCGAGTCAGACCTTGGCAACTCGTAAGCCCGGAACTCGCTCGCTCCATGTGCGAACTTGCGGTGGAGATGGGCCGCCAGGTGGGAGTATTGCTGGACAGGCGGGGATACGTTTTGTGGGTAGTGGTGGGCAACGACAGCAGGTTGTATTTGCCGGACATCGGGCGAATAAGGGGCGCACGATCCCATCTCAGGGGCCTGCGCCTGGTGCATGTTCACCTTCACAATGAGCCTCTGAGCCGGGATGATCTGAGTGATCTTGCACTGTTACGATTAGACTACATAGCTGCTGTCTTCGCAGGTGTCGATGGACTCGCCGGCGAGGTGCATGGAGCGTACCTGCTTCCGGGAGATCTCTCTTCCGAGCCGTGGCGGATTGAAAAATGGGCAGACGCCCACAGCATGGATGACGATTTCCTTTCTTTCATCACCGAATTGGAAGCTGAATTTGCGGCCAAGGTTCACACGGCAAAATCCGCCGAAGGGCTGAGCGAAAAAGCCGTACTGGTGGATGTAAGCTCTCGAGTCTCCGATGGTGAAGACAACCTGGCTGAGCTTGCAGAGCTGGCTCGCACAGCAGACGTTGAGGTTGTTGGAAGTGTGCTGCAGGTACGCCCAAAGCCCGATCCAAAGTACCTGATAGGCAAGGGTAAAATTGAAGAAGTGGTCATGGAGACTATGCAAAAGAACGCAGAGCTTATAATATTCGGCAGAGAGTTGTCTCCCGCCCAGGCCAGGGCCATAGCCGATTTTACCGAACTTCGGGTCCTCGACAGAACCCAGCTCATACTGGATATATTCGCAAAAAGAGCCATGACCAAAGATGGCAAACTCCAGGTTGAACTGGCCCAGCTTCGATACAGTCTGCCCAGGCTCACAGCCCAGGACTCGGGTTTGAGCAGGTTAGTGGGTCGGATAGGAGGCAGGGGTCCGGGAGAGACAAAGCTCGAGATAGACCGCCGCCGAGCCCGTGAACGAATAAACAAACTGGAAAAACAAATACACAAGCTGTCCAAACGCCGCGCAGTACAACGCGCCCAGCGTAGACGCAACCATCTGCCTGTCGCTGCCCTGGTGGGTTATACCAATGCGGGCAAGTCCACCCTTTTGAACCAGTTGACAAACTCCGAAGCATTCGTGGAAGACAAACTCTTCGCGACCCTGGACACAACATCACGGAGACTTCGCTTCCCAAGGGATCGGCAGGTGATACTCATCGACACTGTGGGATTCATACGGGATCTACCGAACGACTTAGCCAAGGCATTTCGAGCAACTCTCGAAGAAATGGAACACGCGGACTTGCTCCTGCATGTGGTGGATGTTGCCGACCCACGCGTGGAAGACAAGATCACTGCGGTAGAGCGCATCCTTGACGATCTCAAACTTTCGATGCCTCGCCTGCTGATTTTGAACAAGGCGGACAAGCTACCGGATGGCCAGTCGAAAAGACTCAGCCAAAGGCTACATGGTATAGCCGTCTCAGCGCTAAAAAAACAGGGCCTAAAAAAGGTACTAAGATCTGTGGAAGACACAATGTGGCGACAGGGTATGGCGCCCAAAGGCATGATCTTTGGAGTCGGGTCTGGTCACTTGTCACTTGACTCCGACAAATGACAACTGCCTAGGAGCCCCTTCATTTTCCTTGACGGCTAAACACGAAACGGGTTTGAAATAGGTATTGCAATACTGTGAAGCAAATAAACCTCTGCAAAAAGCCGGGAGGTCCACATGAAAAGTTTGAAAATATTGATAGCAACTTGGTCTGTATTGTTTCTGATGGCAGGTTGCGGTTCCAGTTCCACCCCTCCCCCGTCTTGGCAGGGTTCGTTGACTGCCGGGCAGGTGTTGTACGTCGACGGAGCCCTGCAATGCGAATTGACCTTGAGTATCGAAGACGATTCAGGTCAACCAGGCGAATCCCTGTCAGTGTCGCTGGAAAGCGACTCTTCCGATGCAGCCATAGATCCCGCCCTGGCCCAAACCGATGCCCAGGGCAAGGCCACTTTCACAGTACGCACTCATGTTGGAGGAACATTCAATTTCCAGGCAAAGCTTGCGGATGACAACAAGGACCTGGGCGATGGGGTCGATGTCTCTTTCGGCCTCGAACTCAAGCTTACGCCGGACGATGTCATCCTGACCAACCCGGGAGGATCCGTAACACTGCACGCATCCGTGGCAGATGCTGCCGGCCCCATAAAAAGCGCAACGCTCATTCTTACATCCGACCGAACCAACGACACTATCGAGCCGACAAGCCAGGACTCAGACGATCAAGGCAAAGCTGATTTCCTGGTGACGACGGAAGAATCAGGAAAGTCCACCTTCGACCTTCAAGTACAGGGTCTGACCCTGTCGGACACACCGCAACTACAAGTAAACTTCATGGGTCCAACCCTTAGCGGCAACTGGGGCTTTTTGCAACCTGGAGGGATTGTTGCCAATCCGCGCATCGGGGCAATCTGGATCGATTTTGAAACCATCAACGAAGAAAATCCCCCATATCGGGAGTTGACATCCATAGCCATGGACTCTGTACCGGAACTGGGAGACGAGGGCACGTATGAGCTACCTATTCCCATGAATGCCCCGGCCGACGACATGAAACACCCCGGAGGCGACGAGACCATCATGATGGCGTCTTACGCTCTGGTGATATACGACGACGGGGACGAAAGCGCCGACTTCACTCAGGGTGACACGGTGATAGCTACCTCGGATGAGCAAGTGCTTTTGGCTTACGGAACCGGAGACGGACTGAACGGACTAGGCTTGGAACCTGGCTGGGTTTTCATGAAAGCTCCGAAGGAACAAGGACAGGATCCGGTTTTTTCTACCTTGGGCGATCTGATAGACCAAAACGACCTATACATCAGGTCTGCTCCCTGTCCTGAGGTCACGGTATCCGGCACCATGACATTCAACGATGAAGAACCCGCAACAGGAACAGTGAGAGTTGCGTTCATGATGGTCGATGCACACGGAGCGTTCAATGGCAACTGGGACCATCTGTGGGATGCAGGTAACTTTTTTGAGCTGAACTCCCAGGCCGTACAATATGTCGCAGGAGGCCAGG
Organism: uncultured Myxococcales bacterium; assembly: GCA_964431605.1. GTDB lineage: Bacteria > Myxococcota > B64-G9 > B64-G9 > B64-G9 > JALVPF01. The sequence goes on from CAYSLH010000016.1 coordinate 35,579, forward strand.
CGGATTGGTCCATGGATTTACCCACACCATCCGAAGTATTTCCATCCTATCAGGATTTTTTGGTGCAACCGTTCGAAGGTCTCCCTCCCTTTGGGCTGTTGCTGCCCGTCGTGTATCTGGATGAAGATCCGGGCAACGGAGTATTTACGAACGATGACAACGACTTGGCTACAGGAGACAGGATTATCGGTGTCTGGGACATGCCATTTGGATTTGGGCCATCACTGATAGAGTGGATCGACGGACCCCTGGAATACAGATTTCCCCTCATGGTGCCTGGATTGAACCAGGGCTATAACTTGGTCCACACGGCATGGAAGAGCCACGTTGCCGCAGTGGTCAATGACACCACCCTCCAGTTGGACGATACGCTGGAGGCTGGGCACCAGGACCTTTGCTTTCGTATAACGCGCAAGCAAAACGGATCAGAATCCCAGGTGCTATCCGGCCATGACCTTGCCACCGGACAGACCGATTCGAACGTTGTTACATCAGCCACGGGAGGATTTTCAGCAACCGTACAGGTTGGTGACGAGTTGACTCTGTGCAACCAAACGGACCAGGACCAGGTACTGGATTTCGACACCCCTTACGATCTGAAGATACTTCAGTGAGCCAAAGGGGTCGCCAAATACACAGGCGCATAGAGACCAATGCTGTAGAACACAGCCAAAGCAAGTCCAAGAAAAAAGGCAGCTGCGATCAAAAACCGTCTA
>CAYSLH010000017.1:0-24888 GCA_964431605.1 uncultured Myxococcales bacterium
CAGGGCCATTGCCAAATCGCCATCATTGGTAAATAACAACAGTCCTTCAGTGTTGTAATCAAGTCTTCCCACGTGAAAAACCCTCTTTTTTCCACTGGAACCAGCAAGTCCCCCAAGAAAATCCATGACAGTCTTTCTTCCTCGTTCATCACTTACCGTGGAGACGACTCCCCTTGGCTTGTTCATCATCAGGTAAAGGGGCTTTCGCTTGACATGGACAATCTTTCCGTCAACCTCGATCCTCGCCCTCGAAGGATTCACCTTGGTTCCAAGGAGCGTTACAACCTTTCCATCAACTGAGACCCGGCCTGCCTCGATCATCTTCTCTGCTTGTCGCCTGGATGCAACTCCTGCGGATGCCAGGATTTTTTGAAGACGCGCCTCAGCCATCATCTGCCTCGCCAAGGGTTTCTTCGCTCGAAGAATGGACATGTTCATCGTCCTTTGAAGCAGGCTCTTTCAAGGCCCCTTGATTCTCATTAGGGGTTTCGGACTCAGGGGCCTCGGACTTATTCGAAGGCAGGACATCGGACTTGGATAGGTTCTTGTTCTTTGATCTAAGCTCATCCAACGCCTCAGCCAGTTCTGTAATTACTTCATCCGTTCCCACCGGGGAATAAGAATCCCCAGGATCGTCAATCAATCCCTCGAAACCGGTTTTCGGTATCTCAGCCTCAGATTTTGATTCTTCTGATTTTGAAGGGTCAAGTCCCAACTGTGCCTTGTGTTCGTCAGTGAGTTCCACAAAATCCTTCAAGGTCGGCAAACTCTTGAGATCCTTGAGGCCAAAAAACACCAGAAACTCCGAAGTCGTTGCATAAAGCAATGGCCTGCCCGGCTCGTCTTTTCTCCCTAGAATCTTTATGAGCTTTTTTTCCAATAAGTGTCTGAGAACAGCCCCACAATCCACGCCTCGAATATCTTCCACCTCCGGCCTGGTAATGGGTTGCCTGTAGGCAACAATGGCCAAAGTCTCCAAGGTGGCCCTTGTCAGCCTGGGAGGCCTTGTCATCACCATCTTTTTGACATACTGAGCTGTCTCGGAAGGAGTTCTGAGCTGATAACTATTTGCCACCTCGGCGATCCGAACTCCCCTTGCCGACTCTCGAAGATCCTTTTTCAATTCAGAAAGAAGTTTTCGTACCAATCGTATATTTACTTCTGGATGAAATTCTCTAAGCACCTCGGTCAACCTTTTGACGGAAACAGGCTCCGAAGCGGCAAACAACAGGCTCTCCAAAGCGACTTTCAATCTGTTTTCCAAAAAGCCGTCTATGTGAACTTCAGCTTCTTCTTTCGGTTCGCTCATTTGTTCAATATCCGGCTCGTCCTTACCATCTTCGTTCGATTCGTCCGATTCGTCCGATGCTTGCCGGTCCACTTCATCTGATGATTCTTCACTTGTTTCTCTCTCTTGCTCGTCAAATTGTTCAAGCTCTGCCGACTGAGCATGCGATTCGGATTCAGCCGAAGTATTACTCTCTACACCTGGTGACCTGTCATCAGTTTGCTTATTCAACTCGTTCATCTCTGCATCGAGTTCTTCGCGTGTTTTTCTTGTGGGCATGAATCAACTCCGGTGCGTATGGTCAGTCTTCCAAACTGGCGCTGGACAAAATTGCATCGATATCCTCACCTTGTACGAGACTACGCACATGTATGACATCAGAATCGAATGCCTGGTGAAGCCTTATCATCTTCAACCTGGCCATTTCCAATAAGGACAAAAAAGTTACGACTACCAGTTCACGAGTGATTTCATCATCAAAAAAATCTTCGAAGGTCACGTCCTTTTTCTGTTGTAAAATGGCCGCGACTTCCTGGATCCTGTCAGCGATGGAGATCCTTTCCACCACCACCTTGTGGCTAATGGTCTTATTTGCTCTTTTGAGGACACGGTCAAATGCCTCGATGAGCTTGAAAACCGATACTTCGTGAAATGGACTCTCGGAAGCAGTTGCCCTCGCCTTGGCCCCCCTTGAAAAGACGTCCCGATAGAGGATTGGCTGGTCACGAAGCTCTTCGGCTGCCTCCTTGTATCTCTGATACTCCAACAGCCGTTGCACCAGCTCATCCCTTGGGTCAACCTCTTCTTCCTCCTCCTCTCCCTGAGCCTCATCAGGGGGCAAGAGCATGCGTGATTTGATATGAGCCAGGGTCGCAGCCATCACGAGAAAGTCACTGGCAATATCGATATCCAAAACACGCATCCACTCCAGATATGCCAGGTAACGATCCGTTATCATGGAGATGGGAATATCGAAAATGTCTATCTCGTGTTTGCGAATCAGGTGAAGCAGAAGGTCGAGAGGCCCCTCAAATACCGGCAACTCTATACGGTAATCCTTTCCTCCGGCACTATCTTCCGTTGGCAGCCCTGCTTCTTCCCAGTCGATTGATTCCGGGACCTTGTTCTCACTGCCTTTGCTCAAGGCCGCCACCCTAATTTCATGGCCTCTCTCACAGATACCATGGTCTGCTCGGCTTGCTCCCGAGCTTTTTTTGCTCCAGCATCCAGGACATCCCTTACATAAGGAAGATTAGACTCCAACTCCCTGCGCTTGGATCGTATATCAGCAAACTTCTCGAAAAACCGAGAGATGAGTTCCTTTTTGCAATCTACACAACCCATTTGTGCTGTTCGACAATCAGCGTCTATCTCCTTCAACCTCTCTTGTGCGGTATAGAGCCTGTGATATGCAAAAATATTGCAAACCTCCGGTCGTCCAGGGTCCTTTCGTCTCTCTCTCTGGGGGTCCGTCACAGCACCCATGAACTTTTTTCTCACCGTCTCGTCATCATCAGATAGATAGACCGCGTTGCCATAACTTTTGGACATCTTCCTGCCATCGAGGCCCGGCAATACCTTTGTCTGGGTCAAAAGCCCCTTGGGTTCGATCAGAGTGTCTCCATAGATGTGGTTGAACCTACGAATTATCTCCCTGGTCAGTTCCAGGTGCGGCAACTGGTCCTCTCCAACCGGAACAAAATTTGCCATATAAATAGCAATATCCGCTGCTTGCAGCACAGGATATCCAAGGAATCCAAAAGACGAAAGGTCCTTGTTGCTCAACTCCTTTTTCTTGTCTTTGTATGTAGGCACCCGTTCCAACCACGGCACAGGTGTCAACATGGAAAGCAACTGTGCGAGTTCAGCATGCTGCAAGATCTCAGACTGGATAAAGATGGTACACTTATCCGGGTCGAGACCACAGGCCAGAAGATCGATACCATACTCCCTTGTATGCTCCCTGATCTTTCCAGGCTCGTTGAAAAGCGTAGTCAGTGCGTGCCAGTCGGCAATAAAGAAAAAGCACTGGTATTCATCCTGCAGACTCACCCAGTTTTCCAATGCACCATGATAATTACCCAAATGCATTTTTCCAGATGCCTGCATACCGCTCAGGACTCTCTTACTCTCCATACTACCGCTCCTTGTACTCCCACTGCCCGGACAATCAGGCTACATGCCCATCAGTGCCCACCAGATATTGAATCCCACCAGTTTGCTCAATCCATCGATAATCAACAAAATGGGGTAGCTGATGAATTGCCCGCCAAACACCAGGAGAGCGATAAAAAACACAAAAGAATACTGCGAAATAAAATCCATTATGTGGATATATCGATCAGGAAGTAATCCGGCAAGGACCTTGCTACCATCCAGGGGTGGGATGGGAAACAGGTTGAAGATGAACAATCCGACGTTTATCACCAGGGTCCACCCCACGAGCCTTACGAGAGCCACATGGGCGTTTGTTACTCCTGCAGCGATATCTTTGACCGCAGATGGACCTACGATCCCAAGCACCACTGCCATTAGAAGTGCAAACATGAGGTTTGATACAGGGCCTGCGGCAGCGGTAAGCAACATTCCTGTTTTCATTCTGATTTTTCTTGTGAATCTGACAGGACTGATGGGAACCGGTTTTGCCCATCCGAAAAATGGGACACCTGAGGCAAGTCCGATTATGGGAATTATCAACGTGCCCAAAGGATCTATATGGCTGATTGGGTTGAGAGTCATTCGGCCCATTCGAGCAGCAGTGTCGTCTCCCAGCATATAAGCTGAACGGGCGTGAGAATACTCGTGCACCGTCAGGGCAAGTATCATGGGTATCAGTACAAAAATAATTCTAAGTATATCGAATGATTGCAAGCAATTTCCTCACTTTCTCCAAGACGTGCAGGGTAAACCGTTCTTGTGGATCATGTCAACGATTGCAATGGGTGAAATTCCCGCCATAATTAGATGAATTATCTTGGAAGATTGTATACATTACCGTATATCTCTCCTAGGCAGACAAAGGAGACAAAAATGGGTTTTGTCACTGGGCACAGGGAAGATAACCTAGCTTGTGCAAATTGCCCATAGATAAAGCTTGTGCTCATGCGCTCGTCCAACAACACTACCCCATGCGCTCAACAGATTGCTCCACTTTATTATTTTTGCTAACCTTTGCGTCATGCACGAGAATCAAGCAAACGCCCCAGGTCTTATGAAAAACATTCTATCAAGGCTGGGTTTGGTAATAACCGTTTTTCTGACACTAAATGCTGTAACAGGTTTTTACAGGGCCACGGCCGCAGGATGGTGCAAGGGAGACCAGGAGAGGTTTCGTGGCGTCATAGAGAGGGTCGAGTACAAATGGGCAATGCTCAGGGAAGAACTGAAAGCTGCAGTGAGCTTGTCTGCCCGTCAGTCAAAGGCCCTGGTGGCCAACTTAGCCTTGTGGACACTGTACCAACAAGCGACAGCAGCAATCCGAGACGAGCTACACAAGCCCAAACCCAGCATCGAGGCTGTGCTCGATGAAAAATTGAAAAATATCTGGTTTAGATCAGATTCTATCCTTTTGTGGTTCAATCCAACAAAACATCATCATGATCATGTGGACGAAGACCTGGGCCTCGCGATCAAAGAAACATTTCTACCCTATGCCATTTGTCGTTCTCTGAAAACCAAGACCCCTTCACCATGCCGTATTCTAAACTGGTTTGAACCATCCTTGACTGATCGTTGCACGGATTTCTTTGTGGATGTTGGTATCGTTCTGTCAGGAGATTGCAATCCTGAATTGGTTGAAAAGGGTGCCGCCTTGTGGCAGGTACCAACAGAGTACTTGGCCAAACGTTGTAAGATTTTTTCTTCTTCCGACCCTTCCAGATGCGCAGACCTGGATTTTGCGTCTGACATAGACTTGGCCACATGCTGGGCTGTGACAAGCGGTAATTCGAGTTCGTGTGACGACAGTGACCTGGATAAGGAAGAAAGACTGGAGTGTCATAGGACTTCATTCATGGCAAAAAAGATAAAACACAGAGACAGAAAAATCCTGGAGTTTGCTCCCGGGCTGTTGGAACGAGTTGAGTCCATGGCACTCAAGACGTTGCTGGATCCAAAAGAATCGTGTCCTGATCTGGCTATTGACTCATTTACCCAATCCGTGGCCTCCCGTTTTTTGCTAAAGACATACAGTTTTGGCGCTTTACCATAAGCAAGATCCTTTCCCATCGCTTTAAACAAGGGATGAAAAATCTATTTGCAGAAATTTTGAGAAAGGGAGCTTATGGTTCCATGGTTGGGGCCTGGAACATCCCTGAAACATATGCATGCCTCACACGACGGATGGACTCCCGCCAGTTCAACGAGTCTTTCCATTTCCTTTGATGCTCGTATTGCCCAGAGTGGATCCAACTCAGCATTGGACGGACGATCCAGGAGATCGGCATAAAATGAAGGATTCAGACATGGTATGACACTACCATCTATCAGTATTGATATCTCCGAATCAGGAGCAAAACACTTTCTACCATGCCTGGGCATGGAGTTTGGCCTTCCCTCCGAATAAGCTTCAAGGGCTTGCTCATCAAAGGGATCGCACGGCGCACAAACCTCCAGTTCTTGCAGGATCGCATTGGCACGGCTCTTGGCACCTGGAATTTTTTCCATCCAGATTTTTCTTGCGTCAGTCATACTGATGGGAAGCTGCCTTCCACGGTGAATTCCGAATCTAAGGCATGGGAAAAACCTAAGGTGATCCGCCCCCAAGGATGAGACCAGATCCACGATACCAGTCAGTTTTTCCATGTTTTCTTTGAGTATTACCGTGTTGACATCCACCATGACCTGAGACTTTGATAGTCTGGTCACTAGGTCTGTTGCCTGTCTGAACACCTTCAATCCACCTTTGATGTGATCGTGAGTCTTGTCGTCATCTGCATCGAGCGCAACCTCTACCTGGTCAACGTATGACATCACAAGCCTATCAACCGTATCAATCGAAAGTCCAAATCCTGTGGTGATGAAGGAGCTACGCAATCCCCTGGATCTCGCGAAACCTGCCATGAGCAGCAAGTCCGGTCGAAGTGTCACTTCTCCGCCGAAAATATCCACCCTCACCATTCCGAGGAGCCTCAACTCCACCATGTGCCTGAGCACCTGTCCTACAGGAGCATGAGACCTCTGAAACATGCCGGGCAATCCACACATCAAGCAGTGGGTTACACAAACATTGCTGACCATCAAAAGAGATTGCCCTGGTCTCAGAGTCATTCGAGGTTCATCCATGGGTTTTTGTACACAGATCCACCAACTCTGGTCTAAAGTTTTCCAGGTAAGACTGTATGATTTGACCACCAGACCACAAGAGCATGCAAGATCTGCTGCGACCTGTATGTCCACGGAATCTGCGCGAGCCGAGACCTTAACTGGATTTTTTTTAGAACAAAGTACAAACCTGCTGGTTCGGCCGGATACCAGAAGCTTTTCGCCAGGCAGAAGATCCATCATGCGTCTTTTTGTATTCTGGATTGAATGGGGTTCGATGGAGACATGGTCTATATCAGGTGCTTTGGGCCAGCAGGATGCACCGTGTGTCTCGTTTTCATCACATGAAGAATAAATCCCTGGGCATAAAAGCATGTATGGACAGCTTTCGCACATGGGGAGCAGGTTCAGAGGATGTTGTGCATTTTGTTTCCAAACCTGGCCCAATGCGTTTTTCACGAGGCCAAGGTAAGCTAAAGGCGGTTCAGGTCCCTGGATGCAATAAAGCATGGCAGATTTGCGGTCATCGAGAAGGATGACCGAAGACTCTGAAGACTCAGGACCTTTCCAGCCTTTTGTTTTCCATGGGCACAGATCCGCAGACACTCCGGGAATCTTCCGTCTAGGTATAAGAATAATCTCATCTGGCAGTCTTGGCAGCTTTCCACATCTTACAAGCTCAAAGCGTCTCTTGGACATATGACACAATGAATCCAGAGTCTCGTGCCCTTTGGAAAAGGGCTCGAATTCATCAATGCCGGCCCTCGATGCCAGCAATGCAAGCTCGTCCAGGTAACCACGTGAAAACTTATCCACTAAAATTGTCAATCGAACCCTCAGGCCGGACCGGGCCAGAGATTTTGCTCCGATTATGCACCTTTCCAATAACCCTTCATCTGACCCAGGCTGGAAAAATCCTGGGGGTACATGGATAGTAGCCCTTTGTATCCCAGCGGAAAGTGCGATGTCTATTCGGTCTTGCCTGGAAAAAGGAACTCCAGAGGTCAGGATTTCCAAAACTACTGCACGTTGCCCTTTCGTAAGTTTTGCCAGATCACTCACATCATCCCACGAAAGCCATGCGTCTGCTGCAATGAGCACATGAGAAACAAAAGGTTTACCACGGACAATTCTTGCGAGCATCCTTGCGCTATTAGCCCACAGGTTGTTTTTGTATGGCTTTGGACTGTTTCGACTCACTGCGAGAATTTTCAGTCTCTCGCTACTCACTGCGTTTGCACTCCTTTCTCAAATCGATTCAGCAGTGTTTTTACTTGTTCTTGGGTCCAGTCTCTCAACCCAAGCTCTTCAATCAATGATGCCAGAATGGTGTCATCCCATGGAATATAATCCGAGTTTGGCTCATAATTAAGGCTCTCGAAAACTCGAATTGGATCCTGAGGTGGCAACTCGTCTTTTAGTCCTTTACTCCACCTTCTCAATCTCTCCTGTACCAATGCAGGAAGCCCCGAAAAAGTTGGATGCTTGCAAAATACACTTGAAAACAGAACCCTCGATCTCTGGGGAAGTACCACCGCCATAAGATCCAGGATCTTTGTCCACCCTGCTGCCGCATCATGTAAGGATCCAGGTTTGAAATCCAATCCTGGAAATTTCAGTTGGAACCCCTTTCCTGGCAGGGCCAATAAGTGGGCAACCAATAGCCTCACCTTACGAAGATTGTCCAGTACACAAACCCCCGTATCGATCATTGAATTGGATACTTCTACGGGAAAATCAGCCCATTGGGCCATGCTGGTATCATACACCACGGGAACCTGTGTCGTATGTTCCACAAGATCATTCAGCAGTTGATTCACAAGATACCCAATGCGCTCAGGAAACTTCTGGTGATAAGCTCCTACAAGTTCCACCAGTGCTTCGAGAGGAAACGGACAAAATCTAAAAAACGAACTCAAATCCAGTGGCGGGCCATCATCCTCAAGCAAGTAATCCAGGATGGGTTTGGTAATACGTTTCGAAGTCTCCCCCTGATACCATCCATCCAACAACCGCCACCTGTGCAGAGAAATCAGTGCATTTGAAAAACTTACCTTTAAAGATTGCAAATCTGCTCCCGCTTCATGCGCCCGCAACAATTCCATGGCTCGTTCCAGGCAAGTATGATCAACACACAACCGCTCCATTGTTGCTGCAAGCGACCCTGTGTCGTCATCATCGCCCAACAACCACCTCATTATCGTATCCCTGTCAGAGTCGCCAAAGATACCGTCAGCTAGCCCATAAACATTCCTGGCCAGCCATTGCCTGAAATCCATTTTCACCTTGGCCCTGGTTGATAATTTATTCTGGCCTCGTTCGATCCTCGTGACAAGAAAAGCCTGGGAACAGTTATCCATCCACATGGCGTTCAGCCATGAATAGATTCCCATACCCTGCTCGTTTTCCATGACAGCAGTCAGTTCCACACCTTTTGCAAGGTCGCTTGCCCTTATGAATTCCGGTGCCATGTCATGCGATATCAGATAGGCGCGCTCCTGGGCGCGTCCCATTCTCACCACTGAGTTGAACAGGAATTTTTTCCAAGTATCTCCATTGGAAACACTCGCCTTGAATTCGCTGACCAGATATGGATGGATCTCTGAGAGAATTTCGAGAACGAGATTTGGACTCAAATAGTTCGAGGTACCAATGCGCCCATCGGTAATATTGAACCTCACATGTATGTTGGGAATCTGTCTTTGGACACTCAATACACCATCCAGAATTGCCCCCAACCGTTCATGCCCCAATTGGACGGCATGGCTGGAATCCACGGCCAGAGTGAAAATGGTCCCATGAGGATTCTTGGTTCCAATCTGGATACAACTTCTTTTTACTTTTTCCTTGCTATCACCCAATAAAAACCCATTGGTATAGATCTCGGTCTTTGCCCCTATGTTGGATACAGCCTCAATGATTTTTTCGATTTCAGGATGCATCAGAGGCTCACCACCTAGAAGGACCACCCTGTCTGCCCCATGGAACTGCTCCAGTGTGCTACGCGCTAGTTCCAACGAAATGTTTTTAGGACCTTTGTTTTTACCGGCAGCCAGACAAAAATCACATTCCAAGCAACATGCCTTGGTTACTTCCAGGTTTAAAAATGCCTTTACAGGAACAGGCCGCATCTGAACCAACTTGGCCCTCTGGTAAAAAGTTGAAAACAAAAAGGGTCGAAGCCGAAAGAGTTCTTCAAAATATTTTTTCAATATTTTTTCTTTCCAGAAGAAACCTTATAAAAATCTATGCATACAACAGGCAGGTTATGCCTGGATGTCACGGCTAATACGCATTATCAACCTGAAGACAGAAGCCAGATCATCATCGCTGATGGGTCCTGAATTCTCGGCGATAATACTGTTGATAACTTTGCGCTCCCTGTCTTCATCGAGTATGGGTAAATGACGTTTTTTCTTTTCTGCGCCTATCTTCCTGGCAATCTCCAAACGATCGTTCAGCGCCTGTAAAATCACCTTGTTCACACGGTCAATATCACTTCTGAGCTCATCGAGTAAATCTCGCTCCATTTTTTCTCTCCCTATGAAGAGTCTTAGAGCCAATTGTAATTCTACAAATCATGGACACAGACATGCAATTCATGCAACATCTTGTAGCATTAAGGAAAAACGTTTTATGGAAGACTTCAAAGGAAAAATAGACTGGATCGAGTTGGTGACACACTATCGGTGCAATTGCAGTTGCAAGGTCTGTCCAACTGCCAGGATATCCTCATCCGGTTCCCTTTCCCTTGAAGAAATTGGCAACTGGCTTCAGATGGGTAAAAAGCTGGGGGCGTCGGGAGTATGGTTCGGGGGTGGAGAACCCACCATGCATGACTCTCTGGCGAAATCCGTGGAGTGGTCCAAACGCCTTGGTTACAAAAAAATACTCATCCAAACAAACGGCCTTAGGCTTGCCTATCCAGCATACGCAGAGCGTTTGATCAAGGCAGGTATCAACATGGTGAACCTATCGATGAAAGGAGCAGATGCACGAACTCATGATGATATGACTAGAGTCCAAGGCTCGTTCGAGCTGATGAAAATGGCTGCAAAGAATCTTTACCTGAACAACATACATCTGGGCGCGGATATACTGGTGACTTCAAAATCAGTAGTACAGTTGAAATCCATGACAGAATTGGCTTCAGAGCTGGGAGCGACATCCGTGACTGTCATGCTGGTTTCCTTACACGGATTGGACAAGGAAAAAGACATCAATTGGCTGCCTACCTCGGAACTTCTTGCAGAGCATATGCAGATAGCCATGGACAAAGCAGTTGAACTAGGTATCGAGATAACCAGCCTCCATGTCCCTCCTTGCCTTTTGGCAAAGCGCCACAGGAATAAATATTTTCACGCCGGGCTATACAGGCTGCTCGTAATAGCACCTGGGCAAAGTCCTTTCCTGGCAGAGACATCACCCACAGAGGGAGGGTCTTATCTAGATATTTGCGACAATTGCTCCGAGCGACAAAAATGCCTGGGATTCACTTCCGAGTACCTGACGATGAACCACGAGCTGGCACCGATCTGAGAATTTTCATGAATGCCAGAGGAATGAAAAGAAGTGCAAAAAACACCAGGGCTGTATTCCAGGAACCGGCAGAAGGATCAGCACTGTCACAAGTGATTATTACGGGATCATCCTGGACCGGCGCTGAGACGACTCTCATGGTGAACTGGGAGCCTGGCTTGCCGGTTAGTCGAACTGCAATTGCATTGATATCCTGAAGCTGTACCGGAATCTCGAGAGAATCCACCCCAGGATTGAAATCGTCCGGGCTGGCGATGATTTCATCATTGAGAGCCACGTGGGCGCTGGTGACCATGTTTTCACCATCCTGGTCTCCATTCGAGATACATACGAACGCGTCACCAGCAATATCCCTACCAGCAAAACCATCAATGATATAAGTGGGATGACCATGTCCCCTGGTGTAGACCCTGGGGCCAAAAAGTACCACTGCATCGGGATCATCGCAGCCTTCTCCCCCTATGGGCGGTTCATCGAAGATGAACTCGAACATATAAATGTCAAGGTTGTCATTTCGATTGTCAGTATACACTATCCTATTGCCGGAAATGTCGTGCAGGTACTGATCTGCAGGGTCGATTGTCGCCTGTTGTTCGACAGCCAGGGATATGCTGTATAGCCAAATATCCAGGTCCCCTCCGGAGATGCTACCCTTTTCGTATGCTATGTAATCACCTGAGATCTTGGGTTTTCTTTCTATGTCACCATCGTTACTCACTTCAACCGTTTCGCCCGTGCTAATGCGATAATAAAAAATATCAGCAGGACTGTTTTCATCTGAGGTCCAGGCAACAATGTCACCATCCACCGAGGGTTCTGTCTGCAATGCCGGTCCATCTGCAACAGGTGTCATTGTCCAGGTTGATAAATCCAGCATGTATATATCCGGGTCACCAGAGCGTCTGTCCTCCCACACCACCACATCCCCGGATACTACCGGTTTGATCTGGTCAGCCGGGTCGCTTGTCAGTTGAGTCTCTGTGTTCGTAGAAAGATCGTACATATAGATATCATAGTTTCCATTTCGATTGTCTTCATAGACGATCCTGTTTCCGTCGATATTGGGCCTGCGCTGTTGGGCTGGATTGTCGGTAATGGCTTGGCTTTGGTTTGTGGTAATATCGTAAATATAGATATTAGCATCACCATCACTATAATCAGTGTATACAATTATATCTCCACTGACATCATTGAGGAGCTGGTCTCCACCACCAAACGTGACCCGTTGCTCCTGGCCCTGCTCGATATCGTAGTAGTAGATATCCATGTCTTCGTTTCTTGTATCCGTAAAGACGGTTATAGGACCAGAGATTGATGGATCAAACTGGTTTTCAGGATTGGTGGTAATCTGAGACTCTGTTCCTTCGAACCTGTAGGCATGGACAGGAGCACACAGGAGCATGAGCAGCCCAAATGCAGCAATGGGAAAATATCTTGTGTTCATTTTTCCAGCCTCCGTTCGTTGGAATTTGATCTCAAAAAAAAACGGACTCCGCCTTCCGACGAGTCCATTTGATTTTCCTTTACCTGTCATCTTCGGCAACCCCTCTTTCCGCACAGGAGCAGGGCTTTGCGCACTGGAATAAACCAGATTGCCTTTTCGGATGACTGACCTTTTTTATCAATCGTTACTAATTTTATTTCAAACAGACAGCAAAGTCAAGGCATTCGGCAAAAAAGCTCTACCGACCCATCGACGATTCAGTATTTTCCCCAAGATATAGGTAATTTTTTGACGATCACCAAAAAGTCCTGCTCCATACTATGCGACCATCCTTTGCATCGATGGCCGCAGCATAGACATCGTCCAGTCCTTTTCCATCTTCTGCCACAAGGAGTATCATGCCGTTGTATAGGGTCACAAACCGAAGGTTTCTCAAAGGATCGTCTTCATCCAAGTCTCCGAACAAATCCTGGTCCGATACCTTCCAGGAAAATCCCCCGTCCTTCTTTTTTCTTCCGATGACAAAATAGCTGGTATCGCCTGACTTGACCGAGTTCAAGGTAAGCTTATCTCCATCGATGAACATGGGCCGACAATCCCGGAAGTCCACGAGTGTGCCCTGGTAGTCCATATCGCAGCCGTTCCAACTGGAAACAAGAGTGGGTTTTGGCTTAGGAGGGTCTAGGGGCAGCTTGTCCAACTCTCCTGTACTTGGTGTTAGTTTGTAAAAATACCCATCCTGGGCCTTGATTCTCAAATCCGAATCAATGCCGTCTATCCAGACATCCTCCACTATGTCAGCCACGGAAGGATAATCAGCCAGCAAACGATCCATGTCGTAAATATGGTCCAGATCAGGCATTTGATAGCCATTGGCACAATAGCGTCTGCCTACCTTGGTCAGAACCCAGAGCTCCTTTTTAGTTACTCCTAGTAACCAGCTGGGCCTCGATTCAATGACCTGCCCCCGTACACGACCGTTGTCAGGGTCAATGGTCAAAATCCGTTCATATGCCACATCCCACCCAGGTGGTTCATTGTTCATCTTGAGCACAAGCACGGACTTGTCTTTGCGCTGGACGAAACCAGCCTCCACGAGATCCCAATCCGTCAGGCTCAAATGCATGGAGGGAAGGTCAAGTATACTCACAAAAGGGGACAGAAGCTTTATAACAAGAAAAACTATCACCGGGCTCAGGGCCAAGATCACCTTGAAAGCGTAAATTCTTTCCTTGCGTTCAAGTCTTGCGATCCTCTCGTCATCGGATTCCATCCGTTATTCTCCTGTATCCTTGGCCAGCCCCAACAGTAAGATCACTTGTAACGCAAAGCCCACACCTGCCTGCCATCTTCAACGTCAAGGGCCACAAGCCTCATATCTCCAAAGGCATCTTCCTGCTCCAGGAGCAATACGAGCACCTTGGGCAACAATGTGGCAAACGAAATCCTATAGCCATGTTGGTCCCTGGGTCTTTTGCCAAATCTTTCGTTCTCACTGAATTTCCAAATCCAGCGTTTATCATTCGAAAGCCTGCCAAAAATCAACTTACCCCTCTCTGTTTTTATATCCTGGTATGCAACGAAGCGATCCCCGTCATTCAATTCGATAAGATTCCCAGTTGCGTTATCACACACAAACTTTCCTTCGAGCAAGAGTTCCTGGTCTACACTACGGGGGGGTCTTGGCGGATTTTCGCAATATTTCAATTTGAGTGCGCCTTCCCACCATGGATTCCAGGTAGGCGCAGCGCGATCCTTTAGCTGGCCACTTTGTGACTTGAATGAAAACCATTTCCCATCCGCACCCTTCAAAACCAGTCCATCGGTTCCGTCTGGATCCATCCGTACATCGATTAGAGGTTTTTTGACTTTGGGTTGCTTGTCCAGAAGTTTCTCCAGGTTCATGGATTCATCCAGGCCAGGCAAAGAAAAAGCCACAAACCGTTTACTACCTACTCCTCCTTGCCGGACCCAAAGATATTCTTTGGTAAGGCCGAAAGGTTTGTTCCAGTTATAAGTTACATACTCTGCCAGTTGTTTTCCTTGGGCGAGGTCAACGGTGAGAAACTTTTCAAAGCTTCTTTGCTTCCACTTACCATGGCTACGAATGTGAAAAAGCAATACCCGCCTATCGCCAAGTCTCAACACCTTCGCTCCTTTCAAGCCCCAACGACAATTTGAAAAATGTACTCTGATATTTGCGGGCATCCCAATCAATATCGCAAATATGCCCACCGGAACGAGTATGAACAACAGGGTTCTGAGCCATACGGGGAAGTGTTTGCGTTTTGCTTCGCTTTCTTCCATGAATCCCCCTTTTAGGATGTTTGGAAAATGATCAAGGCTTTTTTTTGTTCCACATCTCAGGTGATGTCTTTATGAGAAACCTGTTCGCTTTAGTATCTACCCTTATAGGTGGAGAATGTTTTTCTTTCTTGTCTCCGCTCAAACTCTCTGCCTGGACCCTCAACCTGTTTCTGCCCTCTCTCAACGCCACCACGGTCTTGAATTTCCCATTTGCGTCCACTTCGACTACAATGCCTGACACACTCACTCTGGAACCAGGAGTTGTCTCTCCTGACACTACGAGTCGTCTTTTTGCCAAATCCCTCTTGGTGGGCCAACGAACTCTCAGAAAAAGCTTCTTCGGAATCTTGATGGGATCTGTGGGAGCTTTACCATTCTCCACCTCTACTTGGAAACCTCTCTTCACCTTTACTATCTTTCCCATGGAGGCCACCGCCACCTCTCCCTGGGTGGTTCCCAAAGACACCAAACCACTCTTAGAGACATTCATGCTGAAACTTGCGCCCCTTGTGCTGGCGACCACATCCCTGTCAGATGATACCTCGAATAACCTCTCAGGGTTCTGCATGACTTCAGCAGATATCATGCCCTCCTTCAGCAAAAACCGGAAGGCATTATCAGCCAGTTTTTTCACCTTGAACTCACTCTCGGATTTCAAGCGTACAGAAAACACCCCAGGCATGGATAACGTGGCCTGAGAATTTATCAAAGTCCGAATCTTATCCTTTGCTTCCAGTACGACTCCTACCTCTGCCGGCGTCCATCCCGCATTTTCGTTACTCTTCACCTCCACCTTACCGTTTATCTCGGTAACGGACATTGCCATGGGAGCAGGTTCTAAGACCTCACGTTCTACCAACTCCACCTGTAGGTTTTGGGGGGCCTTGGGAGAGGGGCCAACTGGTTGCGAAACGGAAAGACCATGTTCGAAAAGGTTCCAGTACACCAATGGGACCAGGGCCAGAAAGCCGATTATCGCCAAAATGAATATAAGACGCGCCCGCATTTATCCAGTCCCTTGAAACATGGTTCACGGTAGAGGAAATCTGATGCAAACGTTTGTACCATTACCAGGTTCACTCTGTACTTCAATTTTTCCACCATGGTCAGCCACGATCCTGTAAGCCACGGACAGTCCCAGACCCGTGTTTGTCCAGATGTCCTTGGTTGTAAAAAATGGTTCGAAGATCCTCTCCATGTTGTCAGGCTCTATCCCCTTTCCCGTGTCATGTACGGTCACTTCGACTTGTCCATCCGACTGGATTGTTTTGATAGTCAACACAGAGCCAGAGGAATTGTTCATCATGGCTGTTCTCGCATTGGAAAAAACATTGATAAACACATTCATGAGTTGCCAGCTGGCACCAAGGATTTGTTGAATGTCGTCCGAAAGTTCCCAATGAACTTCGATACCATGGGACAACATGCTTTGCTCCGTAAGGGAATAAGCATCTCTAATGATCCTGTTCAAGTCGCAAGGCAAATGCTCTGGCTCTGCTTCCTGTTCCGAAAATTTTAAAAGGTTTTGAATAACGTCTCTGCATCTTTTTGCCGAACTTTCAATCTTCAGCAGAGATTTCTTAGACTTCTCATCCAGTTGCAATTTGCTCAACAGTAACTGTGCATTGCCCAGGATTCCCACCAGAGGATTATTGATCTCATGGGCAACTCCTGCGCCCAACTGACCAATGGCAGCCAACTTGGAGGTTTGGAGCAATCTTTTGTTGGCTGTTTGAAGTTCTTCTGTTTTTTCTTCGACCCTTTGAGCCAGTTGCCGATTCCATTCTTCGATCTCCTCACGAGACCTCTTCAAATCCAATACCATCTCATTGAAAGTCTCAGCGAGAATACCGATCTCATCAGACGAGTGTATATCCAAAGAAACATCCAAGTCGCCACCGGAAATCTTTTTTGCACTGTCTGCGAAACGACTCAACTTTCCGGTGATTTTTCTGGTGAAACCAAGACCCAAGACCACTAGTCCCAGTATGGATAAACCAGTTGCAGTCAAAGTAACAATCCTTGCCTTTTTTATTTGGAACAAGGCATCTGACTTGGGTTGTTCAATGACTACAGCCCAGTTCACAAGCTTAATTTTAGAAAAAACTGTAAGTTTCTCCTTTTCGAAAAAAGCACCTGATTCCTGCCCTGTCATAAATTTTGCGACAGCAAAATCAGCAGCCTTGCTTGAAAGCAAGTCGTCACCTTTATTACTGCTGGAAATGGTTCTGCCCTGAGAATCCACAAGCAAAAGGTCTAAATTTTGACTCCTGGCATTTTCAATCAACCTCGCACACAGCATATCGAGTCTGACTTCGACACCTACCACCCACTTGGTCCGGTCCTCCGGGACCAAAAGTGGCATTGCAAAGGTCATCAGGACATCATTTCCATCCAGGCTTTTGTAAACATCGGCTACGACTGCATTTCCCATGGAAGTACTGAGTGCCTGCTTGAAAGGGATAGACCTTAAAAACTTCTCATGTGACTTATTAGAGACAGACATCCTGCCGCTGTATTCAGGATATTTTTCCGGATCTGAAAGGAACACACCATGGACAACCTCATGGCCATCTTGGTCGAGGAGAGCAACCTGGACAATTTTTTCACTCTGTTTGTATACAAGTCCTAAAAATCCAGTCAACTCATCTTGGTTCATTCCTTTGACTTCCAGGTAACCCAATGAATTGTTCACCCTCTCCATCACTTCTCTAAGTTCATTGTTGGCCATGTCAGCCAGGCTCTGAGCTGTTTTCTTTCTCTCAGACAGGAGCCTTTCGGTTATTTGCTCCTCGCTGTGTGCAAGGATTGCAAGACCAACGACCATTGGTATCGCTGTCGAGATGAGGATAAACAGGATAAGTTGGTGATGAAGCTTCATGAACCAGAGTTTTCCTTTTCTGCTCCGAAACCTTGTACCAACACACTGCCTTGTATGGCCTTTGCTTCCTGTTTCAATTCTGCCGCTCTCGTTGCAATCTCGCCGTGGCTACGGTATTCACCAGGTCTTGCATGGACTGCAGCCAAAGAAATTGACATTATACCAAATTTTCTCACTTCACCGAATCTATCCTCTGCCACGATGTAACCACGAGCCTGATCATCCGGGTGGTAATACAATGGAATTAGCCTGTCGAATGTATGGATAATGTCATCCGCGATGGCATCGATCCTCTCATGAGTTGTAATCAACACGAAATCGTCCCCGGCGATGTGCCCAACAAAATCCTCAGGTGTACCAAGGCGTTCAACTGCTTTCCTGATGATATCTCCCGTCTGGGATATTACACCATCGGCTTTGGCATAACCGTAATAATCATTGAAGGCCTTTAGATTGTCCAGATCGAGATAGCACAGGGTGAATGCTTTATTTTCTGAAAGCCGCCTCGAAATCTCACGCTGCAATGCAACACTTCCGGGTAGCTTTGTAGTAGGACTCGAATCCAGTTCCCGTTCTTTTCTCATGATCAGCGAATCAACCCGCGCACCAAGCTCAAGTGCATCGAATGGTTTGACCATATAGTCATCGCCACCTAATTTCAGTGCCCTGATCTTGTCTTTTGTCTGCCCCTTTGCACTGATAAAAATGATAGGAAGATCAGCCAAGGCTCGGTTCGAACGAATCTTCTCCGTTATCTGAAACCCATCAAAATCAGGAAGCATGACATCTAGCAGCACTACATCAACAGACGTTTTTGCTAAAAGGTCTAGGCCTTCTTTTCCTGTCGAGGCTTCCTGAACAGCATAACCCTGCTTTTCAAGTACCTCCCGACATACTGCTCGAATAGCAGGATCGTCATCTATGATCAAAACCTTGAAAAAGCGCTTGAGAACATTTTGCTGCATAAGCATTCTTTGCACTGTGTTTTGAAGCTTATCCAATTCTACAGGCTTGGAAAGATACTCGGATGCTCCGGCAGCATAAGCCTCATCCTCAGCATCGGCAACGCTTAGAATGAGAATGGGAATTTCCCTGGTCTCAGGATCATGGTGTAGTATGTCGGTAACCTGAAGTCCATCGAGTTCAGGCATCCTGACATCCAAAATAACCAAATCCGGGGTCCTTTCCCGTGCAAAGCGAATGGCTTCCGAACCGCTATTGCTCAAAATCACATTGTACCCATTTGCCATCAGCAAGCCCTTGAGTACCAAAGTCGTTGCCAAGTCATCATCAACCACAAGGATTTTTGGTGGTGTTTTGAATCGATGTGCCACGGGCAACGTAGATGTCTGCAATTGCTCTGAAGAATTTTCACTTGTTTTCAAAGGAAGAGTAAACACGAACCTTGTGCCATCTCCCCTGCCACTCTCAACCCATATCCTGCCGCCATGGGCTTCGACTATTCCTTTCGAAATGCTCAGGCCAAGCCCGGAACCGGCAACAGAACCAGAGCGGGACATTTTGGCCTGCTCGAACTTATCGAAAATTCTTTCATGGTCCGCTTCCGCTATCTCTTCACCATCGTTGAAGACGCTTATTCCAAGCATCTGAGGCATGGCTTCAGAAGACAATAATTCTATCTGGATCTTACCACCTTCTTTTGTAAACTTGAGTGCGTTTGCAAGCAAATTATTCAAAACCTGGTGAATCCTTCCCCTATCTGCCAATACTCTCGTATCGTTGTTCTGCAACTTTTCGTCAATTATGAGTTCAACGCCCTTGTCCTCGGATGCAGCCTGGTAATTTTGAGATGCCTCCCTAATCAACTGGGCAATTTTCACATCTCGAAGATCCATCTCCATCCGGCCTTCCGCAAACCGATTCAAGTCGAGCAAATCATCAATGAGGATGTTGAGCTTGTCACAACTTCCCTTGGCCAATTCCAAGTAGCGTTGCTGCTTTGCACTGATATCACCGGCGTACCTGTGCAAAAGAAGATCCAGCGCTCCACCAATGCTGGTCAGAGGCGTTCTCAGTTCATGGGATACGATTGAGACGAACTCATCTTTTTTTTGTTCGAGTAGTTTTTCTTCCGTGATGTCCCTTAGCACAACAGCAACTCCGATCATCTTCTCACCAAAGGTAACAGGCGATACTATGGAATGAAGAGTACGATCGAATACCAATATCTCCTCTCTTATTATGGAAGAATCCCTGGCCGCCCAACCACGCACAAGATCGAATGGATAGAAGCCAAGAGTATCTTTCAGGTAACGGGTATTTACCGGAGCATCCGGAGAAAGATGGAGTAAACGTCTGGCAGCAGGATTGATCACGAAAACCCTGTCCTGATCATCAACCATGACCACACCATCAGGTAGGGATTGTACCATGAGTTCCAATCGATGCTGTTCGGAGGATAGTTGTTTACGCAGGCCTTGAATTATCTCGGAAGTTTGATTGGCAAGGACATCTAGGAGTTGCTTCGTATCGTTTTGAAATACACCAACTTTAAAAGAATGTACCTGGATGAGACCTGAGACGGTTCCCTGTGTTCGAAGAACCACCTGGACCATGGATTTCAATGGTGACGAAGGTTGGTCTGAGACACTAGGTTCACCAGATATCTTGAGCATCAAATCGCCTTCAGAAAGATCAGTATTCGTCAACTCCCGGTATGAATCCAGGGCTTTGGTCCTCAAATGCATCATCTGGTCGGTAGTCAAGGGGCTTCTACAATCAATGTTCATCAAAACCCTTCCAAAAGAAGCCTCTTCCACTATGGCAGCACAAGCATCGTAATTCACAAGTTGGGGAAGATATTTCAAAACTGTTTGTATCAAGTCCCGATAAGAGCTTGCTCCACTCGCTTCCTTACTCAAATCAAGAAATACGGTCATTGCATTGAGTCGAAGCTCTAGCTCGGAAAGCAATCGTTCTTTGTCTCGCTTCAACTGAAGATTTTCCAGTGCATTCCTGATTGTAAAAAGTAGGTCGTTCAGGTCCCATGGCTTGGTAATATATCTGTATACCTCTCCCCTATTAATGGCATCGATGAGATCACGAGGCTCGGTATATCCCGTGAGTATTATCCTGACCATGTCGGGATCGAGTTCCTTTGCTTTTTCAATGAGACCGATTCCCGTCATCTCGGGCATGCGCTGGTCGGTAATCAACAAATCGAATTTTTCACGACTGAGTATTTCAAGGGCTTGCGATCCGCTGGTAGACTTTATGACATCATAGGTATCCGAAAGAGCTTCAGTAAGTACATCTAAAGCATCCAATTCATCATCTACAGCGAGAATTTTATATTTTTTCTCCATTCACATCTCCCAGACACAATCGTATCTATCTTCAGAGAAAGACGCAACTTCATGGTATTCCTTGCAAATAAAAGCCGGCTTTGAAAATATGATGAATAGATAAATGAACGTTTTGCGACTTAGTTGCCTTGGAGGTCAGATTGGCACGAATTCTTGTAATAGAAGATGACCAACAACTCAGAACACTTCTGAAGCGGTACTTTCAGCGTAGAGGTCATGAAGTAATGGAAGCTGGTGACGGTGATACAGGAATTTCCATATACAGAGAGCATGTTGCAGACGTGGTTATCACCGACTTGATAATGCCGGTAAAAGAAGGAATAGAAACCATCCTGGAACTAAAGAAAGAATTTCCGACTTCCCAAATTATTGCCATTTCCGGAGGTGGCAGGGTTGCTCCCCACTCCTATCTCCAACTTGCCAAAGGAATCGGGGCGACACGTGTATTTTCCAAACCTTTCGAACTAGAGCAACTTCATGAAGCCGTGAAAGAGATACTGAGAGAAAAAAGCAATTCCAAGGACTAGAAGTTGTAAAGTATGGAAAAAGAAATTGCCACAGAATGGATCATCGTGGGGACTGTAAGGTAATAGTCAGCCTCAGCCCCAAGACTAAAATGCCTCAACAGAGTATAGTATTCAAATCTCAGACCTGCCAAGACATCCCCATCCACCGGGCCCTGGTTGGGTTTCGCGCTCGGGTCTATGAGTGCCACACCCCCCCCAAGCCGAGCCTCGAAAGCCCAGCGACGGCCTGCCACCATATCGAAATCGGCAGATACATTAAAAAATGTCATCCCAAAATCCAGGTGGTAATCATTACATTCAGGCCCACTCCCACAGTTTTCAGGATACATCACAGGATTGGCTGCCTGGTAACCCTGAGCATAGGCTATCTGCAAGGAAAACCAGTCCGTAAAATCATATCCAACTTCAAAACCGAAAAAAGGCTGGCCATTGGAATAACCACGTGCTCCGCCTACGGTGAAAAAGACCCCGCCTCTTCCCTCAAAATACAGGCCAGTCAGACGTTCAAAAATCACATCTTCTGTCATATCGATATGTTGTTTGTCGGCTACTGGTTCACCATCCGAGGGCATCTTTTTCTTCGTTATTGCATTGTCTTTGTTTGCCGAAGCATTTTCAGCCGCTGTTGTAATTTGTGAAAACATCAATATGCATGCGGCGATCATCAAACCTATCAGGATGTTTGGTCTCATGGATGGAATCTCCATCAACCGGCTGTTGTGAACATAAATGGATAAGTTACGATAACTTCACCACCACCTTTGGGGGTTGGGAACCTGATCCTCCTGATGACCCTCAAAATGCATTGTTCAACTGTTGCATTGTTCATGGTCGATTTCATGACCTGGGCCTCCGTAACCCGTCCATTTCCCGCGATGGTGAAAGTGCTGGTTATCTTTCCATAAAGATTAGGGTTTTTCGACAATTCCCTTTCATAACAAAACTTGAACTGAGCCCAATATCTCTTGATATATCTTCCAACTACTTCCTGGCTCAATCCACCGATAATCCTGGTTCGTCCCTTTCGAATTCTAACCCTTGCCTTGCCTCTGTGACCAATCTTTACACTTCCTGTCCCGACTCCACCGCCCCTTCCATATCCGGCAGTTCCCATGCCACCCAGGCCCAGACCACCTCCGGCTCCACCAGGACCGCCTCCCCTTGTACCCAAACCACCGAATCCTCCAGAGTCGTTCATTCCACTCCTGTTAAGGCTCTCCAGGGATTGATCCAAACTGGTCATTGCGGATCCGCCAAACACCGACGAAGCATTATCACCAGTTCCCCCGCCCTTCTTCTTCAAAAGTCCGAGAATACCAGCGTTGGTAGCTACCTTGCGATCCTGCTCCCTCTTGACTTCACGAGGCACGTTTGCATTTTTCTTGACCTTTGACTTGGCCTGAACCTTCTTCCACTTCCCATCGTCATCCGGTTTAGGCTTTTCTTCCTTTTTCTTTTTGATTTCATCAAAGGTTTTTTTCTTTTGCTGTTGACTTGGAGCGATCAACTGAGCAAACCGAGCTGGATTCTTAAGGTAATCCAATCCATCCTTTTCAGGCTCCGGGGTCGCGTCCACTAAAAACCACAAGCCGATTGCAAGCACACAAAAAGTCCACCACCACTTGCCCATCTGGAAATCTCGGCTATAGGTGGTTTTACTCTGAACTCCCAAAACTCCTGGAGTATATTGTATTAGGAAAGCCAGTTGACCGACCCTCACACGAACCCTGTCATTGATCCTCAAAGAATACGTCCGAACAGCACCTTGGGACGGGAGTTCGTCCACATCTATTTCCTTGCCATCTCTGCGAACATCCAAATCCATGCCTGAGGCAACATGAATCACATGTCCTTCAGGACCACCTGGACTTACCAAAGTATATACATCACCGGGGAATCGGTCGAGTCCAAGTCTGAACGAGGCATTCTTGTCCTCACCCACAGTTACTGTATCACTGTCTGAAAAGACATTGGCATCAATAGCTATGGGACCCCACATGAGCTTTACTTCCAGAAACCTGTCCCCCTTCTGTGGCGTTTCCGTTTCATTGGATTTCCGCTCGAAAAAGTTCTGCCCGGACGGAACGACTTTCAGTTCCTTCTGTTTCGGGATCTCTCTTGTTCTTATCACCTGAGTCCCAGTTGAAGGAGCTTTCTTTTCCTTTTTGGGCATCTTTGGAGGTTTTGCCTTTTTTTCATCAGTTCTTCGTGGGGCTGGTTTAGGAGGCCTCTTTTCTTTCACTGCGTCCTTACTCTCCTGCTTTGAATCAGGCTTGGTTGGTTCTCCCTCAAATTCTTTGGCCATTTCATCGTCTTCTATTTCATCCCCATCTGCAGGAACCCTCTCTGCTTTTGTCTCAACAGCATCCGGACCAACGCCAACCACAAACACGTCAACTGCACCAATGGAGATGGTGTCACCGCGCTTTACAATGCCTTCCCTCTCCACTTCTTCGCCGTTGATGAGTATCCCTTCCTCGGAACCCAAATCCACAATCAAAGCAGTGTCGTCATCCTCGCCTTGCTGAACAATGGCGTGCATGGATGAGACCGACTCATCATCCACCTGAAGATGAGCAGTCTGCCCGCTGCCGATTATAACGCTCTTTTGGTTGAATTCCTGGTGCCCCCCGCCATCTTCACCGTCAACGACTTCAAGGATAATATGTAGTTTCTTTACCTTTTTTGACATTTGCTTCCTCACCTTCCGGAGGCTAGAAAAGCAGCAGCAAACTCCAGCATAAAATTACAAGTTATCGACAGACTTTATCATTTCAGGCAGAAAATTATCCCGTACCTTGATTAATAAATTGAAATTCGCCTTCTTCTTGTTCATCAAATAGGAACCTTCCGGTTTGGTCAAATTACCGGTAATCGTAACATCGGAAAAATCGATGATCGTGGTTTTCTTAAAGACAGTTTCAACTTTTTCGTCCTGGGATGAACCAGCTTCCTGAGCCATGCAAGGGGCAGCGAAAAACAATATACCAGCTAAAGCCATCAAGATTACTGATTTTAGAAGGCTCATGCAACTTCCTCCTTTTCAAACTCACGGAACAAAAATTATGACACCGAAAATCAAACAACAGTTCCAACTTTAATTTAATATATTTTTTTAGTTATTACCTACTTGTGATTCTTTGACTTGTTATTTTCCGATCCTTTTTTCTTCGCGTCAGGCTTTTTTGTATCGGTTTTCTTCTCGTCAGTTTTCTTTGCTTCAGTTTTTTTCGTGTCAGCCTTCTTCTCGCCAGTCTTCTTCGTTTCAGTCTTCTTTTCGTCAGCCTTCTTCGTTTCAGACTTTTTCGTGTCAG
>CAYSLH010000017.1:24988-35234 GCA_964431605.1 uncultured Myxococcales bacterium
GTCTTCTTCTCGTCAGTCTTCTTCTCGTCTCCTGGCTGGTCCGGTTCGTCCTGAGCGCTGTCTTTGATTAGATCTCCAAGCTTTTGCTGCGATTCTTTTTGCGATCCCTTTTTCTTTGCCTCTTCTAACGCCTTTTGCCTTTTCTTTTTTTCTTCTGCCTTCTGGCGCTTTTCCTCTTCTTGTTGTTCTTTTTGCATTTCCGTGGCCATCTGCAATTTTGCCTGAGTCGTCTGGATACGGCTCAGGACAGGATCGTTTTTCGCTAGCTTTCCGCCCATGAGGGTCTTGTATTTCTTGTAAAGTTCCAAAGCGTTAGCGTAATCCCTCATCTGCTTGTTGTAGACCTCTCCAAGCTTGAAAATAACATCCGCATTGTTCGGCTCAATCTTTAGCACCTTTGAAAACATCTCTATGGATTTGGGAGCATCTCCCATACCATAGTACGCATAGGCTTTACCTTTTATTGCGATTGGGTCTCCAGGATGCAACTTCAAAACTTTTTCATAAGCAGCCATCGCTTTTGCATAATCACGAAACCTATGGGAAATGGCGCCCACGTTTATCAGAGCGTCTGTGTAGTTGGGATCTATCTTCAGTGCTTTATCAAATTGATCCAAGGCATCCCGATGGCGTCCCATGGAAGCATAAATCATACCCATGTTATTGAATATTCCGGCGTCCTGAGGAATCTTCGGATTTTTCTTTCGTTGTTTTTCCAACATCTTTCCTGCGTTGATGCAAAGTAGTTCCGCCATCTCGTATTTTTTTTGGTCATAATAGATCAGGGTCATGTTTTTATAGGCCTCGACATTGGTCGGAGCCCTGGCAAGAAGCCTCTGCCCGGTTTTCTCAGCCTTTTTATAGTTCTTGCTCAAACGGTATACCACGATGAGGTTGTTCATTATTATTGGATCACGAGGGAACTTTTTAAGCGCATTTTCATAAAGCGAAATTGCCTTGTCGTAGTTTTTCTGTTCTTTGAAACACACCCCAAGATTCACCACTGCATCACGGTGCTTGGGATTGAGCTTCAGAACAGTTTTGAACTCGAGTTCAGCACTGGTAAGATCACCCTTCTTTAGATATAACACTCCTAAATTGTAATGGGCATCCACCATACCAGGCTTTTTCGCTATGGCCTTTTTCAAAAAAGATTCAGATTTTGAGTAATCTTTTGACTTCGCTGCGTCAAGAGCCTGATTGTAATACTCCTCAGGCTGTATGACTCGAATTACCTTCTTTCTTACAGGCTTTACTACCTCCTTTTTCTCGGGGCATCCTGTGAGAATGAAGGCAAAACTAAGAAGATAAAATATTCTATTTCGTAAAAGCATGGCTCGCATTTTGTCATTCCCTCTTACGATTCACAGATAAAAATCATAACACAGGAAGCGCTGCACCACTTGGTTTGGTGTCAGCTGGTGATGCACCAGGTGCGTTTGGAACAGGCAACTCAGTCGGAGGGGCCATTACCTTCATCTTTTTATAGTGAAAATCTTCACGATAAAAGAACTCCGTTGATACCTGTTTTGCAATGTATGGTTCCGGATACTTGTTTGGTTCATACTTCTTTAGATAATCTTGTGCTTTCAGGGTCCATTCGTTGTACAAACCTTTTGCATTCGACACATCGATGGCTTTTCTGTAAAAGGCTATCGCTTTTTCCTCCAGAGGTAGGGCCTGTTTCTGCAACTCCTCTACATAGATATCCGCTTGCTCAGGCGTGAGTCCGCTTGGCACAGGAGCTTCTAGCATGGCGTCCGCAAGGTCCTGGCTAATCTGTCCAACTTTGACGAGAGCCGCGATTGACCAATCAGGATCCTTGTAAGACACAATCTCTTCATATTTCTTTTCCAGCTTTGGTCTAATCTCGATCTTTTTGAAAAGATTCTTCTTCAAAGTGCGAGGTGGCAGCACTAGTTTTAGATTCATGTATTCGGCGAACTCCTTGTCCACCTGTAAAAATCTGGCATGGGCGACAGCATGTCTCGCCTCTGCGTTCCTCGCCTTATCATCAAGCTTATTGTACCTGTCGATGATGTCATCAAGGATCTTGTCAGATTCTTTTATCTTACCCATTTTTCTAAGGGCCATGGCATGCTTGTACGTGACTGCCAACATCCTGCCCTTGGTAGAACGATCTGAGTATTTGTCGAGATAACCAGCATAGATGATATCAGCTTTTCTCCAGTTCTTCTGCCGTTCGTATATCTTACCTATCTTATAAAACAGGTCCGGGCAGTCTTTGTTGTCAGGGAAAAACTTGATATACTTGGAATACAGGCCAATAGCTTTTGCAAACTGCCCCATGGATTCACGCAAGAGAGCAGCGTTGTATAAAGCATCCGAAGCTTCTTTATCCGTAATCAGAACAACATTTTTCTTCTCTTTCTTCGACTTTTTCGCTTTTCGCTTCCGTGATCTCTTTCGGCTCTTTTTCTTCTTACCCTTCTTCCCGATTTTTCCTTCCTGCTCCAGCCACTTGTTGAAATACATTTCATTGTACTTTGCGGCGCTTGGGAAATCCGCGATCCGGTCGTGGAAAGAGGCCATGAAACCTATGGTAGGATTGATTCTATCCGAATCCGGATAACTCTTGAGAAGATTCTTTCCGGCCCTTATGGCAAGATCCAGTTGGTTGGCTTCATCGTAAATAACCAAGGCCGCATATTGGGCCCTGTGAGCATATTTGCTCTTGGGATAGTCAGAAACGAATTTATCAAACCCTTTCGCAGCAGCCAGAGGATTTACCTTTCGCAAGGCTAAAACCACATTGTAACCTGATTCCTCTATGAGACTCTGCATCTCCTCTGCGAACTTTTCTTTCTTAGCAGCCTTAGAATTCATGAGTATCTTGTTAGCCTTGAAGACCTTTGCCCAATGATTCACATCCTTCCAAGCCGCATTCCTCTCCTGTTCCTTGGCATCCTTGTTCTTGGCCTTCATGTACAAGGCATTGAGCGAAAGCCTTACCGCCTTGAGGGCGAACTCGTTCCTTGGATGTCTCTCGATGATCTCCCCGAATCTTTTGGCCATAGCAGCAAAGTGCCTATACTTATAGAAGATAAAAGCACTTTTGAATCTGATGGGGATATACATATCATGGCCCCTGGCCACGTCCGAGTAGACATCAGCAGCAGCTAAGAATTTCTTTTCAAAGAAGGGAATTTCCTTCTTTACCAACATGTCCTTGGTAACACCTTTGTTCACAAAATTGAAATTCTGTTTCTTTATTACCTTTGAAGACTCCTTCTGAAGTTTCTTTCCCTTTCTTGCATTCGCATCCCACTTGCGACAATCTAGTCCCTGCCTGTCTCTCATATCGATACATTTTTCCCAGCACAAAACTGAGTTGTATGCAGCCTCTGAGGAATAGACTCCCTTGGGGTTTGTCTTCACCACGGCTGAATATTGTAAAGCAGCAGTATAGAAATCCCTCATTTTGTATAGGATGTCTGCATAGTACCAACGAAGCTTGTAAGCATATTCACTGTTTGGGAAAGTCTCCAGATACTTCTTATAAATCTCTCTGGCCAGGTTGTAAGTATCCCAACTCTTGGTCTCCTGGGCCTCCTTGTGATATGAGGTAACCAAGTCTCTCAAACTGGCTTCAACCATGGAGTTGGCTTTTTTGATGGCAATCTTGTTGTCCTTGTTTACCTCTGCCCAAGTGGAACCAGGTTTGTATTGATCAATCAAGCGATTGATCTCTCTTTTGACCTTATCCCTCTGGTTGAGCTTTCGATATGCCATCACAATGGAATTGTGGAACGACGGACAATCCGGGTCCGTGGGATACTCGTTGAGAAGTCTCCTGAATGCCTTGACGGTCATCTCGGGCTTTCCTTGCCTCTCGTAAGTCTTTGCGAGTTTTCTCATATACTCGAGGGCGCCCTTTTTCCCAACCTGAGACAGATAATATTCTTCAGCAGAATCCAGCGCATCGATCTGCGAAAAAGCTAAAATCATATCCTGCAGCGCCTCGCGCTTGAGCTGGATCTTGTTCTTATCGCCGCCTGCCTTCTGCGCTTCCGCATTGGCCAAATCAACGACCTTCTTGAATTTTTCTATGGCTTTTTCGTACTCACCAAGGTTGTAATCGCACCAACCAAGCTTGTACAAGGCAAAGGTGTAAACCTTGGAATTTTTGAAAGCCAGGGCTTTTTCGTAAGCGGTCTTTGCGTTGAATACCTTGTTGTTATCAAAAAAATGTTCTCCCATAGCCAGGTAAGCATCCGGGACAAAGCGGCTCTCCGGGTAGTCCTTGATGAGTTCCCAGTACATCTTGACACCTTCCGATTTTTTGCCGCTCTCATAAAGGTTGTATCCCATGGTGAACAGGACTTCATCCCTTCGGTGGTATTCTTTGCACTTTTTCAAAATCACTTGATAGATGGCCATGGCCTGGTCCGTGTAAACCTGACTCTTGCGATTGTCGAGTTTCGGTTCCGGGGCATTGGGATCCGTCTCCCTTTTCGCCATCCAAGCCTCGACCTTTTTGTCATATTCCTGCATCTCGGAATAATAGATTGCCCTGGCCTTTTCGTAATATCGTTCTGCCAGCCGGAAGAACAAATCGCATTTACTCAAACCTTCGGGGGTCTCCCTGATTATATCTTTTAATTGAGCTATCTCCTGGTCCAGGAGTTGCTCCTCTAGAGTAGCCTCGCCGGCCTTCTTGTCTTCCACCATGGGCAGCTTGATCTTGGCTGGACCGGTTTTTATCTCTTCTTCAGGTTCTTTTTTCTTGTTCTTGTCCTTGTCTCCAAAATCAGGGACTTCGGAAAACTTGAGTTTGTTTCCCCTTTTTTTCTTCCGCCTGCGCCTTCTGTTTTTCTTTCTTTTTTTTCTATTCTTTCTTTTTCTTTTGGTCTTGGCGATCAAGGTACCGGGGGCATCAAAAGCTTTCGCTTGTCCCACCGACACTCCATCCAGAGCAAAGACGAAAGCCAGAATCGAGACGAAAAATTTCAATAGCCCAAATAGGCGCATTTAACTCCTCCGTTGGCTTGCAGATTGCAGTTGTGTTTCACTTGGGAGGCTGAGGGCAAGCCCTTCGAACAGTGTACTCGTAGTAGCCCAATTCGTCCTCCCAGTATTCCTGGACGAACCTCCAGTAATTATATGTTTCGTCTGGCACCATGGGTCTTGGCGCCAACTTTCCACGTAGCTCTGCCTTGATGGGCTGTCCGGCTTTTACCAACAACCTCTCCTTGGTTGTAATCTCCAACTGAATCATCTTCGCATGACTCACAAAGCCAAAAATCGTCTGATAAGCCTGTCGCAAGTTGGCCTTGACGAAGCCGCCTGCTGTTTTTTGCAGCAGGGTTCTTTGAACATTCACAACGCCTGACAGTTCCTGAGCCAGCCTATGCCCCTTCCACTCGTCTTGCTGAGAAATGGCTACGGCCTCGGCCTCCAGGCTTTTTAGAAAATGCCGGAAGTTTTCTACCCTTGGGTTGTCTAAGATCGCCTCTTTGATGGTCGCAGGGACCTGGGACATGGGGTCCTTGGCATCCAGTTCATCCTTGAGGAGAAGAGATGCAAATGCCTCATTTGGCAAGCTCCCTTCGATCAGTTTCTTCAGGATTGGAAGGTGTTTTTCATAATGGTCGGTAAAATACTTCAATGCGGCCTTTGACTCGTCATACAAACAAACCTGGAAATATATGGTAGCAGTCAGAATCCAGGATTCCGGTTGGAACAAATCCTTGAAAAACGGCGAGTGCAGGGCATGAAGCGCACCCAACGCTTTTCCGTATTCCTGACGCATGTAATAGGCCCAACCGATCTCGAACAAGGCGTCAGCCCAGTCCCTGGAAAACTTGGGAATCCTCGAATAATACTGTACGGCCCGTGAATAGTCGCCTTTGCCGTAATACGATCTCGCAAGGTTCAATGTACATAGCTGCCACAGACGTTGGATATCATCATAGTTTTCGATGGCTGCCTTGGCTTTATCCGCGGTGCGTCCCGACAAGTCGATGATCTGTTCGAACAAGGCGATGGCCTTATCATACTCTGCTTGCGTTCTGGCCTCATCCCTCGCAAGATTATATCGGACCCCCATCTTCGTGTGTATTATTGCCTGGAGAAAGAGGGACTTGGCAAATACAGGAGACTTGGTGTCCACGGCACCAAGAAACGCCATTGACTCTCCAAACTTCTCTTGGCGATAAAGCAACAAGCCGACATAAAAATTGATTCGGCTAAGAGCCATGGGATCCATGCGGGCAAAAGCCTGGCTGTTGTAAAACTTGTTGATCTGAGACGGTATCAGGGTGTCGTCCTTGAGCGCAGTTGCCACATTTATCAACCCCTCTGCCGCTTTCAAATAATAGGGATGGGCGGGACCGGCAATAAACACGGCATTGTAGTACGCCAGAGCGGACTGATACAAACCCATTTTGTACAAAGAATGCCCCAGGTAATACTCCGCCTTGGCACGGTTGGCTGCTACCGTGTCGGTCATCTTGGTCTCGTAGAACAGCTTTGCTGCACGTGCGAGATCATTGGAGTTGTAGGCCTCCACGGCCTCGTTTATGGGACTTGCGGCCTGCGCCCTGGCAAAGTTTGCCGATGCCAGAACGGTCAGGCTGATGGACAGGGCAATGATGACTGCTCTCATGGGAACGTCTTCCTCCCTAAGCTTCCGCTATGCCTCAATATGGGCTCCAGATTTGGACAGGTTCTTCTCCGAGGAATAAAAAGCTCAGGCCCAGTGTAACAAAAAGGGTGTTTCGAATCTTGGTCGATACCACGTTTGTCGAGCCGGCTGCTTCCCCCGCCTCTTCAACCTTGGCTGCGAAAGCATAGTCACGCACTTCCAGCCTGACAGCAAACCACCTGGCCATGAAAATCCTAAATCCAAGGCCGAAGTTTCCAACGAAATATGTTCCGGTATCCTGCCAGAGTTTCCGGGAATTCCGAAATTCGGTTCCCGCCACACCTCCGCCTGCCGTGAGGTAAAAATCAGCATGGCCCAGACTGGAATTGAACAACGCCCATTTTCCATACAAGGGGCTGAACTGCACATTCATTCCAACATAATTTGTAATCATGGCAAGGTCTGCATTGGATGGGCTTAGCTGAGCGTCGTTTTTAACTTCGTCGTAGGCATCTGTGTACATGGCTCCCCAACGGATTCCATCTCCATCGAATTGGCCCGCTGTCTGTTCCGTACCATTGATGAAAGGTGCCTTGCAGGTAAGCCATGATAGCTCGAGAGCAAAAGCCTCGTCGAAATGATAATCCACTGCCAACCCTGCTCCAATTTGCTGAGTAAAGACATCTCCCACCGATGGCCCGGCGAAAATGCTCAACTCCAACTTGTTCTTTATGGAGTAATCACGTTTTTGGATCGCATGGATACGCTCGTTTGGACTCTGGGCCCAGACGGTATTTGCGACTAGGAAAATGGCGACGATGACAAGCAGTGCCTTTGTCTTCATGGTTTATGTGCCTCGCTTCCCAATCTCAAAAGAACGAATAACAGACGCCAAATCTCAGCGTCGTGATGTGTGTAAAATCGGTGATTTTCTTATCAGTGGGAGTAACTCCGCCCTCTGATTTCGTCTGCGCGTCATACTCGTCATAGGAAAACTGGTCACGGACCTCTATCCTGAGACTCAGTCCCTTTGGAAAGTGGATGCGGATGCCACCGCCGAAATGAAATGTCGGCTTCATTCCTGCGTCTTTGTCCACTTTTCGAAATTCAGTGGCAGTTGGCCATTCGAGGGTGGAATACTTGAAGCCAGCTACACCAGCTCCTGCGATGAGATAAAAATGAAAATTGAAATCCGTCTCGGCGGATAAACTGATTTTTCCGTAGAGGGGGTTGAGAATCACCGAACCTGAAGCGAACCACGTCATATGTTTGAGGTCAGACAGGGGAAGCCTCTCTATTCCTGAAACATTGTCCACGCCGACCCGCAAGATTTCATCCAACAATTTCTTGTCACCGCTGATAAAGGCGTATCCCCCCTCTGCCTCTATTCCAAGATAGTCATTGAAATAGTACCCAAGCCCCACAGATGTCGCTATGTGTCGGGTGTACTTATCGAAAATACTCATGATTGGCGTTAGAGTAATCTCCAGATTGCCTGTCATGTCGTAGAGGCGATTGGCTACTACCACATGCTCTCCAGCCTGGGCTGATGGAGTTGAGCTGCCCCAGAAGCAGCATGCTGCGAAAAAGATCAGTGCAATTCGGCTATAACGCATGGTTCCTTGGTCTCCGCTGCGCAGTTCTTTGTAACGTTAAATTCCATGGTTGGTTGGGTGTATAACGGTATGGACCTGAAGGCAAGGTTTTTTTGAAATTGTTGTATGATATCTTACACTTCCCACCTGTGAGCACATCTCATTACAAAATCGAAAAAATTGACAAAAACAAGATCGATTTCAACCAGAAAAATCCGGCTGGCACAAAAAACTATTGATGGAGGGTTGAACAGATGTGAGTGTCCTGCGTCGTGGCGTATGATTAATGGCGTATGATTAATTATGCTTCTTGACTGCCTTCTGCAACATCACCAATCCACCCCTCGCTCCAGGTACTGAGCCACGAAGCATTATGAGGTTCTGTTCCGCATCTACTTTGACGATGCGAACATTCTGGGTGGTGATTCGCTTGTTGCCCATCTGTCCCGGCAATTTTCTTCCTTTGAAAACCTTTCCCGGCCACTCGCAGTTCCCAATGGAACCAGGATGTCTGCGAACCTCGTGAGTACCCCGTGTCTTGGTGTTACCTGCAAACCCATATTTCTTGACCACACCCTGGTATCCCTTTCCCTTCGAGGTACCAATGACGTCTACGAATTCTACGCCATCAAAGATTGACACGGTAATGTCGTCACCGATCTTGTATTGGTTGACCTCATCTGGGGTCATGCGGATTTCACGTAAGTATTTTTGGGGCTTGAGATCCAGTTTTTCAAAGATGCCCTTCTCAGGTTTATTCAATTTTCGAGACGGAACCGTCTCAAATCCAACCTGAATGGCACTATAATGATGCTTGGATGGGATTCGTTTTTGAATGACTTTACAAGGACCGGCCTGCAACACCGTTACCGGAACCTGATTTCCAGCTTCATCGAAGATTCGAGTCATTCCCAACTTTTTACCTAATATTGCCCTGGACATTTCAACTTCCTCCAATTGCAAAAAAAATTCGGCCCCTTCTGGAACCGGGAGCGAGGATTATATACATATCGGACCAGATAGCAAGAAGAATTTAGTTTTCAGATTGCTTTTTTATCCAAGGGTGAATCCCAAATTTTCAACAGTTCCACCCTCCCGATGAGCCCGTCGGGGGTAAGCCCACCGTAGCCGACCACAGCAGCAGTTGCCAACCATACATCCTTTCCTCTATTGAAATAGAGTTCCTGGAGCCGACCTCTCTTTACGCCTCTAAAAAGCCATGCCTGTACGTCCCCAACTTCATGCAACGTCAAGCCTACATCATAGTTGACGGACTTTTTGGCGTTGAGAACCTTTTTTATGGTTCTCTGCCTCGGTGCAACCATGGCTTTTTCAAAAAATTCCTTTGCTTTCACCTTGGTGGGAAAGTGGATCCAGCATATTTGCCATCTCCTTGCCCTATCATTTTTGTCGGAAAACCCTGCTGCAAAGACCTGATTGCCGGATCGAGACCATGGTGAGCGGCGTAGAGTCATGGGTAACCAGGTTCCAAGATGCTGGAAAGAGATAAAGTCCAACTGCTCCGACTCGACACCCGCCTCTGGCATCGATTCCCATATGGCCGTCACCCAGGCAGAAAGGGACAAGCCAACCCGGCCCACAAGAGAGCAAGGGCGATTCAATCGTTTTACCAGGTTGCTGTTATCGAAAATCCACAGCACCACAGAACCGGAACCCTTGTCCACCCAGAACCACGCGTCCAACGTAGAAATATTTTCATCAGGCCATACAAATTGATTCTTCTTCTTGAAATTAATCCCCTTGAGTTCATAAACATTCATTTTTTTCGACGAGATCTCCATAGAAACAGCATTAGGAAGATCCTTGAACACATCCACTAGAGGAATAAGTTCATCACCATTTTTTGCAAGACTCTCTTCGCTGGAATGATTCTTTCCATTACTTCGCTTCTTCTTTCTTTTTCTTTTACTATGCCTCTTTTTTCTTTCGGTCTTTTTTCTTTCTTTTTGAACATCGGAAATCTGTTTTACTTTATATTCGAGAAGAAAATTGTATATGCGTTTCAGTTCCACACGCCCCGAAT
>CAYSLH010000018.1:0-34305 GCA_964431605.1 uncultured Myxococcales bacterium
GGAACCATAATGTCGTAGCATTGGAAAGCTGACTTGCGACATAGACGATGGAGAACTATCTCCGAAAGGGTAGAAATATGGCAAAAACACACCTTCGTTCCAGAAAATGGATCTTGTGTCCGGTCCTGTCACTGGCCTTGTTCCTGTCTGCCTGTTCGGACGACACCGCCGGATCGTCAGACGGAGGCACTGACGCATCCGATGGAGGAATACAGTGCAGGAAAAACGAAGATTGCTCGGAAGGCTTAGTGTGTTCTGCCGGCCTGTGCGTCCAGTGCAGAACTTCTCTGGAGTGTGGGCAGGACGAGGTCTGCATGGCAGGGCAGTGTCTGACCGCCTGCCCGGAAGACCAGCGTTGCGAGCTTGGGGGAAGTTGCTGCCCTGGGCAGTGGGAATGTGTTGACAGTAAATGCCTTCCTCCCTGCGATGGTGAAAGATGCGGAATGTTCCAACAACTTTGCTGCGAAGCCGGACAGGTCTGCGAACAGGACAGGTGTCTCATAGATTGCGGTGCCGAAAAAAGGTGCGGCGAAGCCTTCGACCAGTGCTGTGACACCGGCCAAATATGCTACGGCTCACAATGCACTACGCCGCAAGGACAATGCTCGTTGCAGACAGACTGCCCGGACGGATACGTGTGCGAGAGGGATCTGAAAATCTGCATCGAACAGTCGGTACTAGGAGACTGTCTGTATCATCCTCCGGTAGGAAAATTTTCCCCTTCCATCGAATGCAGGTGGACTCCTGATCCAAACGGGGTAACTCCTGTAAGAAACGACGTGGTAATGGCACCGGTTGTGGCCAACCTGACCGACGACAACTCGGACGGAAAGACCGACACCTTCGACACCCCTGACCTGGCATTCGTCACATACGACTATGAAGGGGCAGGATGCTGTAATGTAAACGGCACCTTGAGGATCGTCTCAGGCAAATGTGAACCGGATGGATCCACCAGAACCATTTTTTCCAATAAGTCTCCAGCTCTCGACAACTCCGGCGGCCTGGCGATAGGTGACTTGGACTCAGACGGAGTGCCAGAGATAGTCGGCATGCTGAACAACGGTGGAAATCCCCAGGGAACCGTAGCATTCAGAAGAACCGCCGACGATGGCAGCGAGTGGGAAGTCATGTGGAAAAACGACCATTATCCGACATGGAACGTACACACCAGGGGAGGAACCCAACCGTCACTTGCGGACATCAACGCCGATGGTCACCCAGACGTAATCGTTGGCAACGTGGTTCTCAACGGCATCGATGGGCAGCTTCTTTGGGATGGCGTAGTGACGAGTTCGGGCGCGGGAGGAATCGGCAATAACGCTTTCCTGGGTCCGGTCAGTACGGTGGCGGACGTGGATCTGGACGGTGACATGGAAGTATTGGCGGGGAATACCTGCTATGGCCCGGATGGCACGGTTGAGTGGACTTTTGTTTACACCACCAACAACTCGCCCTGCGGAGGAAAGCTTCCATGTGACGGCTATACTGCTACTGGCAACTTCGACTCAGACCCGCAGGGAGAGGTGGTGATCGTCAGAAGGGGCGAGGTGTTCGTCCTGGAGCATGATGGAACTCTCAAGGCTCGCATACCTATTCCGACAGACGATTGCGATAACAATGAAAGCGGCCCTCCCACCATCGCTGATTTCGATGGGGACGGACAACCTGAAATAGGCACTGCCGCCGCCGATTTCTACGTGGTCGTGGATCTGGAATGCGACACAGATCCCGTCCCTGACAAATGCCGACAACGTGGTGTGCTGTGGGCAGTACCAAACAACGACTGCTCATCCCGGGTAACCGCTTCCAGCGTGTTCGACTTCGAAGGAGACGGCAAAGCGGAGGTGATCTACGCTGACGAACGAAATTTCCGAATCTTCGACGGACTGGACGGAACGATCCTGTTCGACGATCCTACCCATGGCTCACACACCAGGCTGGAGATGCCCATAATTGCCGATGTGGACAACGACGGCAACGCAGAGGTGATCATCGCTGAAAACAGCTACAACGATGGAAACCCCGGAGTGGACATATGGGGAGACAAAGATGACAACTGGGTATTTACCAGACGAATCTGGAACCAGCACTCCTACCACGTGTCCAACGTAAGTGAAACGGGCCAGGTCCCAACGTACGAAGAACCCAACTGGTCGCAAGGTCACCTGAACAACTTCAGGCAAAACGTTCAAGGTGAAGGTCTGTTCTGGGCGCCGGATCTGCTGATCATCAACCTGGACGTAGTATGCGAACTAGACCTATCCATCTATATCAGCTTCGATCTCATGAACCAAGGTTCCAGGATGGTACCGGAAGGAACCCATACCACCATATACATAAACTCTAATCCAATAAAAACCGTTGCCACCACCCAGGCTTTGCTTCCAGGTCAGCTCGAACACTTCGTGTTCCAATGGGACCTGCCGGAAGATCTCCGAAGGCAGGATTTCGACGTCAGGGTCGCAGCGGATGACGTAGGAGACGGCACTGGAGAACACAACGAATGTGAAGACGGAGGTGAGGACAATAACTTTGCCGACCTGACGTCTATTCAGTGTGGTGGTGTGGACTAAAGGCCGTTGAGGAGAACCTCTCTTGGTGTATCAGGACTTCCGTCAAGTCATCAGGCGATCGAGACGAAACGTGATCTTCGGCAGAATTATCGCCTGGATGTTAGACACCATGGTGATCTCATTTCTGTCCATTGTGGCGTTTGCCACCTGGAGCAGCAGCCAGGACCTTGGCGTAACGGCATGGATATTGTTCCTTTCTGTGCTGACGATGCTCATGGCGTTATGGTTGACACACCAGGTTCGCACAGGCACATCCATGCAGGAAGTGGCCAAGCTACTCGACGAAAAGCTGGGGTTCAAAGACAGGCTGTCGAGCGCCTTGATGTTTTCCAACTCGGAGCATCCAAACGAATTCATGTTGGCACACATCGATGAGACAAACGATTTTTTGAAAAAAACCAATCATACGATCTTACCTATTCGGTTGCCTCGAAGATCCAGGGCTTATGTCCTGTTCGTGGCCATAGTACTCGTATCCATCCTGCCCCACGAAGACAGGGTAACACTGCGGGCAGTTGAAAAACGGATCAGGGTTCAAAACATAAAACATGATGCCATGAAGATCGCCGAGGAACTCGATGATATAAGGGTCCGCTCGGACATGCTTGGATTGAAGAAGCTCAGCTCCATGGTCAAGGAAGTCCATAGAGCAATCAGCGACCAAATGGATATATTGCCTCCACAAGATCCGGACGAGCTAAAGAATTCCGATACACCGATGAAGTCAAGCACCGAAAAAGCACATGATGGCCCTGGAATACCTGTCATGCAGGATGCAACCAACGCAGCTGGTGCCAATCCCAGGTTTAGCCGGATCTCAAGTTACAGGCCGGTAGGCAGATTCGATGCCTTTCCCGAAGAGAGTTATTCCGAAGTGTTTTCCGAACTGGACAAGTTGATAATATCAGACGACTTTCTGACATCCAAGGAGCTGCAGACCCTTTCAGACCACATCGACGACGTGGCCGGCAAGCTGGGAAACTTTGGATACTTCAAGGACGAACAGGCAACTACGCCCCAGGCAGGACCCGGTCCTCAGTATGGACAGATGGATCCAGAAGAATCGGGCAATCCATTCAAAACTGGCTTGGCTCCACTGCAATACAAGGCATTCTCCGAATTCCTCAAACGCTACGCTGCTCACCTTGGAGAAAAAGCTCTTGGCAAAGCCCACCGGGAAG
Organism: uncultured Myxococcales bacterium; assembly: GCA_964431605.1. GTDB lineage: Bacteria > Myxococcota > B64-G9 > B64-G9 > B64-G9 > JALVPF01. The sequence continues at coordinate 3,758 of CAYSLH010000018.1, forward strand.
AGCTGGCTGGAAAAAATACAAAATCAAAAGGAAAGGTTGTGAACATCTCGATGCCGCCTCCGAAATCCGGAAAATTTACAATCCAGTCCACATCCCAAAAACCACGTGGGCCCATACTTCAAGCAACACAGAAACAAGCGGCAAAAGTAGCCTCTCAGCTTCAATCGGGCGGGAAAACAATTACCCAATATTCGAAAAACAGCCTCAAGGTAACAGGCGGTGGGACACAGCCTGGAGGAAAAGGTGCTGGTGTAGGTAGCTCAGGTGGTGCCAGGTCACCAAATTCCAAGGTCATTCCCAGGGCATCCGGTGGTGAGTATCTGCCCCTGGAAGGTAAGCTATCTGATGGGCGTACGGTGATTCAGATAATAGACGCAAAGGGCAAAAAAAGGCTGGGCAGTATTGGTGGACCCGAATCATCCAAGATTACCTACAACGAAATTTTCAAGGGATACGCACAGGGCGCACAAGCGGAGTTGGCTGGTGAGGCCGTTCCGCTGCAGATGAGGGACTATGTTCGGCAATACTTTTTATCCATCAGGCCCAAGGTAAAACCCAAATGACATTGGACTTGCAACATCCGTTCGATCCGGTGTTTTTGGCCAGGCTTGAAAAACTCCACCTGTGCTCGCGTAGAGTCTTTTCCGGCAGGATAAATGCCAAGCATGTATCGAAGAAGCTGGGCACTGGGACGGAATTTGCCGATCACAGGTCTTATGCACCTGGTGATGATCTCAGGTTGCTCGACTGGAACATCTACGCCAGGACCGAAAAACTCTACACCAATCTCTTTCGCCAGGAAGAGGACAGAAATATCTTCATGTTGCTGGATTGCAGCTTGTCCATGGCGGTGGAGAAGGAAAAATGGGATTTCTCAAGAAAGCTCGCAGCCGCTTTAGCTTATATCGGCCTGTATGATATGGACAGAATCTTTTTGCTTGGTTTTGGCCAAGGCATAACAAATACACGACCGGTTCTCAGAGGGAGACGAGGAGTAATGCAGGCACTAAAATTCCTGGGCTCCCTGGATGCTTCCGGAGGAACGGATTTTCTCCATACCGCCAGAGATTTTTCATCCATGCACGGCCAAAAACAAGGCATGGTAATCTTCATATCCGATTTTTTGGATACAGAGGGTTTGCCTGCCGCCCTGGACAGGTTCTTCTCAATGGGATTCGAAGTATTGGCCATCCAGGTTCTGACGCCTTTCGAACTGGATCCAAAACTGCTGGGGGAATGGAAACTGGCCAACCCGGAAGGTACAAAGCCCTACACTGCTCACCTGACCAGGAGAACCTTGGCCAGGTACCGAAATGAAATAGCAGCCCATGGTAATATGCTAAGGCGACATATTTTGGCTCATCGTGGCGCATACATACGCGCTATAACTTCGACTCACTTGGAAGACTTGATTCTCAAAGAGCTTCGTGCCGGAAACCTGCTGGCCTGACGGATCACTACCAATGCACTTTACGAGGCTTACGGATACTGAGTTTACACTCCTATTTTCATTCGCGGCTTTTTTGGCCGTGGTGTTCTACCTGTTGTCCTTTCGAAGAAGGATAGCCGTCGTTGCAACAGAACCCATCTGGCGCAAAATCCTGGGCAGAAGACGGACCCCATTCAGAAAACTGTTGGCTCTGTTATTGCAAATCCTGGTGCTGTTTTTACTGTCGTTGGCTTCAGCCGCACCCGAAAAGACCGGCAAGGAGCCACTCCCACCCGTGGCCCAAGTCGTGATACTGGACGGATCAGCAAGCATGAGTGCCCTCGACGGCAAAGTGAAAAGAATCCAACGAGCAGAAGATTTGCTTAAGAAAATCATCGAATCCATGGGCCCCAGGGACAGGCTGTTGCCCATGGCCATGGATGATCGCTGCCGTCCACTGACCGCATGGTCCGGGGATAAAAAAACCCTCTTACAGTCCACTGGGAATCTCGCGGTATCCTTGGTTCCGGAAGACTTTCCCAGATGTATAGACTTTGCTCAAAGAGCTCTGGATGCCGATTCGTTTGGGACGGGATTCAAAAAAAGAATTGCTGTAATCAGCGACCACTTTCACCATCTACCCAACAATGCCCCCTATCCCATATTGCAGACATCTGTGGGAACTTCCATGGACAATATGGCCATAACTGCTTTTGAAATTCACCTCAGAGGACAAGCCGCCAGCGGCTATGAAGTGTTTGTCCAAATAAGCAATTTCGGCAGTAGGCCCAAGAGGGTCACCCTCAGCATTCACACTGAGAAATCTCTCCTTGGCCAAGAGGTATTATTTGTTGCCTCTCATCAAAGCAGCACCAGAACCTATTTTCTAAAACAACTGGATGAAACGAAAATCATGGCCAGCATAACTTCTGCAAAAGCAAAGAATGAAGTCGATGGCTTTTCACCCGACAACCGCGCCTATGCTCTGCTTCAAAAAAGGCAACGGCCCAAGGTGTTGCTGGTCACAGATGGAAATCTCTACCTTGAAAAAGCCCTGGAGCTTGACCCATCCATCGAGGTGCAAGTCTCAAATCAAGCATCTATCAGCTCGACGCTGATTGATAGTGCTCAAGTCGTGGTATCAGATGGCCTGTGTCTCCAGGCGTCTAAACCATCGATCTATTTTTCTCCCCACGAAGATTCCAACTGCGTATTCCAGGGAAGCGATGAAATAGAATTTCCTGAGCTCTTTCCAATCATGGGGGAACATCCCGTAACAAAGGGAGTAACTCTGGTAGATATCCGAATCAACAAGGCGCGTCATCTGGTGCCCACACGCTATGATACGGTGCTGATGCAGGACAAGGACGGACCATTGGTTATCGCCCACCAGCAAGGGGACGAAAAATTCATCGCCTTTGGTTTTGACGTGGCACAGAGCGATCTTCCATTGAGGATAGCGTTTCCCATCCTGATTCATAACTGCGTATGGTGGCTGCTGGGACAACAGGAGCAAGAGACAAATCATGCTCCCATTGTGGGTTCCACAGTCTTTCTACCCTACTGGGCTGGTTTCCAAACAACCATAACCGGCCCTGATGGAAAACCTGTTCACCCACTGCGGCTGGGTAGTAAGACCCTGTTTAGGCCCCGGTCTCCCGGCTTCTACGAGCTTTCATCAGGCGGACATTCTTCAATGATTGCCGTGAACTTTCACAGACCTGGAGAATCGCTTCTGAGTTCTGAGAAGGTCGTTGATCAAGATAGTGTCAATTGGCAAGCAGGACCACCTCCACGAATGCTCGTTGAAGGTTTCGATACCACTAAAACCAACAAAGCGCGCAACCAGTGGCCAAGCATATTGCTGGCGGTAGCATGGCTTCTTTTGTTCGACTGGGTCTTTTTCTGTTTCAGGATTCTGTTCTGATGATACATCAACTGGCAAATGACCTGGAGTTTTTCCTGGGGCAATACGAACTGCGCCTGCAAAACCCCGAAGGCCTGTGGTTGCTGCTGGCCATACCTGTATTGCTCGTAATAGGGTTATGGATGGGCCGCGACCTGAGGTGGTTTAGGCGGCTTCCCATTCAGATGCTCAGAGCAGCTCTGGTTGCCGCCTTGGCCATAGCGTACACACGTCCCGTGCACTTGGACGAATCAGCTTCTGCCTCGGTGGTCTTTTTGGTAGATGAGTCTCAAAGCATTGACCACAGAGCCTATTCAGACATGCGTGATAGAGTCGAGGAACTATGGGACCAGCGTTCCGACAGTCCTTCGTTCCTTGTAGAGTTTGCAAAACTTCCCAAACTCATCGCCCAGGGGCAACACGCAAGAGTGTCTATGAGCAAAAGACCTCTTGGGCTTGGAACCGACCTGGCTTGCGCCCTGAGGTTCACCTATGGACTCTTTCCTCCTGACTACGACAAGAGGATCGTTCTTTTTTCCGATGGAATAGAGACCCGTGGAGATGCGCTGGCAGAAGCGGACAGGTCAAGGCAGTTGGGTATACAAGTATTTACTATGCCTGTCCAAAACAAAGGGGGTCTGGAAGTATTGATGGAAGGCATGGAGGCACCTGGCGCAGTAAGAAAAGATGAGGATACGAAGGTCCTTGCATTCATATGGGCCAACCGCAGGTCAAGAGTAAAATTGACCCTCTTTGATGACGAAAGAAAGGTCTCTACTCTGCGGGAAAAAATGCTTCGGGGACTAAACCAGACTCAGTTCAAGGTAAAGCTAGATAAGCCTGGTTGGCATAAGTTGACGGTAACAGTAGCCGCAAAGGACGATAGGTTTAGTCAAAACAACACCTGGAGCAGAATGATATGGGTCCTTGGTCCACCAAGAATATTGCTTGTGCAAAGGCCGTCTGAAAAAATCGCCTCCGTCCATGAACCAAGTCGTTCAAATGAGGATCCATTATACGAGGTTTTGCAAAACGACAAGTGGGAACTCAAACAAACCACTCCCGACACCATGCCCCGATCAGTCAAGGAACTTGCTGACTACGACCTGATAATCCTCGATGATTTGCAGCTTGGAAGCCTTCACAAAGAACTCGTCAAAAACCTCAGAACGAGCACGGAAGAATTTGGATGCGGTCTGTTGATCACCGCAGGCCAAGGCTCTTCCGACCTGGCAGATCCCGGACAAAAACCAATAGAACAGATCCTGCCAGTGCAGTTCGAGCAGGTTAAAAAAAAGGAACAGATTCCTGCTGCTTTGGTGTTCGTTACGGATCGCTCATCGAGCATGGCGAGGGGGAGCAAGTTTTCCATATTGCTAAGAGCCGTGGCAGATAGTCTTGGACGAATCAAGGATACCGCCCAGGTAGCGGTGGTAATGTTCGACGATTTTCCAGAAGTCGTGGTTGCACTTACCGAAGCCAGGCACAGGGAAAAAATCCGAAAGATCGTTCTCTCTCAACGCTTAGGTGGAGGTACATCCATATACCCGGCACTGAAAGCGGCACACGAGCAACTGAAAAAAAGTGCTGCAAAACTCAAACACATAATCCTGCTTTCCGATGGTCAAAGCATCAGCATGTACGACCATTATGGTTACATTGTGGACAAGATCGCCTCTGACAACATTACCATAACCTCAGTAGGCCTTGGCCAAGACGCAGACAAAGCCGAGCTTAAGCGTATAGCATCACGTACTGGAGGTAGGTTTTACTTCACCGACAACATCTCCAATGTCCCGAAAATTTTTGCACGTGAGACTGAAAATATCACAGAGACCAACGTCATAGAACAACCAATCAGGGTCATCAAGGCAAAACTGGTACAAGCCCTTGCTGGAATAGACTTCACTAAAGCCCCTCCCATTGGAGGATACATACCTTCTCAAGCTCGTCCCACAGCGGAAGTGTTGCTTACGAGTTCTGACAGGGCGGAACCCATACTCGCCAGGTGGAGATACGGGTTGGGACAGGTAATGCTTTTGACCACCGACGCCCAGGGTGCCTGGTCAAACAAGTGGACTTCATGGCCCCATTTTACAGATCTGTGGCCAAGGTTGGCACATGACACCATGCGAAGGAGCCCCCCAGGAAGGCTCGTGATGTGGGCAGATGCTGACTCAGAAGAAGCGATAGTCACAGTATCGACACCAGTGGGCTACCACATGGAACAAATTACCCCTACCTTGACTGTCAGGAATCCCTCGGGTGAACAAAGTCAATTTCCAATGATACGTCGTGGGCTCGGAACATACCGGGCTAGGTTTGCTATGGAGCAGACTGGTGCATACGGGCTGAAGGCGGAGAGGACATCGGACAATGGAACGAACGAAGTGACCTATGGATCGGTGTCTCGCTCATACCCTGAAGAATTTCTCTCGGTAACCCGGAATACGAAACTTCTGGAGGACATGGCAAGACGCACGGGAGCTAAGGTCAATCCGGAACCAGGGGAAATATTCAGGGGTGGCCGACACAGGCGCAAGACCACGAAAGAGCTATGGCAGTATTTTGTTCTTGCAGCCATGGGCATATTCCTGGCCGAAGTTCTCATCCGCCGGTTGTAAATCGGTAGTTAGTAATTTTCTGTCCTTGCTCGAACCGCAACAATGACCGACCAAAAAAAATGAGAATCCGTTCAATCGAAAAGTCACCCCAATCACTAATAATTCAATGTGTTTTCCAACGGTTACGTCAAACAGCCAAAAGATTGCCTTTGTTTCGTCATGCTGAGTGCGACATTTATCATGACAAAACCATGACCTGGCTTCTCCATGCTTAATGGGAGCAAAAAACCCTGGAGACTGAATTGGAGAAGACACATGAAAATTCGCAAGTTGTTGATGATTGAACCCAAGGCCCCTGGAGTGCACGTTTTTTCCCTGGTTCGAATCCCGCGCCTCGGCCTGCCCATCCTTGGGACCCTGGCCCATAGAAGGGGCAAGGACACTCGAGTCGTCATTGAAGACGCATCAGCGTTGGACACGAAGATGATCACGGATGCGGACCTGTTATGCATATCCACCATAACTCCCACTGCTCCCCGCGCGTATGAATTGGCGGACCAGGCACGAGCGGCCAAAATACCGGTACTCATGGGAGGCCCCCACGTGACTTTTTTTCCCGACGAAGCTCTGCGACACTCAGACTGGGTAATAAGGGGTGAGGCAGACACGAGTTTCGAGCAATTCTTAGACATGCTGGAACAAGACGGTGATCCCCAGTCCGTCCCTGGGCTCAGCTTCATGCGCAATAACGAGATCGTGCACAATGCGATAAACTCAATGCCTGTCTCCATGGACTCGGTTGCCATACCGGACTTTTCACTTCTCGAGGGCAGAAAAAAACGTCATGACTTCGACCTGGGAATCATTCCCATACAGACATCCAGGGGCTGCCCACATAATTGCAACTTTTGTTCTGTCACCCCCATGTTTGGACACAAGATGAGATACGCGAGTAAAGAGCACGTGGCCGAAGAGCTAAATCAAAGAAAGGGCCATGGTAATACGGTGTTTTTCTATGACGATAATTTTTGCGCTTCACCTAAAAGGACAAAGTCGTTACTGGACTATCTACTGACTCACAACGTTTTCCTTCCCCCGTGGATGGCCCAGGTGTCTGTTCGTGCGGCCAAGGACACCGAGATGGTGGAGCTTATGCATCGTGCCGGCTGTTACCGGGTCTTTATAGGTCTCGAATCCATCGATGCCGGTTCCCTGGCCCAGTATCACAAACATCAGACCATTGAAGACATCAAATTTGCAGTACGACGATTTCACCAGAGTAAAATTCAGATCCATGGAATGTTTATGTTCGGTTCCGACTCAGACAGCGCAGAGACCATACGAGCTACCAGTCGATTCGTGATGGAGGAAAGAATCGACACGGTCCAGTTCATGGTTCTAACCCCATTACCCGGCACACCGGTATATACCCAAATGAGTCGAAACGGTCGCCTTCTTACAGACGATTGGTCACAATACGACGCTCACCACACGGTTTTTCGTCCTAAAAAAATGTCTGCGACAGAACTCACATCGCAGGCCATCGAAGGAATGGCCAAGGTCTACTCCCTGCCGAGAATTCTATCTATGGCCATGCGGGGAAAATTCAATGAAGCGATCCTGAATTTCTATGCGCGCAGGCAGGTAAAGCGATGGAAAAAGGAAAATAGTCCCGAAGTGAAAACCACATCAGCCCTGCCTCTCAAGGTCCAAAACGTGGAGCCAGCACAGAGATAGCGGACGAGATGAAAAATTTTGGCAGCTGTTTGTATTGATTGTGCCTGTCGTATAAGGGCATACTACAGGTGATGGATTCCAGCACCCTAGCGAGGATAAAACGACGGGGCCGTAGCATGAGCCTCACGGGCATCATCATCGCACTATCGATCGGTGTATTACTGCCTGTGTTACTCTCTACCGCTGTTGGGATAGTCACCCTGGCACTGGGAAAAAATTCGAATCCCATCGTCACAGGTGTATTGATCGTATCTTTTGCCGCTGCCGCCATTGGAAGCATCGTTACCGTCACCATACTTTTGAGCAAACGAGCACGTACGGTAAGGTTGCAAGCGGATTTACTAGCAAATGTATCCCACGATCTACGCACCCCCCTTTCATCCATTCGTTTATATGCACAGACTATTCAAAGTGGAAAGCTCGATAATGAGCCTGAATTGATCCACGAAAGCCTTGAAACAATTATTCGCGAGACTCAGTGGCTCGATTCCATGATCGATCGATTGCTCACCTGGAGAGCCGCTGCAAAAGACAGGGCGATTTTGCAGATGAAAACGAAACCGGTGGGCGAAGCGGTGGAAATTGCGACAAGGCGGTTTTTAAGCATGATCCCGGAAAGGGAGGTGGAATTTCACCTGGAGATAACCAGCCAGGCTTCTGTAAATCATGATCCCCAGGCCATAGAGTCCATAGTGCTGAATCTTTTGCTAAACGCATACAAGTATACAGGTTCGGAAAAACACATCAGGGTGACAGTCGAAGATCGCTATGAAAAAGTAGCCATCAGTGTCTGTGACAACGGTATCGGAATTTTGCCGAAGGAAATCCACAAAATATTTGAACCTTTTTACCGCATCGACACGAAGCTTGCGAGCAAAGCATCGGGAGCAGGACTGGGCCTATCCATAGTAAGGTATCTGACAAGGTCTCATGACGGCGAGGTTATGGTAAAGTCGGGCAAAGAGGGCTCATGCTTCACGGTACTATTACCAACTGCCCTGGAGGCAAAGCACGAAGAACATCACAAAGAACATGATGAGGCCAATAACGAATGAATAAGCAAAAAACAGAAAAAGAGAATCAAGAACTCATTCTGGTAATCGAAGACGATGTTTCCCTCAGACAGGGACTGGTGATGAACTTCGAACTACAGGGTTACAGGGTGCGCAGTGCGTCAGATGGACAAGAGGGGATGAGACTTGCTTTTGATTTACGACCAGACCTGATAGTCCTTGACATCATGCTGCCAGTTTTTAGTGGTATGGAAATCCTGGATGAACTCAGACAAAGGAACGAAAACGTACCAGTGTTGATTCTCTCGGCGCGAGGCACCACTGACAACAAGGTACAAGGTTTGAAAAAAGGTGCTGACGATTACCTGACCAAGCCCTTTGAACTTTCCGAGCTGCTGGCCAGGGTCGAGGCTATGCTTAGACGAAAAAAAGCAGAAAACAATACAAGACCAAGCATGATCTTGGGAGACTTGAAGATCGAACCGGCTACGAGGAGGGTGATACTGGGGGACAAGGAGCTTTCTCTGTCGGCAAAGGAGTTTGACCTTCTGAATCTATTAGCATCATCACCTGGCAGGGTATTTAGCAGGGAAAAAATCATCAACAAAGTCTGGGGTTGGAATTTCGACGGTACAAGCCGGACTGTGGATAACTACATTTTGAGCTTACGACAAAAAATAGAACCAAACCCTTCTCGCCCTAAACTAATCAAGACCATCAGGCAGGTGGGTTACCGACTGGATGCTCCCAAAGCAAACAAATGAAGACTTATGCTATTGCAGTAATCCGTCCACGACAGGTGTCCCCCCCAAGGAGCATCTGAAAAAATTGCCTAAAAAGGGCAAAAGGGGACAAAAAAGGGACACATAAAAAGGGCAAAGAGGCCTGCAACCAAAAGAAAAAAGGTCTTCTCCTGGCTACCTGGTTGCTGGTTTCACTTGACGATTCAAACTCCAAGGGAATAAGGTTGCGGACGAACTTTAACGGACCGTATAGAAAGGAGACGACATGGCGGATCGCAGAGATCGAGGCGATCGACGCCAGGGCGCTATTAAGGATGAACGGCGACTCGGCGATCGCCGTGAAAGCCATAGGGTTCCCATTCGGGTCGAGGTCAAGGAAGAAAACAAGCACTGGGTAGATCACGAAGGCAACGTTGCCATCGGTGGTATGTTCTTTTCGAAACCTCTGGACCTGCCATCCGGAGCGGTGGTCAAGCTTCGTTTCGAATTGCCCGGTATGGGAAAACGAATCGAAGTAAAAGCGGAAGTAGTGGAGATCACCTCAGTGGGAAAGCCCTCTGAAGTGGGCACCCGCGTTCGGTTCACGGATTTGGATCTTCGCTCTGAACTCCTGATCGCTCGTTTTCTGGACCAAAATCCAGAAGCTTAAACTGCCCCTTGCATTTTATCGCTTTTCTCTGCCATGGTTTGCAACAGGTGCATTGAAGTTAGTGAAACCAGTGGTTTGAAAACAGAGGTTTTCAAAGGAGCCACCATGGGCCGCAGTATCGGTGTACTCTTTTTGATCTTGGGATTTTTTGGTTTTTTTCCACGATCATATGCCGCTCAGCCAGATAAAAGACTTTTCAACATGGCAAAAAAAGTAGAATCCCGTGTTTCTGTCCTGCGAGGGCTTCCTGAAAAAAAACCCATTAAATGGCAGATCACCTCAAAGAAAAATGTTCGTAAATATATAATAAAATCCATGAACGAGCAGTATGGCCCCGGGGAGATGCAAAACGAAGGTTTGGCAATGAAAGCCATGGAACTGGTCCCTGCCGACATGGACTACAAGGCGTCCGTCATATCCTTGCTCGAAGAACAAGTCGCCGGATTCTACGATCCAATAACTGAAGTATTTTACCTTGCCGACTGGATTGCACCCTCCGCACAGGAGCCCATAATCGCCCACGAATTATGCCACGCTCTACAGGACCAGAACTTTGATATCGACAAGTTCGTCAAACGAGATCCGGGAAATTCAGACGCCATGCTGGCCAGAACTTCGGTGCTGGAAGGAGAAGCCACCCTGGTAATGATACTCTATTCCATGGGTGAGGCGAGTATAAACATAGATATGTCAATGATTGACCTGGATGGACCTCTTGGTTCATTATTGGTAGGGCTATCGTCTTTCCAATCACCGGAATTCGGAAAAACCCCGAAGGCTCTGAGAAACAGCCTCTTGTTTCCCTATCTGAAGGGATTGAAATTCGTAAGCTACGGGAAAAAAATAGGAGGTTGGAAGGAGATCGACAAGGTATACTCCCACCTACCAACGTCTACCGAGCAGGTCATGCACCCTGAGAAATTTTTCATCCACCGCGATGACCCAACAACTATAAGTATGGACTTTCTGAAGGGATTGCCTGAAAAACCTTGGCAAAAAATTTATGAAGACGTGATGGGCGAGTTCATGACAGGTCAGTTGCTGAACCTATTGGATAACAGTGATGAACAACGACGTGGTTCCGCAGGTTGGGATGGAGACAAAGTAGAGGTTTTTCGTAACGGCGAACAGTTGGCATGGATAGGTCTTTGGGTCTTCGATAGCGAACGAGACGCGATTGAATTCGCAGGTGCTTTTTCTAAAACCGTACCACTCAGAAATCCAGGATTCTCGATGCTGCCTACTGACTCGAATCCGACCATGCATTGGATTACAGACGATGGAAAAAATTGCCTGGTCAGCAGGTTGAACGACAAAGTCCTGGTAGTATACGGGTTCGGAAATCAGACCACGCAAGATGTACTGGATGCAACAATAGCAAAATTCAGCGCCCATCCGGCCCGCGCGGGAGGTCTATAATGACTCGCTTCACTGCACAATTCATAGCGATTTGCATTTTGGCAGCCCCTGTCTTACCGGCGAAAGAGACCAAGGTTGCGGTCATCGTTTTACCAGGTGACGACAAGCCGAACGAAGCTCTGGTGCAACAGAAAATGCTTGATGCGGCATTCCAGAAAAGCGGTGACGGTCTTGCATGGATACTGGTTGCATTCCAGAGAGTCACTCCGGAACTGACACAACAGGATGTGACAGAACAGGTAAAGTCCCTGGACGAAAAAGGTAAAAAAGCATACCAATACATGAAGCTAAAAGAGGCAAAAAAATATTTCTCTAAAGCTGCAGCTTTGATGAGGGCCAGACCTCTGACCAGGTGCAATCCTGAACAACCAGCCAAAATGTATTTATACTGGGCAAGGTCAGTACTGGATGCAGGAGATGATTCGACCGCTCAGAAATTGCTGGGTCAGATACAAAGGTTCGACCCTGACGCAGAGCCGGACCCTGCAATAATGCCCCCAAAACTGGTAGCAACCTTTGATCTCGCCACGAACGAACGAGGGAGTAAGCCAAGGGGAAAGCTCTTACTGGAGATAGGGCCGAACCCGGGAACAATTGTCGTGAATTGCCGAAGAATGCCACCTGGTGTGGTAGAGTTTTCGGGAGTCGAGGGAGACGAACTTTGGATTGCAGCGGAAATATCCGGCGGAAGCTTTGCCAGCTCGTTCACTCTACCCGGAGGAAAAAGAAGGCAACTCACAATTTTTTCCGGCCGACATGATGACCCTCTTACCATATCCAGGCGTTTGTTGTCCCTGAACAGACGCATGGTATCGCTGAGAGACTTACACGACAGGCCGGATTCCGACTTGGATAGGCTGGCAGGCGACCTGGGAGTCGATGTCTTGCTGCTTGGACAACTAAAAAACGATAAGGGCTCTGGCTTGCTTTATACGGGTCTTTACGTCCCGTCCAAGGGATTGAATTCAGATCCCATCCTTGTTCCCATGAGCCCTTCGGGCAACCCGGTTGCCGGGGAACTTTTGGCTGCCTTCGACACCATGGCAAATCAGATCAGATCACCAAGCGTTCTGGCTGCTTTGGCCCACACGGAAAACAAAGACGTAGTTGAGCAAGCAGCCACTAGTCCAATACCAAAACAGGTAAAACACAGGACCAAGGGAGACAAAGACGGCGGGCCGAAATGGTACCATACCTGGTGGTTCTGGACAGCCACGGGCGCGGTGATTGCAGGAGCAGTAACCACAGGATTGGTCTTGGGTCTGAGCGGCAACTCAACTGAACCTTCCGGCAAAGTGGTTTTGACTATCTCCCAACCGTGATAGAAAACATCCCGGTCTTTAGTCTATATTTCAACAGACCACGTACCTTCAGGCAAAAACCTCACCTTTCCGGTATCTCTGGCATCGTATCCACCCAGAGACTCCATGCCCCTTTTGAATTCAGCAGACTTGAGCACCCTGAGAAGTTCCAGAATACGAGGATCATCAAGCATCCTTCTGGGGATAACCAGATCGTATTTCTCCTCCACTAACGGAACGAACCTCAGCCCCAGAGCCCTTGCAGCAGCTAAGATGAGCATTCCGCAATCGGCGACTCCGGATCGAACCGCTTCTGCCACTGCAACATGGGTAAATTCTTCGTGTTCCCAACCCTGAACACCATTGAAAGAGATCCCCCGGCTTCGGAGCAAGTGGTCGGTCAAAACCCGGGTCCCTGAACCCGGCTGCCTGTTTACCCAGCTCATGCCCATACTAAGCACATCTGCCAAATCCTCAGGTTGTCGTTCTTCGTCGGGTCTCAGACACAAACCCTGCTGCCTGTATGCCATGGTCACCAAGGCCACTTGGTGTCCAGGCATTACCCTTGACACGTCCACCTGATTGTATGTTCCTGTTGCAGGGTCCAACAAGTGGGAACCTGCGAGGTGAGCCTCCCCTCTCGCCAGCGCAGCGAGGCCGGCCAGGCTCCCCAGGGGCGACACGGATAAGCTGGCGCCAGGATGGGCCTTTCCTAAAAAGTCGTCCAAGACCGTGAGTGCGAGATCACTTGACCCAGAAAGCAGCAATGAGCCTTCAATCTCCGCTCTTGGAACCAACAGCTCCACATCCACCTTTGTACCAGCAGCCAACCCTTCGCTGGCAGCCGGGACGGCTATTTTGCCATGAGCCCGACACAAGGTAGTGATGGCACCGGCCCCTCGGCTCAACGAAGATGCTGTCCATCCATGTTCGAACTTTCCGAGCACTACCCGTATCCACTCCACGAGGCCCGGTCGACTGGGAACAGAGCGAGACAAAGTTGCCTGGATGCGCTCGGGAACCATATCAGCACGACCAAGAAGATGGGCCAATACCGGTCTAAGGAGCAAATCAGCAGCCAAGGCCGCACTCACGGGAAATCCGGGAATTCCTATAACCGGCCTGCCTTCTATGATTCCGGCTGCGGTAGGTTTGCCCGGCATCATGGTCAAGCCGTGAAACAACAACTCACCCAAATCGGAAATCAGCCCTGGCGTATAGTCGTCCCGGCCGGCCGACGAACCTGCGAGTATACACAATACGTCACATCCTTCTTCCAGAGCATCTAAAATAGATTTTTTCAACAGCTCCGGCTCATCTCTTACCGGCTCCAAACGAACAGGGCGTCCTCCCCACTGGTTTACGTATGCAGATAACATCCTGGAGTTGGACTCTATTACCTTACCAGACGTTGGATAGTCACCAGGCTCGCACAGCTCGTCGCCGGTAGGCAAAATAGCAACTTTTGGTCGACACCTCACCATGATCTCCGTAACCGAAGCCCCTAGCATGGCTCCCACATGAGACGGTTGTATCGTACGACCAGAGGCGAGTATCATCTCACCTGCAACCATGTCCTCCCCCGTGAGCCTGACATGCTGCCTGGGTGTTGCGGCCTGGTGAATCTCGAATCCCCCCTCCACCGAATCGATATCTTCAACTGGGATCACCGCGTCCTTATCCGTCGGCATGGGATCTCCCGTATCGATGGCAACAGCATCATCAGGTTCATCCAACACCACCGGCTTGGTTGAACAAGCACCAGCGGTAGCTATGGCTCTAACGGCAATTCCATCCATGGCAGCGGCATGATATGGCGGCGAACTTATGGCCGCGAACACAGGCTGTGCAGTTATGCGACCACTGCTTTGTTCTACCGGCACCTGCTCTGCTTTCATGGTTCCCACTGGTCCCAATCTATGAAGGAGCAAATCCCTTGCTTCATGCATGGACATCAACTTCCTGTATCTGGCTCTCACCTCAACACCTCCACCGTGACCATCTGATCCTTTGCGTAACCTTCTGTGTTTGCCGGAATGCGTAACAACCCGTTGCATTGCAACAGCGATGAATACACGGCTGATTCCCCGTGGATGGGCAAGACGCTGTATTGTCCATGTTCGTCTTTTTCCACCAGTACCCGAACCCAGGTTTCTCTTCCCGGTGCTGCCCGAGCGTTGTATCTAAGTCTGCCTTCAATGTACGATGTCAATGGCACCTCATTGTCTCCAGCCAATATTCTAACCAGGGGACTTACCAATGCGTGCATTACAACGAAAGAGCTTACTGGATGGCCGGGTAGTCCAAAAACCGGCACCCCTCCAATATTGGCAAGGAGAGTTGGTTTTCCAGGACTGATTGCGACACCCTCCAACAAAAGGTCTTTGCCGGAAAGTTCTCTCAGCACACCGGCGGTATGGTCCCTGGCCCCAACCGATGAACCACCCGACAACAGCACCATGTCAGCGTCGGAACAAGCACTCGAAGTTGCACGGAGGAGTTTTTCATACTCGTCGCGCACTCTACCCTTTACAATCGCTGTAGCACCAACACGTTGAAGCTGTGCGGCAAGGGTAAGGGCATTAGTGTCCCTGACCTGGCCTGCGGATGGAGACTCTTTCAAATCCACCAATTCGTCTCCCGTGGATAAAATTGCCACCCTTGGCTTCGGCACCACCTGGATTTCGGAAACACCACAGGCGGCCAAAGCACCAAGGTCTAATTCGCAAATCCTGTGGCCCTGACCCAACAAGGTCTGGTCCTTTGAAAAATCATTGCCCGTCCTAAGCACATGTTGTCCAGGTGCCGACGTTTTGAGAACCTCTATTCTTCCATCTGCAAGTTCCCTGGTGTGTTCCACCATTACAACCGTGTCACACCCATCGGGCATCATGGCCCCGGTGGGTATGGCCACAGCCTGACCCGGCCCAGGCACCACGTCGGATGCAGCGCCCATGGTCACAGAACCCACCACTTCTAGAAACACAGGTGATGTCTCACGGGCCGAAGCGACATCCGACGACCTTACCGCGTAGCCGTCCATGAGAGACCTTGCAAACTGCGGAATGGCTTCGGGGCTTGAAACAGAATCCGCCGTCACTCGTCCCACACTTTCTCCAAGCGGTACTCTCTCCTGTCCTTGCACACGTTGAAATCCAGAAAAAACATCCAGAGCCTCATCCACTGGCATTAAATTCAAAAACGAGTTGCCCTTCATTTGTCTCCACCTTGTTCATTGAAATCATTTACGTATGCTTCATGCCTGGTATCATCAACCCCGGAACACCTCCTGGCAATATATACAACGGACAGCAAGACGATTATACCCAACAGGTACAACCCCATCCTGCTTTGGGGCTTGTCCTTGTAACCCGACAACTCCGGAGCATCACCACCCATGACAACGCTCCCTACCACATCAGCCTGGAACCCGGCGCTCCTGTGCCAAGTCTCCAGCACCATATCGTGATCCGACGGGTTTACCTGTCGGCCGACCTGGGGGTCGAAAACCAATGAACCTAGTTGCTGTGCCAGTTCAAAAACCTTGCTCACGGCCATATCAGCATCGAGCCTGCTGGAACCCAACGCAATTGAGAGATTGAGCCCCTGCATAAAGTCGGAATTAGTCTCCTGACCCACATCTTCCCTAATGAATTCCCGCGCCCGAAGCTTGTCATTTTTCAGTTCGAACACTGCATCAACGGGTTTTTCCTTGTTTATTTCGAACCCCGTGTCGTTCAACGATTTCAATACATCAGCGCGGCTGAAACCGTCGCCCGATTCGAATGGCCTCAGTAAAAGTTCGTAGTTCAAAATCACCTCTTGTGGCTGTTGCATCCGGCAAGCAAGTATCGTATCAGAAATACTGAAATGCAACCCCATGACGGATAAGGAGTAACGATGAAGACAGGACCATGGAATGTATACAGCATACTGGAAGGAACCTTTGGTCTCGATGGTGGCTCCATGTTCGGGATCGTGCCAAAGCCCTTATGGAGCAAGCATCACGAACCAGACGATAAAAACCGTATTACCATGGCCCTTCGGCCAATGCTAATCACCAATGGAGACCGACATATACTGGTGGATGCGGGCATAGGCTCCAGATTCGACGAAAAGCAACAAAAAATATATCATTATCTGCCCGCAAAGCCGGGGCTATTGGAAGGTATAGAACGCCTGGGATTGACGCCACGACAAATAACTGATGTCATAGCCACCCATCTCCACTTCGATCATGTCTCGGGGCTTCTGGCTCCCGATGACGAAGGACAACTGCTACCGGTATTTCCAAATGCAAAAATTCACATTCAGGAAGAAGCGTGGCGATGGGCCAAAGAACCCAGCCAGTGGGACAGGGGAAGTTTTTTCAAAAACGATTTTTCCATTTGGGAAAACGAACTTGCCCTTTCCATGCTACACGGTGATACGGAAATCGCCCCCGACGTACGCGTCATGCGCACACAGGGCCACACACCCGGACACCAGGTAGTGCTGGTGGGACAAGGCAAGGACACGGTGGTGTTTTGCGCTGACCTGATCCCAACTGCCGCGCATTTGAACCTGGCCTGGATAATGGCTTACGACCAAAACCCATTGATGACTCTGGACGAAAAAAAGATGCTCCTGGCCCAGGCTGTGGAGGAGAACTGGATACTGGTGTTCGAACACGATCCTCACAACACGGCATGCCGCCTCAAAGAAGAAAAAAACAAGGTTATGCCAGGTGAGCGAATGGACATGGAAATTCCATGAGCCAACATGCACTGAGCATACATGCGCATACCCCACGTTGAGACCCAGCCTGGATTTTGTATCAGACACGGCAAATAAAAAATCAAAAAAAATCCGTATCTTGTTATATGATTCAAAAATTCAAAAAAAGGAGGACCCGTGATGCAAGGCACGCGACTGCTCATTACAGCCACGACTATCTTGGCGTTTTGTACTGCAAGCCGGGGAGCTGGTCCAGGAAAAGTAAAACTACCACTCCAACGATGGGAACAGCTAAAGGCCATCGTGGAAAACGACTCGCTGCCTGCAAAACCCGACATTGCATTTTGTCCGATACAACGCTCCATTGTCGGTTCGTTCGACAAGGGATTATTCTCAGGGACCCTGACGGCAAGATTCGAAGTGCTTGACGACAGAGGACATCTCAGGATTCCCGTGCTGGATTCAGGAGCCTCGGTGGAAGACGTCTACGTCAACGGAAACAGGACTTCACTGCTGCGACAAGGCAGGATGTATACACTTGGTGTGGAAAAACCAGGGGTGTACACAGTGAAGATAAGATTTTACTGGGGAAAAGAGCAAGTAGACTTTGCAAGACGCGTGTCTTTCAGGGTTCCTGAAGGCGGTGTAACTCTATTAAAAGTAAGAATACCGGAAGTTGACATCGAGCCGAATCTGCAACGAGGGGCACTGATAGAGGTAAACCCATCGAACAATTCCACGAGCCTTACTGGAGCCTTGGATGCAGGGGGTCTCGTGGACCTGTCATGGAAGAGAAAACTGACTCACAAGTCATCCGAACAAGTCCAATTACAAGCGAATTCGAATACTGTGTTCACGGTAGGCATGGACATGATAACCGGGCTTTCGGTATTTACCCTTACGGTGCTCAAAGGTGAGACGGATCGTATTGATTTGCGGCTACCAAAGGGAATAGAGGTTGTGGGGGTTGATGGAGATGCAGTATTACAGTGGTACACCGACTCCGATGATGGAGGTAAGTTGGCTGTCTTACTGCGATACTTGGCAGAAGACCAGGTGCGCCTCGCGGTCCGGTTTCAATTCCCGTCTCAGGAAGCAAAGGCCACAGCACTGGGCATGCCCTTGGTAGGCCAAGGAATTCCCGTGGAAGGTGCGTTGGGAATCCAGGGACCGGCTGGGTTGAACATCAAAATCTCTGGCATAAAGGACGCCGAACAACTCAATCCCAGGGACCTGCCGCCTGAGTTGACTCAGCTTACTCAGAACCCGCTTCAGTACGGGTTTGCATACACATCCCCTCCGATGGTTACGATTGTGGCTACTCGCCATACCCAGGTCGAATTGACCTCGACCCTGATCGATGAGATGCAGGCATCAACGGTGATAATCGAGGATGGAACAGAGATCACCAAGATGAAGCTAAGGGTCAGAAATCATACGGCACAGTATTTATCGCTTTTGCTGCCAAAGGGATCGGAACTCACCCACTCACTTATAGATGGGCTTCCCATAAGGCCTGCCACTGGTAAAAATGAAAACGAACTCCTGCTACCCTTGCGCCAAAGTGAACGCCTTGGCGCAAGATCCGGACGAACCCACATCGTGCAACAGAACGAGACCTTGAGCGATATTGCAAATTTTTATTACTCTGATCCAAACCAATGGGAACAGATCCTGGCGGCAAACCCCGTCCTGGCTGACGAATATGACCTGAACGCAGGACAAAAACTGGTTATTCCATCAAAACAGGGAGTGAAGGTCGAGGAGAGCAGCTTTGTAATTGAGTTAGCCTATAAAAATTCCCACAAGAACCTAGGCGCACTTGGCTCTTTGGGCAGCAGGAAATTTTTGCTCCCTCGAATAAACGGCGTTCTTCCTGAAGAACGAAAGGTGGAAGTTGTCAGAGCGGTTTGGCACTTATATTTTCCCATGGCTCTCGACGCCCTTGGCTTCGATGCGAACATGACTCAGTATTCTCATATTCGATACGACCTGTTTACACGACTTAGAAGCTTTCTGGCCAACGCGTTTTTTGCCAGGGCCTGGGCCGGTGGAAAATATCGAAATATCCTGTACCAACGCAAGGATATCTTTATCGCTGACAACGCAAGCAAGACAGGGGGAAAGATTGTCCTTGCCGACTTTCCCCTCGTAGGACGACGATACCGCTTCAAACGCACCTTATTGGGAGACGAGACCCCGCAAATCTCCGTGGTCTATGCCGCTGGCTGGGTGGCAACACCCATCAGGTGGATATCGTTTTTCGTTGCTTTTGGGCTTGCGCTGCTCCTATTGAAAAAAAGGCGGAAGTGGTTCACATGGATCATCGCTGCATTTTTCATGACATTGATGCTCATTGTCGCTCACTACTTTCTCGGTGTACACAGGCGCCTTTTGTGGGGGGTAGACGCTGCCCTGATAACCATCTTGGTCAAAAATGGCTGGCGACACTTCATAGGGACTGTTCGCCGGCTACTCTGGTCACCCTGGGAACTACACAATCTGCTGACCTGGTCAAACCTTGCCTTTATGACCGGCATGTTGTTTATCACCTGGTTTGTGCTATTGCTCCCGCTGCTGCTTTCGAGCACCGTCTTGGTATCCTGTCTCATATGGTACATGGTGCAAAGACGAAGGGAGGTGTCCCATGTATGACACTCCTCGTCAAGTCTTTGTCCTGATCATCTCCTTGCTACTGTCGCCATGTATCCTGGCCCAGGACCCTGCTCACCAGTCTGCTTATCGAAGTAGCACTCCCCCATTTTCAGATCTTTCACAGCAGGTATTTTCCAATGACAACAGTTTCGACTCTGACCAAAACTTCGATCTGGAAATGGATGAAGAGCAGCAGCGCAGATACAGGAAGAGAGAAAGCGAAGCAGCAGCAAACTTCGAAGCGATCATGGTTTCACAAAACCGGAAATTCACAGGGACAATAAATGCGCCGGCCAAACCCATCGATATTGCCACCTCCGCTTCTGTTGCAGGTCTTCTGCAAGCTCAATCTTCTCAAAGCAATACCGGTCCTGCTGCGACTCTACCCACCGGGACAACGATCCAACCTGAAGTGGAACTGCCATTGAAAATGTTCGAAGCTTTGAGATCGCAAGTGATGAACTTACAGAAAAAAATTTCGAGGCGCAAAGGTCCTGCCGTGGTGCTTGGTGCAGCCAGTTACACGGGTAGAGCCGTGCCAGGTGCCTTAAAGCTCACCCTCAGGCTACAGGTGACCCTTGGCCGCCCTGGTACCTATAAAACAGTGCCACTGGTCGGGGATGATGCAGTCTTGGTAAACGCAACAGTTCAGGGGAAACCCGTTGCTGTCTCCCGCAAAAACGGCTACCACGTATGGGTCACCAAGCAAACGGGCGAGACAGAAGTCAAAGTGGAATTGCTCATTCCCCAAAGGGGCCCAAGAGGATCGATCGAGTATGACTTTTTAGTAGACAGAACGCCAGTTACCAAGCTGTCGTGTTTTTTTCCTATCTCGGGACTTGAACCAAGAATCAACGCATCGGTACAAAGTGTTTTCACTCCACGAGACAAGGGCACACAGGTTGAAGCAACGCTCAGGCCTACGGTTAGAATACACATTTTAGGACTCAAGGATCTAGGTACACAGCAAGGGCGAGAGGCCAAGGTATACACGGAGAGCCTCAACCTGCTGTCGGTGGAAGAAAATCTTCTGGAGTTATTTTCAGTAGTACGATTTACCATTCTTTATGCTGGTACGAAAAAATTCTCACTTCTGCTACCCAAGGGCATGGAAATTGTCAGCGTTGATGGAGTAGGTGCTTTCAGGTACCGGGAGGTCAAGCAGGATAACGGTGACACAGTCTTGTTAGGACAGACCGCTTTTCCGATCCGGAACAGGTACGAGATTTCTCTTCGACTTAGAAGAAAGCTGACCCAAACTGGTTCTTTCTTTTCAGTGCCGCTTCCCAAGTGTCTCTCGGTTGAGAGACAGACCGGTTGGCTGGCGGTGGAGGTTCCTGGAAAGCTTCAACTGGAAGAAAAAACCGAGATAACGTGTCTGTCGTAACCATACAACAACTCCCCTCGGACATGGTAAAGTCTGCAGTCAGCCCCATCCTCAAAGCCTACCGGTACCATGGTGATAACCCTCGTGTGCGACTCGCTGCCACCAGACTTCCCGAGATCGAGCCAAAATCAGCATCCATAGACAGGATAAGAGCCTTTACCAAAGTGACTACTGAGGGAAACATCATAACCGACTTCAGGATCACCTTGCGTAACAGGTTGTTGCCTCACCTTTCATTGAGCCTTCCTGCTGGAGCGAAGATAAGCTCAGCCCTGCTGGATGGAACGCCATTTACCCCCAGCAAGAACAAAAACGGACAAATCCTGCTCGCATTGAAACGGTCGACTGGTAGACAACGACCGAGACCTTTTACCATTTCCATCATTGTAGAAAGCCGAATGCCTGCATTGGGCTGGTGGGGATTTCCAAGCTTGGTCCTCCCTTCTGTGGATCTTCCAGTAAGCACACTGGCTTGGACGGTTTATCTTCCCGCCAGAAACAGGTACGGATCACTCAGTGCAGACCTGGACGAACAGGTATTTGCCGGCCGGGCTATTTGGCACAGGCCGGTGGTACATACCACTTGGGCTGAAAACAACGAAGTTACGACCCAGGACTTCCTTCCAACACAAGCCGTAACCACAGCTTCCGCAGATGCTTCCAGCATGCCTGTCCGTTTCAAAATTCCCAAGGTTGGAAAACGAATCGAGTATCAACGTTACTGGATAGAAGCAAAAACCCCCGTCAAAGTCTCGTTCAGCTTTGTCCGCGCATGGCTCCGCTATCCAGCTTGGCTCTTGCTCGTGGTCGTGGCCGCTTTCGGCTTACTGCTCGTCTCCCTTGCATTCAAGCCTCTGCCTCCAAAAGCTACTATTTGGACAGGAGTCATTTTGACTTTTTCCGCGACATGGGGGGCTTTGGCAATAGGAGGCGCATTGAGTCTCTTCTTCATCGTCCTGGCGGGCTTGACCCTGGCAACCATCAAGTACAGGTGGCTGTCTGTTTTGTCGGACACAGCCAAACGATGGCGCGGAAATTTGAAGCAAAGATTTCACGAAAGAGACCATGACCCAGAAAAGTGGCGAGGATGGCCATTGTTCAAGGCAATTGTAATTTCAGTGGGAATGTGCTTCGTAGGCCTTTCACTACTCGGCTCGCTGGCTCCTCTTCTGTACCTGCTCATGTTCCCAATGAATTGAATCGTTTTCTCGTTCACCATCAATTCAATCAATCCCAGCCAAGCATGAAGGACCCTATATCCAGGTTCGCTACTGAAACTTGGGTATAACTTCTCAACTATGATAAAATCCATAGGTCCGCAATCGGCGATATTACATGAAATAATGAAAAAATAATGAATAAGCAGGATTATAGCGAGAAGGAAAACAGCATGAAAAGATCCATCTTCATCATATTGTCGTCAACGTGGTTACTGGCATCAAGCATGAGCGGATGTGAAGACGTCGGAACATACAAACTCAGCATGATCTTTCCATCCGCCGACGCTGAGCATTACCTCAGCGATGTGACCATCTGGGCTTATGACGCGCAGACCCAATCGTGTACTCAATTGATGGTGCACTCGGAAATCAACCCGGACGACCTGGCATCTGTGGCAAAGCTGAACCTGTCCTACCCGGTCACCGAATCTCCCAGGCTCGAAGTCCCCTTTGGCGAGACCGTGTTCTATGTACGTGCCTACAACTCAGAAGGAGCTCTACTTTTGCACGGATGCTCCACGACCACGGTCAAGTCGGGCTCGGACGCCAAGGTATCCATAGACCTTCTTTGGTTGTGTCATCCAGGCGACGACGAGATACCGGCGGACGGTAAGGACAACGACTGTGATGGGATGACAGATGAATGCATCAGCGATACTGAGTGCAAAAATGGTAATTACTGCCAGGAAGGAAAATGCGAAAACGGCGAATGCGTTTTTCATGACCGGACAGCAGGCTATCCCTGCTCGGATGGCAACCCTTGCAGTCTCGACGACAAGTGCCTTGACGGAGAGTGCGTCGGTGGGTCATGGAAAGACTGCAGCGACTTGGACACAGGGTGTTCCAGGGGGGTATGCAACGAAATCTCCGGGACCTGTACGGAGCAAGCAGTAGAGGAAGGCTCTAGCTGCGACGACGGTCTTTTTTGCACCGTTGGGGAGACCTGCACTGAAGGACAATGCAGTGGAGAGGCGAACCTTTGCGACGACGGGGAAGAATGCACCCAGGATGTATGCAGAGAAGACCAGGGCATATGCGACCACATCCTGCAACCCAAGCCAGGGCTGGAGGGTCCGTTTGGAGACGCTACGTGCTCAGACGGGCTGGACAATGACTGCGACGGTCTGACCGACGACGCTGACAACAACTGCATACCCTGCACCGCGACCACTGAATGTGATGACGGCAACGAGTGCACCGATGATACCTGCGATACCAACACCGGGGCCTGTCACAACGATCCTGTGGCCAATGGAACATCGTGCAGCGATGGCTTGTACTGCACTGATCCCGACTCATGCCAGGATGGAATCTGTCATGGTGAACCCAGGGATTGCTCATCTGAGACCGACCAGTGCAATATCGGGATGTGTTCGGAGAGCCATTCAGCCTGCGAAAAGCAACCGGCCAACAACCAGCAGCCATGCGACGATGGAGATCCCTGCACCATGGAGGAAAAATGTGTCTTTGGTACATGCACAGGACGCCCATTGGACCTAGTCTCAGACACCTTTGCAGACGAAGCATGCGGATACGACGACTGCGACGACACCAACCCGAACATCAACCCTGGTACCAATGAAGGCCCCGCCGCAGACCCCACTTGCTCAGACGGACTGGACAATGACTGTGACGGCCTGACCGACTCAGACGATATAGGGTGCTCCTCTGTGCCGGTCATATGCACTCGCGACAACTGGTGCTGGCAAAACCCCATGCCCCAGGGAAACACCATCAAGGACATATGGGCTTCTTCACCGGACAATGTCTGGGTGGTAGGTGACTATGGCACAATAATGCACTGGGACGGCAACAACTGGAACAACATATCCTGTGGTACGGAAAACTCTCTCAATGGAGTTTGGGGTACCAGTACCGGAGAAGTCTGGGCGGTGGGATATACAGGCACCGTGCTTCACTACAAGGACAATCAATGCTCCGTGGTGTCTTTCGGTTCCAACGATGACCTGAACGATGTCTGGGTCGATGAAAACATGAACTATGTATGGGTCGTGGGCACAGGGCTGCATTATTGGGATATCGACTTTACCGAATGGACCCACCTGGGAGGCGGTGTTTTACTTGGTGTCTGGGGATTCGGTGACAAGACATGGGCCGTGGGGCAAAATGGGGCAATACTTTTCTATGATGGCACTGAGGCACAAACCCAGTCCAGCACCACAACATCGACCCTCTATGGCGTCTGGGGAACTGGAACAGATGACGTCTGGAGCGTGGGTGAAAATGGAACCATACTTCATTGGGATGGAAGCGGATGGTCTGACTCTTCGACCGGCATACTTGGGACACTCAGGGCTGTTTCCGGTTTACAAGATGGAGAAAAATGGATAGCAGGCTCAGGCGGCTTGATATTTCACGCAACACAGGGAGGGGATTTTTCCAGGATTGCATCCAATACGTCCTTAGACCTCTGGGCGGTGGCTGCCACATCATCAGATGATGTCATGGTGGCAGGAACACAAGGCATTATTCTGTACCAGGACGCAGGGGGTGACTCTTTTTCGGAAAATCCATCTTACAGTTCCATCAGGGAATCTTTCAACGACGTCTGGGCTGCGAGTGCCACCGACGCATGGGCAGTGGGGGGAGAATACCAATCCAACGCCGGCGTTTTGGTCCACTGGGATGGGGACACGTGGAAGTTGGACCAGTTCAGCTCCACATTACAGGCGACTGTGGTATCAGTGTGGGGAACAGGTCCTGACAATGTGTGGATCCTGACCTGGAAAGGAGGCGTATATCAGTACGACGAATCCGGGTGGCAAAACATACGCCAGGATTCGCAGGACCCCAACTACCTGGCCTATGAGATATGGGCATCGTCTGAGAATGATATCTGGATAGCAGACAGTGACGGAGCCAAGCATTTCGATGGCGCAAGCTGGCAATCTCACGATCTGAGTTCGTTTGCGAGTGTTGTCTGGGGCATAAGCCCAGACGATGTCTGGTTTGCGGGCGGGGGCTATAACAGCCAGGGAGAACAAGAGCCTCGGGCCATCTATCACTGGGACGGCTCTCAAATCCAGACATTCACAAGCTGCGACATTCAATGGGTGAGCGATTTTGAAGGGATATGGGCCTCTGGCGCAAATGACGTCTGGATTTTAGCCAGTGGCGCGGGAATGGGAGATGGCGTTATCTTTCGATGGGATGGACAGAGTTGTACCACGGCTTACCCAGGGAGCAGCGATTTTTACAATGTGAGATCGATTTTCGGTTTTGGTCCTGACCAGGTCTGGACTTCTGCCGGTTCCCAAGTGTTTCGCTGGGATGGTCAGTTCTGGTCTGTGGAAAACGCATCTACTTGGATACAAAGCATTTTCGGGGCGGACAACCGTATGTGGGCAGTGGGATATTCAGGCGCAATACTGAAAAAAGACCTATAGTTTTCAGTGGACATTAAAAAAAATTGAGACGTTTGGTGGTTCTTTTGTCTTTTCTGATTCTCACAAAAAAGAACCTGTCTACCCCAGCTTCCTTGTTGACAGCACGCATCTTGATGTTTCCTGCCGGCACCACCACGTCCACCAGGGGAGTCTGGCCGATTTTCTTCCCATCCAGGTATACATCCACCCAGGGATCCGTTGTCAAACGTAACGTTCCGGCACCTGCCTGCCTGGCGATAGCTACCTGCTCATTGTGCTCTCGGCCTGATTTGGCCTCTTGTTCCTTTGGGCCGCCATGCCTATCCGGCTTGGTATCAACCACTGGATGCTGAACGGAAAACGTTGGATTGTGCGAATTATGCTTGTTATTTGTTCTCTTCTTTCTTTTCTTTTCAGATGACTGCTTGCCGAACTCTCTTTTGACATCTTTTCTGTGGACATCTCCTACCTTGCTATTGACATCATCTTTACCCCCATCGGTCCTGACATAGACAGAAAGTACCGAGGCGTCCAATTCCCCCGAACCAGCGTCTGGTTTTTCTGCGGCCTCGTTCATGGATGGCCCGGAAAGCACTACTGCCTTGTCCGGTGAATCTCCATCTCCCAGAAAAAAGACGATCCCTGAAAACACCATCACCAGGAAAACTCCCAATAAGACATATGGCATCACAGGCCGTTTGGGCAAAACCACTAATGATGATGATTCTTCCACCGAACCTTCCAAGAGACCGGGTGGTACCGGGTCTTTTGCAGGTTTTTGGGCGACCAGGGCTTTATCCAGGGGTGTTCTAGGGATGGACTGCTCTGTGTCGGACAGAATCGAGTTCAAATCCCCGAACAATGCCTGATGCAAATCCTGACAGTCCTCCTGGGCCCCTTTGATCAACTGCTGCTTTTTCTTGATGCGCTCCGTACAATGCTCATGCATGAACCTGGCGATGGCCACCGTGTCTGCTTCATCTTCCGTATTCTTCAGGTAACTATATAGGCTCTGTCTCATATGCCTAGCGCTTTGAAATCGGGCTTTGGGATCCTTCTCCAGCGCCTTCATGGCAATGTTGGATAAATCCCACGGGACCTTCGGGTCCACCTCCACAGGAGAAGGAATATCCCCATCTGTTATGGACTGGAGAAGCTTCAGATCACTTTGTTCGGTAAACAGCTTACGCCCTGTCAAGCACTCCCAAAGCACCACCCCAAGGGAAAACAAATCAGATCTGGCATCCAGTTCTTTTCCCAGGATCTGCTCTGGTGACATGTATGCATATTTTCCCTTGAGCGTTCCCGTCCTGGTCTTGGTGGTGTTTAGAGTCGCCTTGGCTATCCCGAAATCAACCACCTTCACTCCACCATCATACAAGACAAAAATATTCTGCGGACTGATGTCCCTATGGACGATGCGCAAGGGTTTTCCGGTATTATCCACTGCACTGTGAGCATGATACAATCCGTCGGCCGCCTGCATGACGATTCCGGCAGCCAAGTGGGCCGGCAAAGCACGCCCTTGTTTCCTCATGGTCCTGACCAGATAGGACAAACTCTCACCAGGTAAATATTCCATGGCGATAAAATACCTGCCATCTTCCACACCCAGGTCGAACACCTGTACCACGTTCGGATGGTTCAACTTGGCGGCTATCCTTGCCTCGTCAAGGAACATATCTATGAAACGCTTCTCCTTGGAAAGATGCGGCAGTATGAGTTTGAGTACGACCAGTTTTTCGAAATTGGCAAGACCGGTATGAGACGCCAACAAAACCTCTGCCATGCCCCCATTGGCAAGATGGGCCAAGAGCCTGTATTTTCCGAACATGTTTTTTACAGAGGAATTACTCATCTATTCCAACCTGTACTCCTGTCGGGAGTAACTATTTACTGGAAAACTCGATGGAGAAAGAAGCCGGCCCGGATTGCTCTGACGGGTTAGAAGCCAACACCGCCGCGGTGGTCGCCCCTGCGGCCACGACTCCCCCCACGATGGTCCACACCCACCATTTTTCGTACCAGCTACTGTCGGTGGGTGCCGCAGTTACCTTGCTGTTGTCATCCGATCCCCTTACCTCTATGGAATAGGGAGTCAACGAATCACCGATCCTTTGCAAAACGGCTCCATGGGAACCCTCAACAATGGCAAACCAGTAAGTAGGCCCCTTCCACCCCTGACCACCCTCCCACACTGTGGAAGGAATCGAGATATGCTTTTTCTTTTTCCCTTTCAGCTTGGTCCTCACAAATGAAAACTTACCGGTGCCTCCTCTTCTGAATCCAAGCTTTACGGATTTTGCAAGCCCTGTTGGATTGGACAGAACAGACACTGTCATCACCAATGGCTTGGAAGACCTCGCAAATGGCGGAGCCTTTACTCTGATTTCCAATGGCTTTGGATGCCTACGAAGCAATTGCTCAAAAGGCCTTCTGATTTTCGGAGACACGTTGGAGCCCAACCGAAAAGCCGGGTCCAAGGCCAATGCTCTCGCAAAGGACATCTGAGCAGCCTGGGTTTTTCCCAAAGTACCAAAGCACAATCCCATGAGGTGATATAGCTTCACCAACTGTCTCTTGCTGTTTGCCTTACGCTTGCTAGCTTGAGCTAGTATGGCCAGAGCTTGTTCGAATTCCTGGTCGGCATATTTAGCATATGCCTGACGGATCATCTGGTTGGTTGCAGGATTATCCTGGGCGCAGGCGGTGTTATGGCTACCCAGAAACCATATAAACATGACCGATAGCCTAACGATCGTTTTCATTTCCATCATCCTCAAAATTCAAAATGATTCGAGAATGTTTCGTCTAAAATCCACAGTATGAACACAGACATGGAATGATACCACAAACGAGGCACCTACAACCAAAAAAAACTATTGAGAATCAGTTCTTTTCACCTTGGTCTCTGCGGTTCCTTATGATGGAACGTTTGTTGGCGGGCAGTATCATCTTCCGTACCCTTATGGCATCAGGGGTCACTTCAACCATTTCGTCATCCCGAATCCACTCGATGCACCGCTCCAAGGGCATCTGCCTGGGAGGAGAGACCACTGTAGCCTCGTCCTTTCCCGCAGCTCGCATGTTGGTTAGTTTTTTTGGTTTGACCGCGTTGACATTCATGTCGTTGGTCCGGCAGTGTTCCCCGATGACCATGCCCTCGTAGACCTCGGTGCCAGGACGAATAAACATAATACCGCGGGGCTGTAAGTGAAACAATGCATACGGTGTGGCCTTGCCTGCACGGTCAGCCACCAAAGCCCCGCTGGGCCTATCCGCTATAGGTCCAGCCCACGGCATCCAACCATCGAAAACACTGTGCTGTACCACCGTACCACATGTTGCAGTGAGCAGATGACTTCTCAGCCCAAACAGACCCCTTGTGGGTATGCGGTATTCCAGCCTTATCCTGGAACCGTCCTGTCTCTGATCGAGCATGGTTGCCCTACGCTGTCCCATGGCTTCTGTCACAGCGCCCATGTGCTCTGGGGGAACATCGACGATCAGGCGCTCCACCGGTTCTTCCTTTCCCCCGCCTGAGGCGTCTCGGACCACCACCTGAGGCTTACGAACACACAGTTCGTAACCTTCACGACGCAGCTTCTCTATTAGCACCGCCAGTTGCAGGTCTCCCCTGCCAAGCACTCTAAACTGCTCGGGACTTTGGCCATCCTCGACCCGTATGCTGACGTTTGCGTATGATTCCTTATACAGTCGATCCCTGAGTTCACGGCTGGTGAGATACTTTCCGCTGCGTCCGGACATGGGGCCGTCGTTTATCTGGAAGACCATGCTCACGGTCGGCTCATCGACCATGATACGTGGTAACGAGACAGGATGCTCAGGATCACAAATGGTATCACCGATGTTCACATTCGAGACACCTGCAAGAGACACTATGTCACCGCAATTAGCTTGGGATCTAGTCACCCGGCTCAATCCGTGAAAAGTATAAAGCCCTGTCACCTTTGCCCTTGTGGGTTCATCACCCTTTCCCATCACTGCGATTTCCTGACCGACCCTTACGCTTCCCGCCAGGACCCTGCCCACCACTAGTCTGCCGACGTAGTCGTCATAGTCCAGTTGATTCACCTGCATACATAGCGGCTCATCCCTGCGGTCGACAGGAGCAGGGATGGTGCTTACAAGGGCTTCGACCAACGGCAACAGGTTTTCACCGGGAACTTCAGGGTCCACAGTCGCGGTACCAAGCCGGGCAACCGTGTACAACACAGGAAAATCGAGCTGATCTTCATCAGCACCGAGATCGATGAACAAATCATAAACCTCGTCCAGTACCTCCAATGGTCTGGCGTCACTGCGATCGATTTTGTTTATCGCCACCACACAGACTAGTCCCAGGTCAAGGGCCTTTCTCAACACGAACCTGGTCTGAGGCAGAGGTCCTTCTGCTGCGTCC
>CAYSLH010000019.1:0-1410 GCA_964431605.1 uncultured Myxococcales bacterium
CGCACGGTTTACGCTACCTTTGCGTGGCAAAGGTTGATGGGGCTTTCCCCTGACAGCACCAAAAGGGTCGGTATAATACTGAGGAACGTATCTTGGTACGGACCCCCATCGCAAGAAGGGGATCCCACCGCAGGCATGGACTTTCGCAAAAGGGGGAAAGTTCTTCTTTGGGTCAAGGACACAACCAGCGAGCTTGGAAGACAAAGCTTTCATGGCAAGTGGACTAACAAGCGAAACAGGATATTCGTGGACTTTAAAAAACCATTCAACGAAAAGACCCACTTTGAAGGAGAACTCAGACAAACGGGGGAACTGTGGCTACCAGGCCTTCCCGCACCTTTTACAGATGATCCACACGAATGCACAAAACAAACAAAGCAATAAAACCTGCCGCACACATCCAAGCGACTTCTCAACGCAACTCCATCTCAAGGTCCAAGCCTCGACCCGTTGACCAACGGCTCCTGTATGACTACCGGAGAAAAAAAGCCTGGGCCATTTGATGGCCCAGGCTTAGTTGGTGCGTCCCGCAAACTGTCATCCCCCCGTTTCCCTCCTCTATTGGTCCCTCTTCATCTCCATGGACCAACTATTTATAGTACCGGTATCCCGATTGGCCAGGTCCTTGACCACCAGGGTCCATTCGCCCTCGGATGTCACACCTTCAAAATCATCCACAGTGAAGGTTCGATTGATGTCATGGGTATCGTCACCTTCACGATTGTGCAATGTGGCGACACCTGTCCCATGATGCAGTTCCACCACCAAGTCCGACACCCAGGTGTGGGTTATGTTCACGGTTACCAGTAACGACTTGACAGCCCCATCGCCTGCAACGTCAATACTGCTCGATACGCCTTGTTCGTCATTATCGGGAATATCGATCTTCATGTCAGAAGAAAACAGCTCTGAGCTCGACGCCGACGATCCATCACCAGTGATGACGATAAGCTCGAACCTCTCGATGGTGCCGGTATCGCGCGAGGCGTTATCCACTACGTGAAGTTCCCATTCCCCTTTCGCACTTCCTGCGAAATCAGCCACTGAGAAAGTCTTCGTTATGTCAGCAGTCGAACCACCCGCGTTTTTCTGTAAGACGACTTCGTGTCCATCATGCACCAGGGTCAAGGTGAGATCTCCGATGTAGGTGTGTTTGATCTCGACGGCCACTTTGAGAGTGTCGATGTCGATATCGTCGTCCACCGTCACAAAAGAACTCACGCCTGCTGCATCATTGTCAGGGATTGCCAGAGAATCTTCACTGACATAGGTCTTTGCATCGATGTTGCCCGGCTCTTCATCTTCCATGCTCATTTTTACCAGCATTCGGATCTTTTCCAGGTCAGCGTTCGGATTGGACCTGTAACCTACCCGCAGTGGCAGCCAGAGAAAATCAGCGTGGGTAAACTG
>CAYSLH010000019.1:1420-33908 GCA_964431605.1 uncultured Myxococcales bacterium
TCCGGAGTGTAGAGACGATCCGGGAAGGCGGTTACATGTTCGGAGATCCACTCTCCACCGATTATTTTGCCATCTGCGTCAGCCTCTAGCACCATGTGGTAGGTATCTGTGCGAATGTAGTCATCTATGGTTGGCAACTTTGGTTCCTTGGAAGGATAGGACTCTGTGATATATTTTACATCCATGAGCACTTCGTAAAATCGCTTGGCATCGGTATTCCATGTGTACTCGCATGTCTTTCCTTCAGCGTCACAGTCAGGATCGATCAGCTTGGTAGCCTGTTCTTCGTCGATCTCCAGGTGCTGCTTGACCTCATATCCCATAACCGGCTGGTTCCAAACCTGGTAGTTCATGGTCCTGTCTTCTGCAAATGCCCTCTTGTCTCTACCGAGCATATTGGTCACGATGAGATACAACGAACCGGCATTGGTGTCACGACACTCGTCCTGCTTAATCCTTCCAAACTCGTCACGCTCGATCTCCTCGTTCTTGGTATTGCAGCGACGACCCAGGAACTTTGTCTGACTTCTGTCGTACATCATAATCATCAAGGCTTTCATGTCAGAGACATCGAATGTGACACCGTTATAAGTGACGGATTTGGCAGGCTCTGGTTCGAGAATCGATGCCGGGACCCAAGCATGGCAAAGTCCCCACCATGACTCGATCTTGTCATCGCAATCGTCCTTATCCCATGCATCCCTCTGGGCCTTGTTCCCTTTATGATTGGACCAGTACTTGGCAGCAGGCCCGAGTTCATCATAATACTTGGAATCGAACTCAGCGCCACACACCTTGAACCGAGCCAGATTCATAAAGCCATCCGGGGGTTCCCAACCGTTGAAAGCCCTGTCGTATTTTTCGACAGGAGATAGCACATCAGGTCCCTGCCATCGTGCATTTACTGAATCTTCGTTGGTAGGCCAATAAGTGTCAGGCCAGGGAATTCTCTCAGCCTGACCAGAGAGGGGCAGGTTATCAAACTTGTACTCCAGATTGACACCGAACAAGCGGGGATCGTTTTGTGAATCCCACCTGTCTGCCTTGGGTGCCATCTTGTCGATACAGTCCTGGCGAATCTTGCCTTCAGGTAAATCCGAACAAGCCTCTTGATTCGCTTGTTGCGTACCACAACCAACAGCAATAATCATAGCCGGAACCATTATCCACGATTGGATACTATACTTCATTATTTCCTCCCTCTGACCTACTGGCCAATTTTACTTCCTACAAATCACGACATTTGATTACATATAGCCAAATCTGTCAAGGACAAACATCACCTTTTCAGTTCCATGAATTTTTCAGTTCCAGTTATATGAAACAGCAAGGATGGTGCCAAACCTCATTATTTTCTCAACCACCTTATTTTTATTTATTATTGCTATTCAGAAAGGAGCATTGATGACTCCCAAAGACTACAGAGATTTACGCAAAAGATACAGTAGAACGACACTTGTATAAGTAGCCAGCTAGAATATCAGATTAGATATCTGCCAAAAACCTATCCACCTCTTCCCTCTGCTCATAGGCCTTTGCCATGGCAAGGAGGAATCCATCCTCGTCCACCTCGAGCAAGGAACATATTTGAGCCCTGAGTTCGTCCTGCAACTTTTCAGAGATGTTCATGGAAGCCAGCTTTGCCATGCGGTCGGCTGCCATGACAACCTTACGGATCGTCATTATTTCATGGGATGCAGAGATGTCAACAGCGGCAAGGTTTTCATGGTGCAAGCACACGTCTTTGACAGTATCAGGCAAATTCCAATGCTCACACAACAAGGCGCCCAGTGCCGTATGGGCGACGACATCCAGGGCTTGTTCCGCTTCGCTAACAAGACATTTATGCTGGTTTATATATTCTTTTACCAAGTTGAACTCTTCCGGAAACAACCTCATGGAGACCAGTTCGCCCACATCGTGCAACAATGCGGCGGGCCAAAGTTCCCCCATGGCCACACCGGCGTCGACCCCGGTCAGCAGCTTTCTCGCCACCAGGGCCGTAAAAAACGAGTGTCTCCAAAACCTTTCAAAATCATCTCCATCCACCTTGAGTTGCTCGACAACCGATGAAGTCAAAACTATTCGATATATCTCGGCAAAACCCAAATACGCTATGGCAAACTTCAGATCGCTTAGCTTTCTTGGAAGCTGATAGTATGCGGAATTGACGATTCGCAGGATTTTGCCCACTAAGCCCACATCCGATCCGATGAGTTCAGACAAGGTCTGGGAATCAGTGTCGCCATTTTCCACTCTCTTTTGCAACTCCCCAAGAACCTGTGGCATATGGGGCAGAAGATCCTTCTTGCGCTCCAGTGTTTCCCTGTCGATTTTTTCATCGAAGTCTGTCACGAAAAAGGCTTCTCCCTCTATCTCCGCCCCATGGATGCTACCCCCACAGTCTTCTTATCGACCCATGAGAACAATACTTGAAACAATAACGGAATTTCCCATCAATATTTCTGTACACTTGTTTATGATACCATTAAACATGCAAAAAAAAGGTGATCCACATCACATATTGGATAAAGCAACCATGTTTATAATTTTTACGGGTGTTGTCCAAAATCTCTGCCACTGCTATCCTGTGTACATGATTGATAAAATATTTTCTCATGCACTGTGGTTATCGTTGGTGCTTTTGGGCGTTTGCCCGGCTCAATGGGGCTGTTCAAAGCAGTCCAACGATTGCATGACAGACTCGGATTGCATGACTGGGTTTATTTGCGTCTCCAAGGTATGTTACCAGAAAAAGGCCGATGAATGGGACGGAGGAGAGCCCGGATCAGATCCAGGTGATCCAGGAACGGATCCGGGTTCAGACCCAGGATTTGATGGCGGTTCTGATCCAGGTACGGATAACGGCGCCGATATGGGCACGGACAAGGGTGCCGATACAGGTGGAGACAATGGACAAGATTGGTGGTCCATCATTCCCTCTGTGGGCATTGGTCCGGCGTTGGTAAGCCAAGGCATAAGCAGCCCACACACGCTCGCCGAGGCCAGAGCAGCCCTGTTCGAGCAGGGCCAACCCTTGCAAAACGCTCCATTCACCCTGTCTTTCAGAAATGACACCGTCTGGGTATCTGGAATCGACGCAAACGGTAACCAGACGTTCGACGATCCTGATCTCGTCCTGTCCATAGTCGCCAGGCCCGGGTTGAACGCAAGGACCCAGCAGGGATTGGTCACGGGCAATTCCAGGGCGCAAGTGTTGGCGACACCAGCCTACACGAGTCCTGATCACACTGCGATCCTGGAACCATCAGGGCAGCAGCAAGGTGGCAAGGTGGATGAATATTTCAACGCGGGGATCTTTTTCGGATATGACCAACAGGACTTAGTCAACGCCATAACTGTCACAAGATCCTATAGGCCACCAAAGGCGACCATCATACCGGAGGAGGCAAAACTAACCTTTGGAACAAACGGTTCTGTATTCTGCGGAGACGGTTACACAACAGGATCAAAACAAAATCTTCACAGGAGCATTCTGGGTGAGCCGGACATGCACTCAACCTATCAACAAGAGATCACCCTTTCGGATGGAACCAATATCACAATAGATTTTTATATCGATTCTTATAGGATACAGGGCATGGAATTTGTGGGAGGCGATGACACCTATCTTTGGTATGACATCGACAGGCTTGTATCAATCATGCTCTATCCCCTGTTTTATGGAACCACGGATGGCGGAAACGGAATCGGCTCCACCCGCGCCATGTGGCAAAACGAGTTCGGAGCCCCGGTGGAAATAAAGGAAAACACAGAGTACAACACCAAGACCTACATCTACCAGGCAGGGAGCAAGGGCTTGGCCATCCTGTATACCAACAACGGTGAATCGTTCGATGACCGTGCGACTTGGATTATGCTCAACGTAAAGCTCCCTGACCGTACTTCAACAGGCATGGACGTGCCGGTTCGACCAGGGCGATACCCGACACCACCCGTATCCATGGCAGATAAGGACTGACGAGGATGCTTGCCGAATAGTCGATTTTCAGGCAATATAGCTAAGAACCCCTCGAAAGGAGAAGGCACTGTGAGTAGTCCTTTAAAAAGAACTTTGGCTATTGTTTCCTGCCTTCTGTTAGCTGGAATGTGGGCCTGCGACTGTGGTGACACTACCATCAACAACGACTGCACGTGCGACCCTGACACCGAGTCGTGCTGCAAGGCGGACTCGGATTGCGACGATGGTTACCACTGCGAAGAGAAATGCAGGTGCGTGGAAAACGGACAAAGCTGCGACACACATAAGTGTTCGGTTGGAGATGATTGCTCTGACTTGGGCTCCTGTTTTTCATGTGTGGACAGTTGCTGCACGGATATGCAATGCCAATCGGATGATGACTGCCCCCCCGAGGGAGACCTGCTTCGCTATTGCCCGGACGAGCCGGACCCTGAGACAGGCTGCAGGGTTTGTCTTTATGTCCGATGCGAAACCGATCAAGAGTGCGAAGATCCTAATTTCCCCTTGTACCAGGACTGTGATGCCAATCAATATCCCAGATGCTCCAGGGGGACCTGCATCTGCGATCAGCCTTGCGGTGGCGAGTGCCCCGACGGAACTTTTTGCTGCAAATCATCCAACACCTGCGACCCCATGCCGGATCCATGCGAAGGGATAGAGTGTCCAGAATGCGAACAGGTAAACCCTGAGCCAGGCGGTATGCTTAATGACGAGACATGCCAAGTGGATGGGGCCGATTGTTCCTGTGTACCATTGCCACCATTGCCTGACGCGTTTGCCGGCCTTTATTCGGCAATTGCCTTGAACCTGGACGGAGTGCCTGTGCTGTCCGGTTATTATGGCAATCCATATGGCGATTTGATCTTCGGTGTAGCAGCCAGCGCCGAAGCCGGTGCCAGTGTCAACTGGACCTTTGTAGACGGAGTTCCTGCAGATGCTCCATGCGAAGGCGACGCAAATGGCCCCAGGGGAGGCATCGCTGAACCAGGTGACGATGTTGGCTGGGATACCGATATCGCGGTGGGCACAGACGGCAACATCCATATCTCTTACTACGATAGAACAAACGGAGATCTCAAGTACGCCATATTCGACGGGACCGATTGGACGGCTTTCGCAGTGGAGACAGATGGTGACACGGGAAGGTTTACATCCATCGGACTGCTGCCAGATGATACTCCACTGATAGCATACATGACCGTAAAAAATGCCTCTATCCAATCACAACTGAAGCTTGCCTGGGCACCAAGGCCCAATCCTACAGCCGAGGACCAGTGGCAGTTATTTACCCTGGACTCTATCGACGCGCCATGTGCTCCTGGTGATTGCGAACAGGGACAGGCATGCATTGAAAGCACCGCTGCCTGTACCTCGGTGGATGATCCCGCCACTTGTAACGATGGTAATGGCTGTGCTGACGGCGAAGTCTGCGTAGCCGCAACTTGTGAGACAGTGATGACCGATTCGTCCCTGGAAGACCTCCCGGCTGGAACCGGCCTGTTTGCAAGCCTGGTGATTTTCTCCGATGGAAGCCCCGCGGTGATCTACTATGATTCCATTAACGGGGACCTGAAGTATTCCGCATGGAACGGTACAGATGCATTCGACACCCCCGTGACCATCGTCTCAGATGGTAATGTCGGTGCTGACTGCTCTGCGTACGTTGATGATAACGACGTTCTTCACGTAGTCTACCAGGACGCCGACATGGGCGATCTGTATTACTGGAATTCCGAGACTTCATCATCAGAGTTGGTGGACATGGGTGCAAGGGACGAAAACGGTGATCCCACAGATTTAGCCGGAGCTGCAGAAGACTTGCACTGGGTGGGAAATTTCGCAAAGGTCCTGGTGGACGCTGATGGCAATGTTCGTGTTGCATACCAAGATGGGACAAGCCTGGACTTGGTGGTGGCCACCAGAAACGCAGCAGGGGTTTGGAACCTGCAAATCCTTGCGAGAAAGCTTGCAGGTGACCTTTTTGATGGGGCCTATGGGTTCTTCACTGACGAGGTATTGAACGAAAACGGACTTGTCAACATCAGTAACTTCAAACATAACCTCAGGACTGATCCGCCAAGTTCATCCATTGATCTCAGAACCCATGTAATCCAGTAAGCCCGGCACTGCCATGGTGATCCGTGAAGCAGTAACAGACCTGAACAGAATGAGAAAAATAGTTCAGGTTTTGGTAAAATACGGCTTCGGAGATTTGTTGGACAGGACGAAAATTTTCGACAAGCTGGGGATGGGAAAGCCTCAAAGCCCGGAAAGAAAACAAGGTGAAAATTCCGTTGCCTTGCGCGTTGCGGACATGTTGTGCGAGTTGGGCCCCATATATATAAAAATGGGCCAGATATTGTCCACGAGACCGGACCTGGTGCCAGATGACTATATTCAGGCACTTAGCAAACTCCAGGATAAGGCCCCGCCTTTTTCGTACAAGATGGTCTCAGAGATAATACAAGATCAGTTAGGGTCGGGCCCCGAAGACCTCTTTGAAAAATTTCAACCTGATCCTATAGCATCCGCTTCCATCGCACAGGTCCACCTCGCCAGGACAAAAGACGGGCAGGACGTGGCCGTGAAAATCAAACGACCTGGCATAGAGCGAACCGTTAGAGCTGACCTGGATATCCTGTATTCCCTGGCGCATGTTTTGGAGGCAGTCTTCGACGACGGAAGCCTCTATGAACCGGTTGCAGTGGTGCGGGAATTCGATACGGCTATCAGCAGAGAAATGAATCTCGAGCAGGAGGCTAAAAACCTTCAAGAGTTTGCCAAAAATTTTTCTGGTCGAAAAACCCTCGTTGTACCGCAACCACTTTCGGATCTTTGCGGGCAAGACGTTCTAACCATGACATTCCTTGACGGTATGCGGCTCGATTCCATAGAACCTGGAAGCGAGTTGGGCAAAAAATCCGCATTGAACTTGATTGAGGGGATGTACCAACAGGTGTTCGAAGACGGCCTGTTCCATACAGATCCTCATCCGGGAAATCTAAGGGTATTGCCCGATGGACGAGTGGGCATGCTGGATTTTGGCCAGGTTGGCAGACTTTCGCCCACCATGAGAAACACAATAGTCCTGTTCGGTCTTGGTGTGATCCTCAAGGAGCCTGATACAGTATCTCGCATCGTCTATCGCCTTGGCTCCCAAACGAAAAGAGTAGACCTGTCTTCCTTGAAAAAAGATATACAGGAAATGTTGGAAGGCAGCCTGGAAAAACGATTGGATAAGATCGACACAGGTCAAGTCCTGACGCGACTCTTGAACCTTAGCCAGCAACACCGTGTCAGACTGCCGGCAGAATATGTGCTTCTTGCCAAGAGCCTGGTTACCGTAGATGGTATTCTAAGAACCATAGACCCAACTCTGCAACCCAGCGTTGTAGCTGCTCCATATGTTAAGAAAATGATGGCCGAAAGATTCAACCTGGAGGATATCCAAGGTGGGCTCGGAAGAAGTCTCCTCCAACTGACTGGGTTGATAAACGATGTTCCGCAACAGGTCTCTCAGATCCTTTTGGATCTGGAAGGCGGCCGAATGACCATCAACGTGCGGGATCCGGAAGTGGTCAAGCTGCGACATGCAATAAGGGGGCTGGGAATGGACCTGCTGTGGGGACTCATCGCTGCGGGACTCCTGACTGGGTCGCTGCCATTTTTGATGGGCCCTGCTCCTGTACCCACGGCCGCCATTTTAAGTATACTGGGAGCAGGTATTATCGCTATCGCAGGAACCCTGCGATACGTTTTCAGCCCAATGGTTCGCCGCATGAAACTTCGTGCGTGGTTAGAAAGACGATGGAACGATCGTCAAGACTGGTGATCTCGACACTAATCTTTTTTCAATTTTGCTAGTTTCGCCCTGGCTCGTCTGATGTTTTCCTGGGCTCCTTTATTATATGGGTCCAGTCTGGTTGCTTTTGACCAAAACTCTATTGCGTGACTGTAGTGCTCTATGGCCCCAGCTTTTTCACCCTTCCTCACCGCCCTGTTACCCAACACTCCATGGCACAGGCCAAGCTTGTACAACAGCTCCAGTCTGCGATTATCCTGGCGGTATGCCGATGAATATACGTTCAGGGCAGAGACGTAATCTTTTTGACTATAGAATCTATCCGCCCTGGCAAGCATCTCATCCGTTTTCTTATGATGCGCAACCGGTATCTTTCGATTGACTGCCACGAGTTTGGGAATTGCGCCTACCGGAGCCTTGCCGGACACGTTCCTGGATTTTGCAGGTTGACCTTGTTTGTCCCGGCCAAGATGGGATTTTTTAGGTGCAGATGTTCCACTTGAATGATTCCTCCTTGCACCAGACTGGAATACCACCTTTGAAAACTTTGGTTTGGAATCGGATGAGTCCACATGTTCGGTACCAACCGATGGAATCCTCACCAGTGGTAGATCATCCACGACCATTTCATCCCTGGAATTAATTTTTCCACGAAAATCCCTAAGCTTCTCGAAATCCTTCATTCCCTCCTCGCGCACGAACAAAAAACCGGTAATGAATTTACCCTGTATCTTTCCCTTGTAAATATGTTCCAACTTGAACCTGGACCCCTGGTACTCTGGATAAAGAATCCTGTATAATTTGATATGGTCACCTGTTTGTTCCACGTTGAAATTTGTGTCCCCGGCATTGAGTGCCCGATATTCCCACTGCCCGGAATACTCACCGGCATGAGACCAAGTACCCGGAAACATCAAAACACAAACCACAAAAAAAGTATTAAACGTACGCACAACACTCTCCCCACATAGAATCAAACCAAATGTATCGAGTCTTTCAACAATCGACCCGGTTTGGAAAAACTTCGGCAGTCAGGGTAACTGCTTTTCAATATATTCTTTAATGATTTGCTCTTCTACAGGATCCAGGTCCAGGAAACGAATTCCAGCTCCAAATTCTTCATCGGCTGGCACTGACACCACCTCACCGGTGGTCTCGATCACACCATCAGAACCTGGAATACTGAACCTGAGTCCAACCTTCGTACCGATGGGGTGAGGAATGGTCCTCTCGAAAAAGACTCCGCCAACCGATAGATTTCCCGCCTGCTGAAAATAAACATCATCACCCTGATACTCTTCGACCCAGATATTGACCGGGACTCTGATGTCGCGACGGCGATCTCCTTTTCGGCGTTCTTCTTCAAGGATAACATTTCCGGCTTTTGCCTGCCGCCTATCATTATTTTCATTGTTTCCCATGGCCAACTCCTGACCTGAAATTGCCGTCAATGCATACGCGCGATGCAGGATTCGAACCTGCGGCCTTTGGCTCCGGAGGCCAACGCTCTATCCAACTGAGCTAATCGCGCATCAGGTGAGGAATATATTCATCAAGACAAAAGCATGCAAGTAAA
Organism: uncultured Myxococcales bacterium; assembly: GCA_964431605.1. GTDB lineage: Bacteria > Myxococcota > B64-G9 > B64-G9 > B64-G9 > JALVPF01. Next base: position 10,781 of record CAYSLH010000019.1, read on the forward strand.
ACCTGGATCACCTTCTTGCTTGTCTTCTACCGCAAAACCGGTAAACCTGACTCCCATACCAACCATGACACGACGCGGATCACCAGCTGGTGTCCTATTCAAGAAGCATAGATGCACCACTTGAGCCATGGCTGTCATTTCTGTTTCACTTTGGGGAAGAGAAAAAGTTATCTCCATCTTACTTCCCAGGGGATAGGGATCTGGTGTTTCGATGAACATGCCACCTTCGGAGATGTTCCTAGCAATTCCAAAGGACGTACCCCACGGCCCTGTAATATAAATTGAAAACACTTTATCCAACCTGTTGCCCAATCTTCGTTCCTTGTTATTCATATAGACTCCCAATGATTTATCCTACATAATACTACATGTAAGATAAGGTAGTCAAAAATCTAACCATAAAAATCGAAAATCGAGGGACAAATCGAGGGACGGAGGTCGAAAATTTCACAAAGTGTACAAGAAAATTGGACACCCTTTGAATTTTCAAAAATCCTGGAAGATTTTGGAAAATTTTGAATTCTTGTTTTTCAGCTCCATGCTCGATAGGTTCCTCACCGAGCGAGGTTTGAAGCGAGACCCCAGGTTAGGCAGTGGGTGTTTCATCGTAGGCGAGCTATGGGAGTACGAGATGAAAAAGAAGCTCTCTGGCTTGCTGAATAAAAACCATAGAGGCGGCGATCCACCCGAGGTAGTCTGAGGCATAGAAAAAATCACATGTAGGAAATAAGAGCGCAAGGGGGGACCAAGGGAGACGTTTGTCTCCCTTTTGGTGTTTTTGTGCCAAACCTTCAAGTCCGAAGAAAATAGACAGAGAGTAAAGGGCTCTAATGGGCTTTATGAAGCGAATCGACCTGCCTGCTGGGAAAAATACAACTTAGAAAACCACAGTGGCCGGCTAGGAAGGGATTTTTGTATCGAGCAGGCAAAGTTATACCTCCGTCCCTTCCTTTGGTCCCTTCCTTTGAGCAAAGTTAGACCTCCGTCCCTGAATTTCCTGAATTTCTCTGGAGGAACTGGACCTCGTACATCTTACGATAAAGCCCATCTTCAGCCATCAACTCCTGATGAGTACCATTTTGTATGATGGTTCCGTTTTGAAGGACCAGGATCAGATCAGAATCCTTTATCGTGGACAATCTGTGTGCAACAACCAAGGCGGTCTTTTGATGTAAAAGCTCCTCCATGGCATTCTGTATGAGTTCCTCCGTGGCACTGTCGACCGAAGAAGTGGCCTCGTCTAAAACCAGGCATGGTCTCGCGCTGGCAACGGCCCGAGCAAAACTCACCAACTGGCGTTCGCCCTGGCTGAGAACTGTTCCCCTCTCGTTCAAAACGTGTTCCAGTCCTCCATCCAATCTCTCGATTATACGATCCAGCCTGGCCACCTCCAGTCCATGTTCTAAATTGTCCATGCACTCATGCCTGAACAGGCAAATATTTTCTTGCAACGTTGAAGAAAACAAGAACAAATCCTGAGGAACCAATGCGAACATTCTTCTCAAGGCACGTGTGTTCCAGTTCTGAATCCGGACTCCTCCTACTTTTATACTGCCCTGACCTTCATTCAATTCGTAGAACCTGAGTAGCAACGCCAGAATGGTCGATTTTCCAGACCCTGTAGGCCCGACCAGTGCAACCCTTCGGCCTGGCTTTAGAACGAACGACACGCCCTTGAGCACAGGGTGTCGGGGGTCATAAGAAAAACTTACATTGTCGAACACTACTTCCATCGCCTGCCCATTCCCGGCTGATACCTCACCAGTTGGCTCTTCCTGTTCATCCAGAATCGAAATCAGCCTCTCGGTAGAGACCACGGAAGATTGCAAAATGTTGAATTTATCAGCCAGATTTTGCAGGGGGCGAAAAAGCATCTTCAGATACAGTATGAACGCAACAAACGTGCCCATGGACAGTGCCTGGAACAACACCCTGCCTCCAGCGTACCACACGATGAGCGCCAAGCCCGCCGTGGACAGGGCATCAACGGCAGGACGAAAGATTGCAAATACATGGACAAGGCTGACCTGAGAACGATAATTGGCCAGATTGAGCTCATCGAAACGTTGCTTCGCGTGACGCTCGAAGACAAAAGCCTTGATCACCTCCAATGCGGTGAACGATTCCTGAATAAATGTGTTCAATGCTGCAATATGTATCCTTATCCGGCGATAAATTTTCTGCGATATTCGTTTGAACCACCAGGTCAGGATGATGAGCATGGGGGCTAAGGCAAGCAGCCACAGGGTTGTAAACACATCCAACCATAAAAACAAAACGAGAATTCCAACAAACTGAGCCAGGTCCGCAACAACCGTTGCCAACACAGACGAGAACAATTCAGATAGATTCGCCGGATCGTTTGCAACCCGGGTGACAATCCTTCCAACTGGATTTTCATCGAAATACCTTACCGGCAACCTGAGCAACTTTTTCCAAAGAGCAAGACGCATGTTCAACACCGCTGTCTGACCTATGCGACCAAGCCCAAGTGTACCAGCGTATGCCAACACGAAAATCAACAGCAACAACCCGGCGTACAGCAATGCGAATGACTTGATTCCACGCAATGATTCAACACGCAAAGACTTGGTTCTCTCATGGTCAAGACTCTTTAGTTCGGCTTCATCGAGCCACTTTCCATTGGGAGTCCTCATCCATCCTGTTGTCGTTGTTGCACCGGTTGCAGTCAGGGCTCTCAGAGTTGCGCGTCCCAAATCAGCCCTCTTGACAAACACCACTCCCCTAGATGTGTCTTCAACGGACTCAATTCCCCCAGGGAGCAGATCTCCCACCTTGCTCGTTTCGACAGCCAACCATGGAAGGGTTACGTAATTATCGATTGCGGCCCTCACAATCAAAGGCAATGTCAGTTCGAGTCCGGCTTGAAAGACGGAAAGCAGCATGAACAACACCAGCCACTTTCGCATTCCGGACACCAATCGCAAAAGCTTCTTGACATGAGCGAACAATCGCAAGGGACCAAGGCGCTTTTCCTTTCTCAATGCAGCCATTGATTCACTGCCCTTCACTCATGCTCTGGAGTCTAACCATGGACCTGTAATAACCGTCCTGTTCCAGAAGTTCTTCGTGGGTGCCGTACTGCACTATGCGTCCAGCACTGAAAACAGCAATAGCGTCCAGATCCATGACAGCACTTACACGATGGCTGACCACGATAGCGGTCTTCTCCTTCAGTTCGCCAACCATGGCGCGGATAATCGCCCTTTGGGTATCCCCGTCCACTTCGGAAAGAGTGTCGTCTAATACGATGAACGGTGCATCCTTTAGCAATGCCCTGGCAAGACATAGCCTTTGTTTTTGGCCACCGGAAAGGGTTATGCCCCTCTCGCCCAAAACGGTTGTGTAACCTTCGGCAAAAGAAATTATTTCGTCATGAATGGATGCGAGCTTACATACACGAACCAACTCGTCCATGGATGCATCCGGTTTTCCCACACGCAGGTTCGCCTCAATAGTATCTGAAAACAAAAAAGCTTCCTGCGGCACCCAGGCTATGGAACGTCTAAGGGTTTTGAGGTTTGAGCTTATGATATCTTTTCCTGCAATAAAGACCGAACCAGACGGAGGTTCTTCCAAACGAAGGAAAAGCCGTACCAAGGTGCTCTTACCAGAACCCACCTGGCCAACCACTCCCAGTTTCGTTCCCTTGGGAACCTTCAAACTAACACCGTCGATGGATTCTGTGGTGTCATCACCGTACGAGAAGTGAAGGTCTTTGAACTCTATGTCTCCATCGAAAAGTTCCTTTTGAGCAACTTCGGCCCCAGGTTCAATTTCACGATGCAGAAACAACTCTATTCGTTCCATGGAGGCTGAAGAGCGTTGCAGCAATATGACCATCCATCCTGCCGCAATCATAGGCCAGGTGAGCATACTGACATAAGTGGTCAAGGCTACAAACGTACCGATACTCAACGTGCCCAAAATGACCATTTTGCCCCCCACACCAAGCAAGATGGCGATGCACATGCCTGTGATGACCATTATGGCAGGCCTGATAAACGCATCTACCTTTAGATAACCCATGTATTTTTCGAAATATTTCTTACTAGAATTTCCAAACCGTCTCTCGTCTGCATCAACGAGATCGAACGCCTTTATCAACCTAATCCCGGCTACGGACTCGCGGGATCTTTCTGTCATGCTCTCGAAGGAAGACTGAACCTGATCCCACCTTCTATATACCTCCCTCATTGTCACTCTCATCACCAAGGCCAATAACGGCAAAGGCAATACAACCCACATGGTAACGGACGGAGACAGCCAAAGCATGGCTCCAATTGCGATGGCGGAAAACACGAAAGCATCAACACCTGCAACGATCCCCATGGCAAGGGCACGTCGCACTGACTCCACGTCGTTTGTTGCGATTGCCATCACCTCACCGGTGCTTATGGCACGGGACTGCTGAATAGACATGGCAATGGCGCGATCGAAAATCTTGGCCCTGAGGTCCAATTCCGCTTTACGGGCAGTTACAAAAAACAAGTGTCTCCAAGCAAATCTGAACAAAAAAATCACCACACCCAGGGCCATTAGCAACAGTGCCACCCTGCCTAGCCAAGCACTATCAGCATTCTTGGATGCCACCTCATCTATAGCACGGCCCACGATAGGTGGTATGGCCAGCTGCCCAGCATCTACGCCGAAAAGACAAACAGCACCCAAGGCTACACGCCATCGATGCTTTAGAAAAATGTGTAAAATACTTTTGAGCCCGTCTCGCATAAAAGAAAGTCCAGAGATCTCCTTGCGCCCAAACCAACATGCTTTCAATAACATGACTTGCGCATCGATGCACCTGTAGTCTTATCCCTGTAATTCTACTCTTGGATTTCCCCCATGTTCGCATCAGCTTTCTGTTTGATTTGCCATCATGGATTTTCATGGGTATTGTGAAGGAACATGAAACTAGCCGGACATAGGACCAGACAAATTCACGTTGGCCACGTTCCCGTGGGTGGTGATGCCCCCGTGTCTATCCAAACCATGGCAAAGGCCGATCCCAGGGACACAGATACCATTGTGGACCAACTGCTGGAAGCAAAAAATGCAGGTTGCACCATCGCAAGAATCGCTGTTCCTGACATGGACGCAGTGAAAACAATAACCGAAATCCGCTCCCGTACCGGGCTTCCAATCGTTGCGGATATTCATTTCGACTACAAACTCGCCATTGCTTCTGCGAAGCAAGGAGCCGATGCACTTCGCATAAACCCCGGCAACTTGGGAGGCGAAGAGAAGCTTAAGGCAGTGGTTGATGCAGCTGGTCAAGCACAGATCCCCATCAGGATAGGGGTAAACGCGGGTTCCCTGCCTAAAGAAAAGAATTCCAAAGCTACCAAACCCACAGCGGTTGCCATGGTAGAGACAGCTCTCGAATGGGTAACAAAAATTCAAAACCTTGGATTCTACGATATAAAGGTTTCCCTCAAGGCCTTTGATGTTCCCATGACCGTGGAGGCTTATTCCAGCTTTGCCATGCACTCAGATGTGCCCTTGCACCTCGGTGTCACCGAAGCCGGTCCACCTCTTGCTGGAGCCGTTCGTTCCACTGCTGCTCTTGCGCAGTTACTGCCCATGGGAATTGGTGACACCATAAGGATCTCTCTATCCGGGCCACCGGTCACAGAGGTCCGCGTCGGAAGATACCTTCTCATAGCGCTCGGTCTTGCAACAGGACCGGCCCTTGTTTCCTGCCCCACTTGTGGAAGGACAAAGGTAGACCTGTGCTCCGTTGCTCAACGTATCGAAGATCAAATGGAAAAACTCGGCGTACAAGCCACTGTAGCGGTAATGGGTTGTGAGGTAAACGGCCCGGGAGAAGCTCGCTCTGCCGATATGGGAATCGCATATGGCAGTGGAGGACGCGGTGCCATCTTTGAGCTGGGAAGAGTCGTTGCAAGAATGCCCAACGATGACCTGGAAAAAGCACTTGTACAAAGAATCACAGAGACGGCAAAGGGCTCCAGCGATGACTGACAAGATTGAATTCAATGATTCAGGAGACTTGATACTCCCTGGGAAAAAGCTGTCTTCTCTTGCTGACTCGTCTCCTGAACAGATAAGGCTCCTGAATCTTTCAGGTGATGTCTTGCTCAGCTCAAGCGTTCAACCTGGTGACCGAAAGCATCCAATACTCTATGGTGATTTGAGATTGTTTCACGTAGCCGAATTGCTTGCCCTGATTTCATCCATGTCCAAGGAAGGAATACTGACTCTGTTGGTTCCTCACGCACGAAAAGTCATCTATTTCAAGCAGGGTAACGTTGTACATGCGGCATCTTCAGTTGAAGACGACAGGTTGATTGAGGTTCTGTGGCGCAAGGGAATCATAACGTTGGCACAACTTGGAAAGGTGAGCGAACAAGTAAGACCAGGCAAAAGGGTCGGTAAGTTGCTCATCGAAAAAGGGATCATCACCCCGAGACAACTCTATGAAGGGTTGCAGGAACAGATTCTGGAAATAATCTACAGCACATTTTATTTTACCAAGGGTGAATTCATATTCGAGGAAGGAAAACTTGGCAAAAAATACCTTGCTCCACCTGAACTGACGATCCGGGAACTAATACAGAGAGGTCTTTCCAGGCTGGATGAACTATATAGGCTGGACAATACTTTTGCCGATCGGAATATAATCCTTTACGTTCGTCCATTACATCTCGATGTTCAGATGGACGAACACGAACAATACATAAAAAGTCTCGTGAATTCGAAACGTACGGTGGAACAAATCATTCAGACCAGTCGCATGGGCGAACTGGAGACTCTCAGGATCCTATCCAGGCTGTTGAATACCGGACAACTGGACATTGCAAAACCATCTACCGCAAATGTTACGATAGGTGATGATCCAGTGGATTTCTTCATGGAGCATGCTGCCAGAATAAAAACCATCTACAGCTTTTTGAAAGATTTCGACCACAAGGCTGTGGATAGACTAAACGCCTACCTTTCCATTCCAGCCAAAAAATATAAAAAGGTTTTCAAAAATGTCGAACTCGACGACGAAGGCCGACTGGATATAAAAACGATCAAGGAGAACATAAAGCGATTTGAGATTGAGGAACAATCAGCCTTGGCTGCCATGGCCGCATTTTATGATTATGCCAAGTTCCAAGCCATGGATGTTTTAGATGATGAGCATTGCGATGAACTCCTTGATCAGTTAGAGGATTCGTGACTGCGTAGGAGTGCCATTGGCGAACTCTGAATCATTCGCCATCAGTCGGATCACGCAAATACAAGATCGCATGCGAGGTCAAAACCACTAGCAGGGAGCCGATGAAAATGGAAAACAGCACCGACTTCTCTGATCCCGCACGAAGAATCATCGTTGCGTTGGATGTATCAGAACAAGAGGATCTGGTTCGCCTTGTAAAAACCCTTCGAGGTTCCGTGGGGATGTTTAAGGTAGGCAAGGAGTTGTTTTGCTCCATGGGACCGGATGCCGTTAGGATAGTACAGGACCATGGAGGAGAAGTTTTCCTCGATTTGAAATTTCACGATATTCCCAACACCGTGGCTGGTGCAGTACGATCCTCGTGCAAACTGGGAGTATCCATGTTTACAGTACATGCCAGCGGAGGTGAAGCCATGATGAAAGCGGCCTGTGAACAAGCACGTTCATGCGCTGGCGCTCCTTTGGTTATAGCCGTGACCGTACTGACAAGCCTTGACGACAAAGATCTCGCCATGGTTGGATTGGATGGTCCTGCCGAAAAGGCAGCGGTTCGACTCGGCCGAATGGCCATAAATTGTGGACTGGACGGGTTAGTGGCATCCCCGAAAGAGCTACGTGCCCTTAGAAGCGAGTTGGGAAAATCACCATTCCTGGTCACCCCTGGAATACGTCCATCCGGTTATTTGGCAGATGATCAACAACGGATTGCAACACCCAAAGAAGCTGTTGTTAACGGAGCGGATTTCCTTGTCATTGGACGCCCCATAACCAAGGCCAAGGATCCCCTCGAAGCGGTGGATGCCATAGCTAACGACCTGGTCCAGGACTAGTAAGACATTTTTTATTAATCCATCGAAGAAAATCCATCGAGAGTCGATCTATGCTATAATCTCGACATCATTGGAGGTCTCGGTGACCGAACAAGGCAAGAAAAAAAACCTGTCACGAAGAAGATTCTTGAAGCTTACCGCACAGGGTGCTGTGGTGGCTACCGCGGCATCGTGTATTCCACACGTGGATGGCGACTGGGACACATGCGAACAATCTGAATTCAATCTCGACCCTTCCCTTGTGCCCATCTCTCACGTTGTGGTTGAGGTCAACTCGGCTCATTCCGTAGCCGAGGACTCATGGGACATAGACCCCCAAGTAGTCCGTGAGATGTTCACAAGTGGATTGATGGCCCTGACAGAAACCGACGACCCGACAGATTCATGGTCCGTAGTCATTCCCGGTTACGAGTCCGGAGAGAAAATCAGCCTGAAAGCAAACACCCTGAATCCCTCTGTCCCATCATCTCCGGCACTCATCTCCGCCATCTCGGAATCTCTGCTCCAAAATCTCAATGGCCTGTCGAGTCAGGATCTTTTCATCTGGGATAGGACGGAAAAGGAACTCGAGAATGCCGGCATCTTACAAGATACGGTCAAAGTGCCATGTCTTGGAACCTTCAAATCCTCTGATGATGAAAGCGGCCCAGGTTACGAATCTGATTCCGTGTGCCTGTCTGGAAAAAAAATTCATCTCTCGAAACTTCTCACCCAGCAAACCGATCACCTGATAAACGTGTCTGTGATGAAAAATCACGGAGCATCCGGCTTTACCGGCTGCATGAAAAACCATTATGGTTCATTTTCCAACCCGGAAGATTTTCACAAGGAATGCGAATTGCATATAGCTCGTCTCAACGCCATTCCTGAAGTCACCGCAAAAACCAGATTGTTTGCGATGGATGCGCTAATAGGCGTGTCCATGGGCGACACTCATATGCCCCACGACTGCAAACCACGAAAAATACTGTTGAGCTTCGATCCGGTGGCCATAGACCAACGGGGAATGGAAATCCGAGATGAGATAAGGGCACAGGAAGGAATGTCCCCAGCCAAGGTTGCAGGGTACCTGCAAGAGGCGGAACAGATGGGCTTGGGGACGAGAAGCTACGAATTGGTAACGATTGAAATATAATATAAAAACTTATTTTATCTTTGCGAGCCATTCTTTGGCATCATCGGAGTTTTTGGCACCGGATGCCCAACGCAAGACAGCTCCTTTTGTGCTTATGGCGGCAAATACGTCGTCTGGCGTCTTACCAACCGCTTCGCATGTTCCAGAATGCTCTTTTACCTCTATAGCAAGCTTTTCCCCAAGGGACTTGCATGCCCTGAGCGCCTCTGCCGAGCTTGGATACTGAGCCAGGGTCAACTGGATATCATCATCAGCACCTGGATAGGTTGCTGAAACAGCCGTGGCACCCTTGGACAAAAGGATTTTTCCCTCTCCATCGAACCACACGTTCTGTGTAACATCGGGATGGGTCAAAAATCGGGATGTCCCTTTGAGCGCACCTTTGGGCAATTGGCTCATCATGGATGGAATCATGGCCTGCCCAGGTAGAGCGTCCCAGACTTTTTTTGCCAGCAGCACCATTGAATCGTGTGGTTTGTCGGCCCCCTTCACCACGAGAACTCTTACGTAGAACTTATCTTTGAAAAATGAAATCATCTTGGCACTCTCGCTGCTTGGTCCAGGAAGCCCGGCACTTTCGCCCCTTGCAGACTGAGAGTAGATTCCGTAAGCCTCACGTGGCGAACCCATCTTGTAAAGCGCCACTCGCAAAGTGTTATTGGTCGCTGAATACTCACAAACGCCCAAGTCCTCAAATCCATATGCAAGGTAGAGTTCAGCTCCCCCGTCCATGTAATCGAACAATTTTCTGCCGACATAATGCTCAGGCTCGCCAATTGACTTGATCCCTTCACCAAGATCCCCTTTTGGCAGCAACCTGACCACATCCGGCAACTGTCCACCAAGAGCAGGTGTTGAACCGACTATTACCATACTCATTAGCGCCATAAGAATCATCCTGCGTCCCATGCCGTCTCTCCTGTTAGATCTGATATTCGAGCGTCGAGTCCTACATGCTCAGTTGGACGTAGTTGTCTTTCGAAACCTTCAACTTGCCAACCCCACTCAGTTGCGCTTTTTTCAGATGACGAATCTGTCTGGGCTTTATTTTGCGACCATACAATGGGGCTAAAACCACGCCCATTGCATCCACTGCAACGATATCAGTTCCGGCCACGATGGCGTTTGCTGCGATGAGCTTACCCGGACCGGCCGGTCCTCCTTCGGACATGACCATGAGTCCGTCCAAAATCGACAAATGACTTTTGATCCCGGTTGCCAAATCGGCTATTGCCTGGTTCAGTTCATACCTGGAATGAAAGCTTTCCCTGTCCAGAATAACACCCATGTTGCCCTTTACTCCACCGGAAAAACCCGCCGCCATGTGGCTTTTAGCAACGGGAATGGGAATATGCACATCGCATTCCATAACGTCCCTAAGGATTTTCACCTTCTTGAGTATTTTGCCCTTGGGAATATCAACGGATACGAAAAAACGTTCGGACGTCGGCAAAACCACCTGGACATCCAGTCCCTTGCAGGCAGCCTTGATGCCATTTCTTCTAAGACAGGCCTCTGGATTTCGCATGGGAACATCCAGGATCAAAACTTTGGCTGGAGAACAGGCCAGAACCTCCCTGGCGACCGCGGCCACCACCTGAGGAGAAGTAGTTGCATGAATCGATGCATCGGTGGCAAAACCCATGTTCGGTTTCAATACGACCTTATCTCCCTTTTTGACAAAAGCCTTCATACCACCCAACGGCTTGAGCACCTCTGATACAGCCTTTCCAACGTCCGCAACAACTCCCTTGCCCTGTATCTTTACCAACGACTTTGACACCCCACCGGCAAAAGATGCCTTTTGCTCCGCGTAGACAGAACCTGATGTCACCGCAGCAACTGCTACAACGGCAGCCGAACGCTTGAGAAACTCCCTGCGATCGAAATCATCACTCATGGTACCCAACCCTCTTGCGTAATCCAACACCCAAAACAATCAACAAGACTAAAGCCGCAAACCCTCCACCACCAGACGTGGAATGGGCACAACCGCATCCTCCGACAATCTCGATCTTGGAATTGTCCACATCAGGACCGCCATCCGTACCTCCATCCCCGCCTCCTGCGTCCGGCTTATCGCACACTCCATCTTCGTCCGTCTCGCCGTCGCAGTCATTGTCCAGTTCATCGCAACGGGTCTCTTCTGTTTCGTAGTCCGAACCATAGGACGAAGCCGAACACTCGATCCAACCGGAGGCTCCGCCACATACTTGTGTCGAGCCGGCACAAACCCCCTGCTGCAAGGGGCATGCGGCCCCTGTCAGGTCTTCGTCCGTTGCACCATCACAGTCATTATCAAGCCCGTCACATCGAGTTTCCTGCTCTTCGAAATCATCACCGTACGCAGCCGCGTCACACTCCAACCAACCACCTGCTCCGTCACACATCTGGTGAGAACCTGCACAGACTCCTTCCTGCAAAGGACATGCCGAACCGCTCAGGCCCTCGTCCGTTTCGCCGTCGCAGTCATTATCCAGACCGTCACATGTCTCCTCAGATGGCATCACTCCATCACAATCACTCCAGCGGCCCTGGGCGTCACAAACCTGTTGACCAGATGTGCACTCACCCTCGTCAGTGGAACAATCCAATGTATCGCCTTCAGTACAACATGAATCAAGGCCTTCATCTGTGGCGCCGTCACAATCGTTATCCAGGCTGTCGCAAGTGGTCTCCTCTGCCTCGTAATTCTGTCCGTATTCGGCCATACCACAATCAGACCATCCATTTTGTCCACCGCATTGCTTATGAGAGCCCTGGCACACACCCTGTTGCAAATCGCAGGAAGGCGCGGTCAAATCTTCGTCCGTAGCCCCATCGCAGTCATTATCCAGCCCATCGCAGCTGGATTCGACAGCCTCATAATTTGCACCATAAGCAGAACCATCACAAGAACTCCATCCGCCATTCGAACATACCTGAAAAGCCCCGGCACACACACCGTCCTGGAGGGGACAAGCCTGGCCCTCCAAATCTTCATCTGTGACACCATCATAATCGTCATCCACACCATTACAGTCCTCAAACGGAACTGTCCAGGACGCCTCGTTTGACCAGGCGCTGTTGTTTTGTTGTGCGTCGATTGCCCTGACCACGAAATAATAGGTCTGACCATTTACAAGATTGGGAATAACCGTGGAAAGCACGTCTCCCGTGGAAAAACCCGAGGTATAGTTACCAGAAGTCGTGCCGTAGGAAACATAGTAACCTATCACTGTTTCAGGATTCCCAGAGGTATCCAGAGTTACTTCGTTCCAGTTCAAACGAACCGATTGAGCACCGGAAATTGATGGAACGAGCATCATACTCAAGACAAAAACTATGGGTATGAATTTTCGAGTCATTTTGCCCTCCATGACAGTGAGCTTAATTTTCTAATTATACATCGGCTTCAATTTGTGTCATAGACTTTTTGCATATGAGCGAATATAAGCAACACACTCGGCATAATATTTATAAAAAAAGACTCAGATGCTTTGAATAAGCAAAAGCACCGAATTGACGATTACGGGATAATATCAGGCACAAGCATTCTATTGACTACGCTTGGCATAAGATGCGCTTGACGGAATAGAGCAAACGGTAGCTACTGAAGAGAGCGTCTATTTCACAGGTGCCGGTTCAGTCTTTGTTGGCTCAGTCTTTGTTGGCTCAGTCTTTGTTGGTTCAGTCTTGCTTGGTTCGGACTTGGATGTTTCGGCCTTGGCCGGTTCAGTCTTCTCTGGTGCTGGTTTTTTGGTCTCTGCCTTGGCTGACTCAGAGTCAGTTGCAGTCTCTGTATTCTTCTCCTCAGACTGTTTGGCCTTATCAGCGCTTTCGTCACCACTGTCATCATCAGCAGAAGTGTCTTGCTGCAAACCCACCGGATGCTCGGCAGGCGCCTGGTACAGAGCAGAATCATCACCACCGCTCATGGAAGCAAGGGCTACGGACAAGGCCATGAATAAAAACGCCATGACTGTAGTAGCCTTTTGCAACGGAGTGGATTTGCCTCCCGAGCCGAACAGGGTTTGTCCACCACCGCCAAATGCGGCACCCATACCGGATCCCTTGCCCTGCTGGAGCAAAACGATGATAACCATGAAGAAACAAACCAAAACGTAGATAACAATAAAAAAGGTATACATTACCAAAGACTCCCAATCATCTATTGATCATCATTTACAACCTATTGTTCAAAAAGAATCAACGCCTCGAAACTCTCTGCCTTCAGACTAGCTCCGCCTACCAAAGCTCCATCTATGTCAGGCATTGCCATGAGTTCCTTTACGTTTGCAGGTTTGACGCTGCCTCCATACTGGATTCGAACTTGCTCAGCTGTCGATTCATCGTACAGTTTCACAAGCAGGTTACGCAGGTGAGCATGAACCTCCTGCGCTTGCTCAGGTGTCGCGGTCTTGCCAGTGCCAATAGCCCATACCGGTTCGTATGCCACCGTCAAAGATGGCATCCTGTCAGAGGCGACTCCTTCCAAGGCTCTTGTCAACTGAGCATCGATGACCTTGAAGGTCTCTGCCGCATCTCGTTGTTCCAATGTCTCTCCAATGCACACAATTGGCAACAACCCCGCCCTGTGAGCCGCATGGATCTTTTTATTCACCCATTGGTCTGTCTCGCCAAAGTACTGACGACGCTCGGAATGTCCAATTATCACATGGGAACAACCCATGTCCTTGATCATCTCGGTCGAGACCTCTCCGGTATATGCGCCGGATGTCTCCCAGTGGCAAGTCTGAGCAGCCACCGCAACGTCGGATCCCTTTAGCACGCTCAGCACACCGGCCAAGGACGCAAAAGTAGGAGCTACTGCCACATCGACGTGGTCGGTTTTCGCAGCTGCGGTTTTCACAGCCCTTGCCAACTGCACCGATTGGTCCGACAACAAATTCATCTTCCAGTTTCCAGCTATAAAGGGACGTCTCATGTCCCACCTCCAGGATAACTTTCCGACTAACTCTCCAGGGCTTCAATTCCCGGTAGAACCTTGCCCTCCACAAACTCCAGGCTGGCACCACCGCCCGTTGAAATGTGAGAGACCTTGTCAGCCAGTCCACTTTGCCTCAAAGCCGCAGCAGAGTCTCCACCCCCCACGACGCTTATGGCTTTGGACGAGGCCAAAGCCTCTGCAACTCCAAAAGTCCCCTTGGAAAATGGCTCCTTTTCGAACACACCCATTGGTCCGTTCCAAAAAACAGTCCTCGCGGACAAAAGTGCCTTAGAGTATGTCTCAACTGTACGGGGTCCTATATCCAGGCCCATCAGGCCATCGGGAATATCACCCTCAAAAATTTCCCCTGACCCGGAATCTATTCCTGCGGCAGCCACGTGATCTTCGGGTAGAACCAGACGAACCTTGCGTTCTGTAGCCATATCCATGAGGTTTCTGGCCAAATCCACCTTGTCCCGCTCCACCCGTGACGAGCCCACGTTTTGTCCACGAGCAGAGAGGAAGGTATAAGCCATGGCACCACCCACCAGAATCGAATCAGCCTTGTTGAGTAAAGAGGAAATGACCCCTATCTTGTCAGAGACCTTTGCTCCACCCAACACTGCAACAAACGGGCGTTTAGGCTCACGCAGAGCCCCACCAAGGAACTTTAGTTCCTTCCTTATGAGATAGCCGACACCTTTTTCTGAAAAATGTTCGACCATACCGACCGTGGAGGCATGAGCACGATGTGCTGTTCCAAACGCATCATTGACATAAATATCCGCTATGGAAGCTAGCTTTTGTGAAAAAACAGGATCATTGTCTGTTTCGCCCTTGTAGAAACGCAGGTTTTCCAACAGCAAAAGCTGTCCATCACGCATGTCCTGGGAAAGCTTTTTTACTCCATCTCCCACGCAGTCGTCTGCGGCAATCACCTCGATCTCCAAAAGCTCGGCTAGGCGAACTCCCACGGGCTCCAAACGCAGGGAGTCCACCACCTGTCCCTTGGGACGACCAAGATGGGATGCCAGGATCACCTTGGCCCCTCTGGCCACCGCATGCCTGATGGTCGGTAAAGCAGCCATCACCCTGGTATCATCAGAAATCTTCCCATCTGCCAGGGGCACGTTGAAATCTACCCTTATGAAGGTTCTTTGGCCCTCTATGGGCAAATCTTCTATGGAGCGAATGGTCATTCACGTCAACCCGTAATGAACTTTACCATATCCAGCATGCGGTTTGAGAAACCCCATTCGTTGTCATACCAGGATAGAACCTTGACCAAGTTCGAGCCCATTACCGCGGTGTTGGGAGCGTCCACTATGGAAGAACGAGGATCCCCGATGTAGTCTGTGCTTACAAGGGGAATTTCCTCGTAACCCAGTACACCCTTTAGTTCTCCCTCCGACCACTTTTTGAAAGCAGCGTTGACTTCTTCGGCCGTGGTCTCTTTCTTGAGCGTAGCCACCAAGTCTACCACAGATGCGTTGGGCGTTGGCACCCGGATTGAGATGCCGTCCAGTTTTCCGTCCAGGTCAGGAAGTACGACTCCCACGGCACGGGCAGCACCCGTGGTGGTGGGAATCATGGACATGGCAGCAGCTCTGGCCCGTCGAAGATCCTTGTGAGGTAAGTCCAAAAGACGCTGGTCATTGGTGTAAGAATGGATCGTGGTCATAATGCCCTTTTCGATCCCAAACTCCGTGTGCAAAACCTTGGCCACGGGAGCAAGGCAGTTTGTAGTACACGAAGCGTTGGAAAGTATCCTGTCCTTTTCCTTGTCGAACTCATTGTGGTTTACGCCATAAACAAACGCTCTGATGTCTCTCGTCTTGGGCGGAGCAGACAGTAGAACACGTGGGGCTCCGGCGTTCAAATGCTTGGTGCATGAATCCACGTCCCGGAAAAGTCCCGTGCATTCCAAAACCACATCCACGGATTTTTCTTTCCATGGCAGAGCGCCCGGATCCCTCTCTGCGCTGATCTCTATGAGCCTGCCATCCACCGAAATACCATTTTCCGCAAGCTCGACATTTTTGCTGAAAATACCGTGCACCGAGTCATATTTCAAAAGATGCGCCAGCGTAGCATTGTCCGTGATATCGTTGATGAGGACGATCTCGATCTCATCGGCCAACCCCCGCTCGTACAGGGCACGAGTTACGCACCGACCAATACGACCGAATCCATTGATCCCAACCTTGATCGTCATGACGAATTCCTCCTATGGGCACCTGTCAGGTGCGACAAAGATAAATGAACTCAACTTCCCCACCACCTGTGGGGGTGTTGCTTGTAACCTGTAGCGCATGATTCAGTCAATGAAAATTTATATTGTTCAAAAGAATCGGTATCAAAACCTGGCGATGGCTTTCAGTGTTGGCTGGATAGAGTGGGAGTCTGTACACTCCTGAGAGGCTGCAATCTCGTCAACCAAGTCCAATGATTCACAGACATGCCATAGGTATACGGCACCGATTCGCAACAAGAATGAACCAGGTCTGTCCCAGTCGAACCAAACGGCGGCATAGGTCTCCCGAGCTGTCTCAGCACCAGAATTTCCGTCTTTGGAAAGATCAAAAGGTCGAATCCACTGGTTATACGCCCTGAATGCAAGTCTCAACTGGCTGTCTCCGGCCACCTCCCTCAGACGCAGCCTGACCTCCAGCCACGGTTTGATGGACCACTCCTGAAAGTTGCGATCTATTTGCCGAACATCATCCCAGGAATGATCCAAAACCCGCCATGGAACCTCTAATCTGACTTTCGTCACTAAATCCTGGGACCAACGCTTTTCCCACTCCAGGGAGGGAGCGAGGGATTTGATGAGACCCATCTGTTGATCTGCGGGATTTCTCTGCTGCAGTTGAGCATAATCCAGCCGCAAGGTGATTGGCGAAGTATATATCGGTCGGAGAGTTACACGATTGAGAACCTCGAAGTACTGCTCACTTTCGTCCTGAGTCTCGCCCTCCCTTACCGTCCACCACTTTGCGCGGCTTTCCATGCGAAAAATATCATCGTAATTTCCATATGAAGCTTTTGCTTCTACCTGGTGTTTTACCAAATGCATGGCCTTTGACCAGAGCAAGTCTTGACCGGAGCCGCCCATTCCGTCCGCTTGCTCCGAATTGGTAAAGCCATAACCTACAGACAGGAGAGTTGAACCCAGTGCCGTAATCCACTGTCCTGGAAAAAACTCCATCTGCCCGGAAAGGATGGATTGGGCGTCCTGGAAATAATCTCCATTTTGGTCCTTGCCCTCGCGATAAGTCATCTTTCCGTTAAAAGTGGGAACAATCCCTGGAAGCCAGCGACTGGCCGCTCCCATTATCAACTCCCAGTATTCCAGGGGAAGGGCTTCGCTTCCGGACTCAGGACTGGAGGTAGAGCTCTCGGCCGGGCTGAAGGTCTTTCTCTCGAACCTGGCATAAGCATCCTCTGTACTCGTGGGAGCAAATTTCAATTCGAAACGCATGTTCTGAGCCTGACCGGGAACAGACCCCAAGTGAATCCATCTTTGACGAGCCGATGGTTCCAATATGGGGTTATGCTCGTCGATCAAAACGGGAACCTGGTTGTCGGACAGATCGAAGTATGCCTTGAGAGCCAATTTCTTGAAATCCAAGTCCTGGAGCACACCATGGGCCAGGTCGTATTCCATACTGCCGGCCAACCTGAGTTTTTTGTCTTTGTGTTCGCCACCATCCAGCACACTCCTGCCAGCAAGAAGCCATATGGTGGGCCATTTTGCCTTTTTGAATGTCAGCTTTCCCATCAGGTTTTCATTGATTCCAACACCTTCGCCGCTCCCGGCCAAGTCAGGCGACAGGTAAGATCTCGCGTGGTCGTATAACAATCTCAGTCGCAGCCAACGAACGGGAGACATGGTTGCGTCCGCCCTGAAATCTCCTGCAAAAGTGCCCAAGGGGGTGTCCCTCGTCGTGCCTGACTGATAGTTTTTGCTTTGAGCTTCGCCGTCCAGTCTCAAAGTCAGGGCCTGGGAGTTGTACACCACGTTGCCTGCAAACGCCCGACCCAGGATATCTTCGGCACCAACGTCTGTGCTCCGTCCATATCCAAACTGGGCAAAAGAACTCAGGTCTCCACCCCATGGTCCGGAACCCAGTTTATGCCTCGTCCAAAGATCCACCGTACCAAGACCAAAAGACCTTCTGCTCAACCCGGTGGTCGCGCTTACCTCATCGTTTTGAAGGTCCGAACCAAAAAGCGCTCCCATTCCCAACCCAAAATGATCGCTTGGATTGAGACCAAGACGAAGCCGACCGGCAAAAGATCGATAACGGTCCAGGGTGGTTCCGGACAGGTCTCCTTTGGTACGTACGGCTTGAGCGAAAAGATCTATCAGAATCTCTGCCGACTTGCTCTTTTCATCAATGGAAATCTCCACGTAATATTTACCCATACGCATCTTCACCGCATACCTCGAAGCCAGGCTCTCATCCAGCACCGCTGTTGTATCGGGTTCGTCCCACAACACCACGTAACTTATGGGTTTGTCGTAATCGAAGATCTCCTGTGCATTTTCCGCAGAGCCCATGTCGTTTATCTGTATGGAAAGAGACGTAGAGCCCTGTACGTAATCTTGAAACACGCTCTCCATCCAGCCCCGGTCCAGATACTTGGGGGCCCCTCCATCTATTTTTTTATACAACCCGGTCTCGTCGCTAACGTAGACCGGGCTGGAAGATCTGGCAAAACCACCTATTTCTTTATCCCAAGGCAACATCTCCAGGATGGAAGTCGAAGCGGTATCCTTTCTCGGCACCTGCTCGTAGGTATAGGTAACCTCTATCAGGCTCAGGGCATTTACCTTATCCGGGTTCAAAAATGTCAACTGACCGGTGGTATGGGTGATTATGTAATCAACGTCACGGTCCAGGATCTGACCATCGACCTTGACAACGTCAGAACGGGGAGTGATGTATTGATGGCTCAACCGGTAGGTGTAGTCGATGGAGCCACGAAAGTATTCACGTACTCTAACCCCGCGCCTGAGGCCGATTTCTGAATCCACAGTTACGGGATCCACCTTCCGGGATTTCGAATTGCCCATGCGTTGATAGACCCCGATCCCCTCGAGCCAGGCGTCATCCACCAGGTCATGCCGATCCTCAGAATCCCTCAACCGCAACTCATCGGATAAAATAAGTTCCCGCAGAGTATCTTCGTCGTTGCCCCTGAACCTGAACTCGGCATCGTACTCCCTGATTCCGCTCTTGGTGACATCTCCGAAATCCAGCCTCACGGATGAATCGATACTTCGCCCCCCATCCAGGGCTGCTCCAGCACCCAGTCGCATATCAGGAACTATCTGCGCGGTGTGACTAAACTCGTCACCGGTCCAGGTGAGATTTCCGTCTCCGGACGCGATCAACTCGAAGTTCACCCTTAAAGACGAAGAATCACCAGCACCGGATGTCTTGCCCTCCCAAATATCCTCTATGGGGTAAGTCACCCAGTCGTCCCGCTGAGTCTGGTAGCCCTGGAAAGTCTTGTCCTGCAGCAGCACCAACATGGACCCTGCCATGGCAAGCCCTAAAATTGCTCCAGGTGCCAGCCCGTCTTCAGTACGTTTCTCTTCCCATACCTTGGTCCTGGTGTTGAACAGGCCAAGTCCCTTGTTTGTCGCAACCCAAACCCATGGCATGGAGACCTGAATACCCACGACCTGTCCTTGCGGCATTCCCTTTTCATACAGAAACGGGCTTATGGCATCCGAACCCGGTTTATACACAACCACGCCCTTGTCCGTACCTATCCATGTCTCGCCCGCAACAGGGGCAAACGCCGTCACCAACGTACTGGGCAATCCATCGGAGAGTTTGAAAGTGCTTACGGCCTCCGAGCGAAGATCGAATCTCGCGATTCCATCATGTCCCAGAAGCCACAGGCTTTCGCCCACACGCATGATCTCCAGGACGGCACCGATGTCGAGCCCCTCCTCAGGTCCGTAATATTGCCACTCTCCGGTCTGCCTGTTGAAACGTAACAGGCCCTTTTGGCAAGCGAACCACACGGTCTGTCCGAACGAGAGAATATCGTAGACTGCAAGATCCTTTGTACCCCGCTGCTTTCCAAACGGCTCCCATTGCTTTGCCAGCTTGTCCCAGCGCACTACCCCCTCGGCTGTGCCAACCCATGCAAACCTGTCATCCACTGCAACCGAATAGACATCGTTGGACGGCAGTGGGGCCGGCGAGCCAAAGGTCTCCCACCTTCGGGAGTTTCTATCCATGCGTCCCAACCCTCTCGGAGTCGCAATCCATACCTCCCTATCGTCAGGAGCAACGTTCCGGACCCTGTCTCCAGGTAAGCCATTGGCCGAAGTGTAAAAGGTAAACAAATCCCCAACAACACGGATCAGGGCCTCATCTGTTGCGATCCAGGTGCCCTGAGCATCACTGGCAACCCTTGGATAGCGGCCAAACGCAGAAATAGCCATTAAGGTAACCAACAAAGATGCAAGGATGGAAGCGTTACCGGTCCTCAAACGCCTACCTCTCGTATGTTGAGTTCTCCCAGGTCTATTCTCCCCAGGCCGGCCTTGTGGGCATAGCGAAGGTATTTGAGTTGCTTTGGACGATATTTCCTGCCGTTGAATCTCACCTGTCTCAGGGCCAAGGCGTCCAAGGCCACAGGATCCGTTCCCACCAGGATCATCTCAGGTTCGACGACTTCCCCGGGCCCCTTGGGACCATTGGTGACCATTACCCGAGTCAAATCCACGATGGTCAACTGAGGCCGAATGGCCAGGGACAAATCAGCTATGGCCTTGTTGATATCCATGGAGGTATGAAATACCGCCCTGTCCCAGATTACACCCATGAGGTTCTTCAGTCCGATTGATGCGGCAACAGCATCGTGGGCCTTTGCCACGGGAAGATTGATGATCAAATCCGCATCAAGTGCGCTCCTTGCAATCTCGACCTCCTTTAGAACCTGGGCATTGGGAATATGAACTTTTCTGAACTCTCCCCTCTTTGATAAAACGCTCAGGTCCACACCATTGAGATTTTTACACGCCTGGGCCACACCGTTGAGTTCCAGCGCCTGGGCGCCTCGATACAGAGGATAATCCAAAACCGTTACCCGCCTGGCCCCGGCCTCACGACACAACTTGGCTACCGTGTTGACGACAGCCGGATTGGTGTTGTTTCCCCAAGAAGCTTCGTTGGCAAAAGAAGCATTTGGTTTGAGCACCACCCTGTAACCAGGTTGAACGAATCGCCCCATGCCACCAAACAGGTCCAGGGCTTTTCGTACCATCTTGTCCACGTCCGTCCCTCTCACCCTGGCTACCAGCCGCGCAGGATCATCAGCCACAGAGTCAGCAGCCCAGAGTCTCGATGCGCCTCCTATTGCAACCGCAACAGAAGTTGCGGCAGAGACACGAAAAAAATCTCTTCTGGTAAATGAGCCTGATAATTTATCAGCTCGCACTTTAGCCACCTCCACATCGGACAGCATAACCTGGAATTGCCTCTGAAAACAACTATTCCAAGGTGGACGATTTCACTAATTCGGTCAGAGAACGTGAATTTTATACTGGCAGCGTCCTTGGCATCCTGGCCATCTGGCGAAACAGATCCGATATTGTTTCTCTTACTTGCCCGGAGTCGGACGGATCCACAATCACAACGTGTTGCTGGGCAGGCGATCCGGGGGGGGCGACCTGGAGTACGGCCACTTCGGAGTCATCCACCAACCTCTGGACTGCAACATCGAGCTGATACCTTTCCATTTCCTCCGATGAGCCATGCAAAATCACAACTCCACCCATGGCCACGCCAAGGGGTTTCCACAAAGGAATCATGGTCGGGTCCAGTGGTAACAACATCAACTGCACGGTGAGGTTTTCACTCAGGGAAAACTCGCCCAATTGGCCAAAGCCCAACTTGACGGCTTCAAGCCGATCGCGCAGATCGAAAGCCGACAGCTTGTGCAAGGCAACGACAAATTCCCTCAAGTACTCCTTGTCCGCCGCAAGCATGCATACCTTCCCCCTCGTTACCTTAGAATTGGAAAACATCCTCTCACCCATGCGGACTTTTAGCTCAAAAAGCTCCTCATGCGCTAAAAGGGGCTGTTCGTCTGGTGGTTGTATCACCTGCTGAACCACCCTTAGTACTCCCTTGTCCAACAGAGTCCTTATCGCTCGGCAGGCTTCGTAGTCCGACACTTTGGCACGGTCCACCAACTGCCCCACCGTGTCGTAAAATTCCATGAGGTTGAGAATCTCCTGGGTGACAGGATGGAGCCCTTCGAACTTGCTTGTCTGGTCCTCTACCACCAAACGCACATTGTCGGCTGGAAGCTGGGCTCTCAATTTTACCAGTTCGTCCGCCTGTCTTGCGCCCTCCAAAAGCAGCATGTCGGTGGAGCGACGGATATTCAAATCACCAGTGACTTGCTCGGGAATAAAGGCAAATGTTCCGTCACCCCACTGCAGCATCCTGAACAAGGCCTTTTCTCCGTTGTGACGGCCGACGCTGGCATGAACCACTCCACCATCATGAACATAAATCAATCCGTTTTGATCGTCGCAATGCAACTCCAGCAGACCAGTCTTCCTGTTCAGGTTGAATATCTGAAGAAGGTCGACCAGCGAGATCTGTCCCAGGCTTCCCTCGATCTCTTTTCCCTCTTCCCTCACCTGCCTGGCAGTGGCGATACGCCTGAAGATGCTCGCTACCAACGCCAGCACTTCATCGGCATTGAGAGGTTTACGAATCACAGCTTCCCTGTATCCCCACATGGCTGCATCGTCCAGGTCCTGCCCCTTCATTATGATCACCGGAATATGCTCCGTGCGCGGATTTGAACGCAGGATCTGGATAAACTTTTTAGGCTGAATCAAGGGACATTCATCATCGAACAACACGAGATCCGGGTGAACAAGAATCGCCTTTTCCAAGGCACGACTACCGTCACGTGCCGCCCTGACGTCATAGCCCCTGTCGTGAAAAGCGTTGCCCAGATCCTTGAGCACCTCCCTG
>CAYSLH010000020.1:0-4700 GCA_964431605.1 uncultured Myxococcales bacterium
GCCTATTTTGTTTTTTTTTCCTGTCAACCTCGCCACTACTCCATCGAGGCCGTCGAATACCCATGCGAGCCACACAAAAAAGGCAGCAAGTGGCACTTGGCCACCAGCTACCAGGTAGATGGCAATCATGGACGATACTGCAGATAGCAGGGTTACATAGTCTTTGAGGTAGAGTTTCATGGTGATTGTGATATGCATTGTCAGGTATAATCTGTCAAGAGTGACGAGTCGCAGATATTTTTGTAATATCTCATAGCCTTGTTGCTGTGTGGATGAGATACGGAGGAGACGACATGAAACCTTTTTTCTTTAGTTTATTCTGTCTGTCGTTGGTGGCCTGTGGCCAGACACAGCAGGATGGAGACGCCAAGTCTGATCCCATCGCACCTGCCGGCAAGGCTGATGGAATGTATGGTGAATGTGAAGTCAAGCAGGTACTCGTGTATGTAAATGACCTCGACAATACCTTGGATGTGATGAAATCCGATGGAATATACACCAGGGCTGCCAAAAATATAGTTGAGCACAGGGATGGACCGGATGGCGTGGCCGGTACAGAAGACGATGATTTTTTTGATGACTTTCAGGAACTGGATGACGTCTATTACGTAGGGCCCAAAACCATGCAGAGGTTGGTGGATGCTTGTAAATACAGGTGTTGGGCGGTTCCCCGAGCTGAGGTGATCTTTTCTCCCCAACCATATGCGGAAAGTCACCTGGCCAGGGCCGAGACCCTGATCGACGGCGCTGAGCACTCCATTGACATCGCCATGTATTCGTTTAGGGATTACAAAATATTGGATGCCTTGCAAAGGGCTGTCGATCGTGGAGTAACAGTGCGTTTTATTTTTGAATCGGCCAACGAAGATCGAAAGGATCCCGGGGGAACCTTCTCAGCAAAATTAGAGGACCGTGGAATAGACGTGCGCTATATCAATAAGATCATGCATCATAAATTTGCCATAATCGATGGACCCACTGAGTCTCTGGACGAGGCATATACAGGGATTTTGATCACCGGTAGTGGAAACTGGTCCAACTCGGCCGCTACTCGGTATGACGAAAACACTGTGGTGATACGAGGAGACGGCGAGCTATTGTTGCGCTTTCAAAAAGAGTTCAACCACGTTTGGGAAAATTCACGGGATTTTGTGTGGAACACATCGTTGCAACAGAGTTTTTCAAAACCAATTTTCGACAGGTACGTGGTTGACGATCCATGGGTAGATGCAGCTTTCACATCCGCAAATTTCAGGACATACGATTCGGCCAGGTATGGTCCCATCTTCTCGGTAATTCGTGGATCCAATGAGGTGGCTGATAAAATCGTTCAACTCATCAATGAGGCACAGCAATCCATCCACATCGCTTCAGGACACTTGCGTTCCCGTCCGGTAGCTGAGGCCTTACTTGCGAAAAGGGAATCCAGACCAGATATGGATATAAGAGTTTACCTGGACAACCAGGAGTATATAAGCGAATGGAGCAACACCAAGCAGGAAATGGAGTTGGCAGATTGCCTGGAAAAAGCAGGTGACTCGGAATCCAAGGTGATGGATTGTTATGATAACGGCTTTTATTTCAGTTATCCCATATTTGAAGCGGGAATTCCCATCAAGTTCAAAACTTACTGTTACAGGTGGTATTATTCATATGCTGCCCAGATGCATCACAAGTACCTGATTTTCGATGGTAAGACACTGGCTTCCGGAAGCTACAACCTGTCTGACAACGCCGAACACAATACGATAGAAAACATGGTGATATACCAGGCAGACAGGTTCCCAGAGTTACTGAGTGCCTATGAACAGAATTTTGAAAATATCTGGGTGACAGGTGAAGAGGATGGTCTTTATGAGACATTGATGGACGAAATTCAAAACGGATCCGGGCCCATCCCCATCGTCTTCGACCCAATGGCCTTGACCTGGCCCCAGGTTACCGAATTGAAACAGGCCATTCGAGACGCTTGCCCACAGATCAACAGTGATGACTATAGAACGAATCCGCAAGACCATATGACCTGCTATCGTTGATGGAAGATTATTGCGGATTCCATAAGACTAAGGTCATTGTAACGAAATTCATTCAACTAACAGGGAGTGCGCATCGTGATTATACAAAATGAAAAAGCGACCAAAAAGAAAAAGGCGACTAGAGCCAGATCGAAAATCCGTGTCGATTATCTACATCGCATGGACCAACGAGTCAGGCGTTGGCTGAATAGCCCGGATCCCGATGAGGAATACGAAGACTATGATGATGATTCTGACGATTTTTATGATAAATGGCTTCTTGGGGCCATGGCCAAAGGACAGATAATGGATGTGGGTGGGGTCCTTGTGGATAGGGCTTTACTGAAGGCCAGGACAGCATGTGTACCGGAATTATGTTCACCGGAAATGGACCGTGGACATTACAAGTCATGCTGCGCTGACCTCACGGTGTTTCTGGACGGCTCCGAAATCCGCCGGTTGTCTCGTCACCGTAAAGAACTAGCAGAGTACCTCGCGAAGAAAGAGCCGAGACTGGAGAGTATCCTTAAGAAGAAAAACGGAAGAGTTACTCGGTTTTTCCTAGACGAAGACGGTGACGCCTTATGCAGGCCGGGAGAAAGGTGTGTGTTTTCCAAGATTGATTCCAAGGGGAGGATCCGTTGTCATTTGCATGCCATGTATAAGAAACTCGGTGTGGACCGAACGGACCTGCAGCCCATAACATGCCGTATTTTTCCATTGATATTGTGCTACCTTCCCAGGGGGAAGGTACTCGTTACCATTATCAACAAGGAAAACTATAAAGCCTGGGGAAGCAAACATCCCAGGTATTTTCCGTGCCTGAGTTCCCCGGGCTTACCGCCTGCGTTGAAATCAATGGGTCCCACCCTTGATTGGTTGTTCGGTAAAGGATTTGCGAGGGCAATTGAAAGGGTTGGAAAAGCTGACTGAATTTTAATGAAATCGTGTGCGAGGTCGTATTGAAATCGAAAACGAGATTTGGTTTTTTAATACTATTAGTCTCTTTTTCCATGGGCATTCAATCGTGTATCCATAATACACGGTGCCGATGTCCGGAAAAGAATATCGAAATACGGAATTCAAAAAAAGCACCTTCTGCAACATCTTTGAAAGTGACGGTTCCTCCGCGAAAAACCGCTGTTCCTCTCGTTGTGCCGAGTTTTTTATCCAGAGTTAGATTCGCCGCAGTGGGAGATGTGATCAGTCATGGTGATGTGTTGCGTGCGGCCGCTGCTGCCGACAGGAAGGATGATTCGGGCAAATCACTGAACAACGGCGGGTTCGATGAACTCTTTTCTCTCATAAGAGACGATTTGCATGGTGTGGACGTGGGATTTGCAAACCTAGAGACACCAGTCGCCCCTAAAAGCGGTGCCAAGACGGTGCCGTTCATGTTCAACGCACCTGTCTCGTTGCTCAATGCCCTGAAGTCATTAGGGATAAAGATTGTGTCTTTTGCGAACAACCATGTTTATGATCAGAAAAGATCAGGCCTTGTGGAAACTCTGAAAAACCTTGAAAAAGTCGGCTTGGTTTTTGCCGGATCCGGTTATTCCTGCGCCCAGGCACAGGCTGCCAAAATACTCGATGTCAATGGGATCAAGATCGCTTTTTTGGCAAGTTCGATGTTGTACAACCAGCGTCTTAACACTTCTGCCGACAAACCTTGCGCATCTGAATTTGACGAAAGAGCTGTTTTGAAGGAGGTCGAAAAAGCCAGAAAAGACGGGGCTGAAATGGTGCTGCTGTCTATCCATTGGGGCAAGGAATATCATACGAGCCCAACTGACGAAAACGTGGCTTTGGCCCATAGGTTGATGGACGGGGGAGTCGATGTGATACTTGGACATCATCCCCATGTTCTCGAGCCAGTGGAGGTCTACAAGGCCACAGATGGCCGAGTTTGCATAGTCGCATACAGCCTGGGCAATTTTCTCTCAAACCAGTCCCGTTATTATGTGCATGGTCTGCAGCCTGCAAAAATGGGCAACTCACGTGACGGGGTTATCGTGAGATTCTCCGTTGTGAAAAAAGAGTTCGGAAAGGGCGCTGTCAGAGTAGAATTGGCGGATCTCTCAGTACAGCCCATCTGGAGTAAAAACAATGCCCTGGAATATCGAAAGGACAGAGAGATTGCGAGATTGATTCAACCAGTGGCAGATGACAGGGCCATGGCATTGGCGCAAAGGAATCTCAAGTGTGTCCGAAAGAGTGAAGAGAGAATTCGACTCATGAAACAAATTGCACTTTTCAAAGATCGAAGAAAGATCGCAGGAAAAATTCTTGGTGAAGATTTGCTCGCCAAGCCTGTAACATTGCCGGAGTCAAAATGTCCTGAGCAACCTGCAGTTCGTGCTCCTTCCATCGGTGGACCAAAACCAGATAAAACGGTTAAGCCAGAGGAATTGGAGCCTAATAAAGTCACAAAACATGGAAAGTGATTCATTGTGGCGCTGTAAGTGGTATCAATGCCGGTCAGTTGGGTGAAAAAGCAACAATGGGGTATGATGATGAAATTTTCGCTTGTGCTCGAGACGATCTTTAGGTTTTTGTTCTTGTCGTGTTTTTGTGCGCTTGTGTATTCTTGTGCTTCTAAACACCCTTCTTGCCAACCTCAATGTGATGGTTTGCAATGCGGCGATGACGGATGTGGTGGAAGCTGTGGTCAGTGCAGTGGCGGAA
>CAYSLH010000020.1:4800-33696 GCA_964431605.1 uncultured Myxococcales bacterium
GTGAATGTGTTGACGGACGTTGCGAGTGTATCCAAGAGGCGAGTACCGGCTGTCATCAGGGTGATGTATGGTGGTTTGATTCGTGCGGAGAGCCTGAGAAAATCAAGAACCATTGTGAAAATGGTTGTGAGGCTGGTTTATGTGTCGTGTGTGAGCCAGATTGTGAAAATTTACAATGCGGCGATGATGGATGTGGTGGAAGCTGTGGTCAGTGCAGTGGCGGAAGTGAATGTGTTGACGGACGTTGCGAGTGTATCCAAGAGGCGAGTACCGGCTGTCACCAGGGCGATGTATGGTGGTTTGATTCGTGCGGAGAGCCTGAGAAAGTAATGACAGAATGTGACCAGGGCTGTGAGGACAGCTCATGCCTGGAATGTTTTCCTGATTGCAGCAGCATCGAGTGTGGGCCAGAGCCGGTATGTGGGACTGACTGTGGAACTTGTGATGATGGTTGGGTTTGTAAGGAAGGAACTTGTGTCAGGCAGCAGCAAGATTGCAGGGTCGATGGTTGCGATCCGGGATACCATTGTAACCAGGACTCTGGCATGTGCGAGCAGGGCTGTTTGGTGGATTCGGACTGTGACGATGGGCTGGAATGTACGACCAATACCTGCGGAGATGATTTTTTATGTATCACGCGACCCCTGTCGGATTGTCCGTGGCCTGCTGAGCCCATGGCTGACTCCGATAATATCACATCCATCGAGGGACCGGTTTGGGACAACGATTTTTATAGAGATCTGAGTGGCGCGGTTTGGAATCCCCATACGAACACTTTGTGGGTATGCAGAAACAGCGGCCCTTCCAAGGTATGGGCGGTTTCGAGGACTGATGACGGATCGTTTGAGATCGCCAGTAAAAACGGCGAACGTGGAGAGTGGTCGGATTTTGGTGACCTGGAAGGACTCACTTTAGCTGACTTTGAGGAACCGGAGACATTGTACCTCATGATTGAAGGTGGGGGTCATATCAAGGAGTATGACTTTTCCACCTACACTAATGCGTCTTTGGTAAACGACTGGAACACCTCGCCACAGTTGGGTTCCGATGGAGCAGAGGGAATAACTTTTGTTCCTGATGAGTTTTTGCGGGATCAGGGTTTCGTGGGACAGGATGGTTCAGCCGCTGCCAGCACGCAAGGCATGGGCGGGCTCATGTTTGTCGGCCATCAAGGGGGCGGATACATTCACGTCTTCGACCTGAACAGGAACGATTCTTCATACATTTATCTCGGTCGATTGAAAACGGATAGGGATGAGACGGCCGGACTCGAATTCGACAGATCGACTGGATTGCTCTTCATCCTCCATGGGGCCGATCACAATGTGGTGGAGGTCTCGAGGTTGTCTTCGAGTGTGGATGGCTCCGAGCGCAAACTGGATACGGTAATGGTTTTTACCGGTCCTGAGCCCATCCCATTGTTCTCGGACAACTACGAGGGAATCGCCGTCACTTCCATAGATGAATGTGTTGACGGCCAACGTGGATTTTTCCTTACCATCGATGGGGGTAAATTGTGGTCTTTGATTCATTTCAGGCATTTTTCATGCTTCTAGGCAGAGTCGGCAAGATGCTTCCAGGTTGTCTACAAATAGTTTCAAGAGGATGTTGCTTGGCGTGTGCTTGATTGACACCCATTTGGCCTGCTGTTAGATTGCCCCCTGCGCAGTCGTTATTGCTATGAGTGAATAAATCTGCGGCACTTTACGGTCGAAAAACAGAGGAGACATGACAAAACACAACATCCAGGCTATTCGTGGCATGCGCGATATATTGCCAACGCAAACCACTTGGTGGCACCGCATGGAGGACCAACTCCTCAGTGTGCTCAAGTTGTATGGTTACAAGGAGATAAGGACTCCCATTCTGGAAAAGACAGCCCTGTTCTCCAGGTCCATAGGTGAGCAAACTGATATAGTCTCTAAGGAGATGTATACCTTTACGGATCGCGATGGAAGTTCGTTGACCATGCGTCCGGAAGGCACTGCTTCGGTGGTCAGGGCGTTTGTAGAGCACAACCTGATCCGTGCAGAACCGGTCAATCGGCTTTTTTATATGGGTCCCATGTTTCGCCATGAACGTCCCCAAAAAGGTCGCTATAGGCAGTTTTATCAAATGGGCGCGGAGCTACTGGGTTCAGCCGATCCAGCGGCCGATGTGGAACTCATGGAACTGATGGTCAGGTGCATCTCTTCCGTTGGGCTCGATGATACCTCCTTACACATAAATTCCCTTGGCTGTAGCGAGTGTCGTCCTGCCTATCGGGAAAAACTCGTGGAGTATCTCAAAAAGCATGAGCAAAGATTATGCGATGATTGCAAAAGGCGCCTGGAGACCAATCCCCTTAGGGTCCTGGATTGTAAAAAGGATGCTTGTATCAGCGTGTCTCAGAAAGCTCCCCACATGATGGATTTTTTATGTCATGATTGTTCGGAGCATTTCGAGACGGTCCGCGCTGGGTTATCAGCCCTGGATTTGCAGTATGAATTGGACCATCGCATGGTGCGGGGCCTTGATTATTATGGTCGTACCACTTTTGAACTCATCGCAAAGGGCCTTGGAGCGCAAAACGCGGTAGCGGCCGGGGGCAGGTACGATGGACTTGTAAAACAGATAGGTGGTCCTGATGTGCCTGCAGTTGGATTCGCCTCGGGCCTCGACAGGATATTGCTCCTGCTACAAGAGCAACTCCAGCAACCCAAGGCCATGCCTGTTTTGTTCCTGGTTACCCATGGGAACGAAGCTTGGCTTGAAGGATTGAAAATCTCGGCAATGCTGAGGCGTGATGGATTCAAGGTAATGACGGATGTCAGGCGTGGCAGCATGAAATCTCAGATGAAGCGGGCTGACAAAGATGGAGCTAGGTTCGTGTTGATAGTGGGTGATGACGAGCTGAGTTCGGGTCAGGTCACAGTGAAGGATATGGTAGCAACACCAGGTAGTGCCAAGCAAATCAGTGTACCTAGCGATGAGTTGTCGACTTGGCTTCGTGCCAGATTGGGGGATGGAAAGGGGCAGTCGAGATGAAGTCATTCGTGATGATTGTCGCACTTGGATTCAGTATCCTTTTTGCACCGAGTCTCTCAGCGGGTGATTTGCAGGATCTGGAGGTAGGCAGTGATGCTCCCAATTTTTTCATGGGTACTTACAATCCCGAACTGAGTGGAATGAAACGGGTCTTTTTAGATAAACTCGTTGGCCCCAAGGCAACTGACAAGAAGAAGCTATTATTGCTCAGTTTTTTCGAGATAGATTGCAAACCATGTAAAAAGGAGCTTCCTTTTTTGCAGAAACTATACAGCAAGTACAAAGATTCCGGGTTAGCCGTAGTGGTGGTAAACTGCGATCACGAGAAGGAAAAAATCTCCCAAGCCATAGAGTACATCAAAAAGTCAGGCTATACATTTCCTGTTCTAAAGGATCGTTTCCAGGCCTTGCAGCGTCGATACCATATACGGTCATTTCCCACCATGTTCTTTATCGATAGCCAGGGGAAAGTTCTGGATGTACGGGTTGGATACAACGAGGAAAAAAGGCCTTTTCCTTTGGAGAAACTTCAAAAGCTTTTGGGTTTAGGTACACAGCCATCCAGTATCCCTTCCCATTGATGGGCAACTCGAGTAGTATATGGGCACTGTGGCAGACAAATCTGGAGGTGTTTTATGAGGAAATTGATACTGGTGATTGTGGCTTTGAGCTTGTCGTCATTGGGTTGTAATGGGCACACAGGTGCGACCAAGACCACTGTGGTCAAAAAAACAGAGGGGAAAAATTCGCAGAGGGTCGTAGCCTTGGAGTTTGCTGCTGAAGGAATAAAAAAGACCGATGCATCCAGCCTTGAAAGCTCTTTTTGTCACGAGCTGTTCAATGCGCCTGGAGTAGAACTTCTATGTCCCGGTGATTTGGCTGGAATTGTCGAGTTCAAGGAACTTCAAGTAATGACCGGAGAATGTGATGATGGATCCTGTCTCAGCAAGATAGCCGAGAAAACCAACGCCCATAAAATCATTACTGGAAAAATATCAAAAGTCGGAAAGATGTTTATGGTCAGTGTGAATATCGCTGATGGGGAATCCGGGGATATTACCACAAGGATTCAACAGCAGGTGGATTCTGAGAAACTGGAAGACTTGTTGCCAGCCATGAAGGAAGTAGCACAGAAAGTAAAAAAAGAACTATAGATTCGGCTTTGGAACTCAAGATAGTCGGCAAATAAAAAAGCCTTCCTGATGGGAAGGCTTTTACAGTGCCGAGGAAAGGATTCGAACCTTCACGTAGTTGCCTACACTAGACCCTGAATCTAGCGCGTCTACCAATTCCGCCACCTCGGCGCAACCAACGAGGATTTCAAGTTGCCACGGCCGCGTAAAGTAAGTGATCACTGTGCGTTAGTCAAGAATATTTTGGCACAGAATGTCCTGCAACCAAGGTGGTTTTCCCATATGGGAAAATATATTGTGGTCGTGTCGTTGACAAATCTCTTGATGTGTTTGACTGCGGCAAGGGCTGAGAGGCGAAAAGAGGGGGTAGATAATCGAGCCATTGAAGAAGCACTATGGTTAGGAATGGATTACATGATTCGTTCTGCCATGGTCCAGGAAAATTTTGATGAGTACGATTCCGACTACCTGTTTTTCTTTGCAGACGTATCACGAATGTCTGACCCATGGATTTCACAAAGAGCCCTTAGCATTGGTCAGTCCCTGGGTGAGTATTATCTGGAAAATGGCTTCTCTACGTCTTGTGCTGATTCCATCGTGGATGCTGTTTCTGCTCTTTGGGCCTTGGAACTGCTGGGTATGGATGTGGATGCTCCCCTTGCTGTACTTCAGTTGGAGGCAAAATCTTTCGGAGTGAATGATTATCTGGGATTTGAAAGGATAGGAGGACGTCCTGACACGGATCTTCTCATTGATTTGCTCATAGGACTGCATTTTACAGACCAAATGGGTGTGGATGTGGGGATAACTTATGCGGAGGTTATACCTTACGTAAACCATGTGGACTACCACATGGATCCCATGGAAGAAAGTGACAGGTTCATCGACACAAACAACCTGGTCACCCACCTGGTTTATACCCTAAGCGGCTATGCTAGTTGGAGCCTGGATGTACGCTTTTTAGAGAGAGAAAAAGGGTTCATACGCAGGTATTTTGCGTTTGTGATGTGGTGGGCCGACCCAGAGAGTTTGTCTGAGTACATAGATTCTCTAAAACTCATGGGATTTGGCGACCAAGACGGACAGATATCAGCTGGCATAAAACTATTACTGGCCATTCAGAAACCCGATGGCAGGTGGGAACCAGATGATGTTGAAGACGAGTACGACAGGTATCATGCCACCTGGTGTGCCATGGACGCATTGCGAAGCTACGACATGCTGGAAAAACAGGGACTGGCAGATCCTGCCGGCAAGTGGATGCTTCAACAGTGGCATGCAAATCCTCATGGAATGTAGAATCTGTCATCCACACGACATTGGTAAACTTCAGGGT
Organism: uncultured Myxococcales bacterium; assembly: GCA_964431605.1. GTDB lineage: Bacteria > Myxococcota > B64-G9 > B64-G9 > B64-G9 > JALVPF01. The sequence goes on from CAYSLH010000020.1 coordinate 10,297, forward strand.
AAAGGTGATTCATGGAAAAAAATATTCGTATTCGTGTATCGGATACTGTCCATCTTGCGGCAGTGCTGCATCTTCCTGAACAAGGAACTGATAGGGGAGTGGTAATCTGTCACGGTTTACTATCGGATAAAGACAGTCAAAAACATTTTCAGTTGGCGACAAAACTTTGTGAAGCGGGTATTGCAGCTTTGAGGTTCGACTTTCAGGGTAGAGGACAGAGTCCAGGGGACATGATGAATATAAGCTTTTCAGGGCAGGTAAAACAGGCCGGCGCTGCGATTGATGCACTGAAGAACCTTGCCTGTGTGAAGAAAATCGGTATATCCGGTTCATCCATGGGCGGTGCTGTGTCCATACTGCTCGCCGCAAAGAACCCTTCTGTCTCATGTCTGGTCACCATGGCAGCAGTCGCAAGAACGGATTTGCTTGGAGAGAGAATCGTGGGTCCGAAAGCCATGGAAGTTTGGAAGCGCAAAGGGTATTTGAGATTTGAAAACGAGCCGGTGGGCTTTAGCCTGGTGCAAGACGGCAAAAAGGTCGATGTCCCGGGTGCCGCACGCCGGATCGGCTGTCGGTGGTTGATTATTCATGGTCAAAAGGATGAAGTAGTTCCCCTTGAGGATGCCATGCTGTTACGGGAATCTGCAACCTGCGATCCAGTCCTTCAGGTAGTGGCAGGCGCCGACCATAGTTTTTCAGGTGATGAACACCGCCAAAAGGTGGTAAACATGGCAGTGGACTTTTTTAGCGGAAACCTTCCGGCCAGTGTGACCGAGTAGGTTGGATGGAGGTGAATCATGGATGTGGAAAAGATTCAACAGGAGTTGAAACGATCAGGGCTGGATGGATGGTTACTGTACGATTTTCATAACAGGGATCCCATAGCCTACAGGGTGTTGGGACTGGATTACGGCAAGTTCACGTCAAGACGATGGTGGTACTGGATACCCAAAGAAGGCGAACCGGTGAGGCTGGTCCACAAGGTAGAACCTAGGAAGCTCGATTCCTTGCCTGGTGCAAAGAGCCTGTACTTGGGATGGCGGGAACTGGAGCAGACACTGGGCGGTATACTCGAAGGTGCAGGCAAGGTGGCCATGCAGTATTCTCCAAACGCCGCTATTCCCTATGTATCCACCGTGGATGCAGGTACCATAGACCTGGTGCGCAGCCTCGGCGTGGAAGTGGTATCGTCAGCGGACCTGGTACAGATCTTCGAATCCACCATCGATGAAGAAGGTTATAGATCCCACCTGGAGGCTGGGGAGAAGATCCAGCGAATAAAGGATGGTGCTTTTGCAAGGATTGGCGAGTTCGTTCGCGCAGGAAAAAAACTTACGGAGTACGATCTGCAGCAGTGGATCGTTGAGCAATTCAAGACACAAGGGCTCGACTGCATGAAGGAATACCCTATAGTCGGTGTGGACGAACATCCTGCTGATCCTCATTTTGAACCAACGGCCGAGAATTCACGGGAATTCAAGAAAGGTCAGATGGTCTTGATCGACCTTTGGGCCAAGCTGGAAAAACCAGGCTCCATATTCTATGACATCACATGGTGTGGATTTATAGGAGACGACCCGCCTCGAAAGTACAAAGACATTTTTAGCGTCGTTTGCAAGGCCAGGCAAAGAGCCGTAGACTTTGTGAGAGAGAGGTTTGCATCCCATGTCCCGGTCTACGGTTACGAGGTGGACGATGAGTGCAGAAAGGTGGTCATCGACGCTGGTTACGGCGAGTATTTCATTCATCGAACAGGTCACTCCATTGGAGAAGAAGTTCACGGAAATGGGGTCAACATCGATAACCTCGAGACGCGGGATGAAAGACTTCTCGTGCCAGGCATTTGCTTTTCCATCGAGCCAGGGATCTATCTTCCAGGCGAGATGGCCGTCAGGAGCGAGATAGATGTTTTCATAACCAAGTCCTCAGAAGTGATTGTGGCTGGTGATGAGCAAAGAGAGTTGATACTCATCGATGTATAAAGACATAGGGTGTATTTGGTGTGGCATTAATGATTTTATTCTGAACCTGGAGGAGTCCATGAGTTTTAGAAAAAGACTCACAAGAATACTGCTGGGCATGGGACTGTTCGCGCTTTTGTCCGGACCTTTGTTCAACTGCCAGTGTGACGAGGGTTTCAGAGGACGAGCAGAACTGTTGGTGGACAGGACCATCTTGCAGTTTGATGATGTTGCCGTGGGGTATCCCCAGACTATGACATTGAAAATAAGCAGTGGAGGAAATGTGGGTCTGGTGTTCCAGTCGTTGGCTGTCAGGGGAGGGGACCAGAGTCCGTTCAGCATACTGGGTGTCACCGATGCACAAGGTAATATATCCGAGACTCCGGCCAGCATAGGTCCAGGGGGAAGTATCGAGCTGGTGATCCAGTACGATCCTGCTGCCGAGGATGCTCAGGATTTCGACACCCTGGAGATCATGAGCAATGACTCCGACCCATGCCCATCAGAACTCAACCAGTGCGAGGTTCAGCTCAACGGAACAGGCGCCCCTCCTAACGCGGAACTAGACGTTGTGTGCCAGCAGGATGATATATGTCCGCTGGGTGACACACCTGTTTGCAGGATTATCCTGGATGACACAAACACTCACCCGGTCAGGGTCGCTTTGAACTTTTGTGAAGTTCCTGCAGGCCAAAGATCTCAACTCGATGTCCTGCTCGTAAACAAAGGTAACATTCCCCTGAGCATGAATGGCTTTGAACTGGATTCTGGTTCCTCTGAATACATGGCTTTGTTGGACCCTGAACAGAAAGATATTGTCATCCAGCCAGGTGCCGAGCAGATGATGAGTCTGAACTATGCTCCCCAGGAGCGTGGTGCGCATCAGGCGTCCATGGACGTGGCCACCAATGATGACGATCTCAAATATCCGGGTCTGGATGACGGGACGTTCAGCGTCAGGTTGCTGGGTCTTTCGGCTGAACCGGATATAGATGTCAGTCCCACCAATATTCCATTTACCGGCGTCAACCAGGGGGGACAGGCGTCAGAGACCATCCATATCAACAATACTGGAGATGCTTACCTAGTGATCGATCCTGTGGAAGTCACGGGTGGTTCGGTTGCTGGTGAATTCAGCGTGGACATAACAGATAGCATAGAAATCCCGCCTGCAGGTTCCCAGACTTTGACTGTAACTTATGCTCCACAGGATGTAGGTTCAGACGATGGATCCGTGATAATCAGGTCCAATGATCCCGATGAATCCCAGGTGGTGGTAACTCTTGGTGGAGAGGTACGCCCGGACCTCGATGTCACTCCTGAGTCTGTTCTGGAGTTTGTTGGCGTGGATCCAGGTGGAACGGATTCAAAGGATGTGACATTGAGAAATGTGGGTTACGCTGACCTGACAATTTCAACCATGGGCTATTCTGCCAACCCGGGAGACCCACCCGTGTTCGGCCTGGCAGGCCTGCCTGCAGATTTTCCAAATACGCCCATCGTCCTGGCCCCGTCACAGAGCATCACTTTCCAGGTGACTTTTACTGACAATTCCATGATACAGGACGAGGTGGGACAGCTCGATATCGCACACGACAGTCCCAGCGACGTCAATCCCTATCCTCTTCTCGTGTCTTCAACCGGCACTCCATCCAATTTGCCTCCTGTTGCCGTGGTTGATCCTCCGACACAGGTGGTCCATGGTTTGCAGGCTGTCTACTTGGACGCATCTGGTTCATTCGACCCTGACCAGGGAGACAGCATTACCGCATATAGTTGGTCTTTTCTGTTCAAGCCTCAGGATGCCCAGGGAAATGTCAGCCAGGCCGCATTGGATAGCACCGATCAGGTAACTACGAGTTTTACTCCAGACATCATGGGCCAGTATATAGTGAGACTTTTCGTATATGATACTTTCAATGCCATGTCCGTGCCCGTTGATGCCGAGATCTCCGTAAATCCCTGAAATTGCGGACTTCGGTCGCGATAACTATGTCGTGATTTCGAACTCGGTCTGCAACAAGGACAACCAACACTAAGTAATTGCTATCTTCTTCTTTTTACGTTTCTTCTTAGACTTTTTATCTGCATGTAGCGAAGTCTCCATATCATCATTATAGATTGCGACACGGTTTCTGCCGGAGCGTTTTGCTACGTACATGGCTAAGTCTGCCTTGTCCACCAGGTCAGTCGGGTTGCTGGAATCATCCGGAAAGGAGGCGATTCCGATTGTGATGCTGATGTGTCCATTGGGTTGGCAGGACATGCGGGGGAAGTCTCTTCTGGCAACGGCCTTGCGCAGTTTTTCCCCGATGGAGGCAGCCGTCTGCTTGTCCTGTCCTGGAAGAATGATCACAAATTCTTCCCCACCGAACCTCGCCACCGTGTCCACTTTTCTTATGTTGTTTTTCAGTGCCTGGGCCACACCTTTGAGTACGCCGTCGCCAAGCAAGTGACCATTGACATCGTTGTAGCGTTTGAAGTGATCTATGTCGATCATCAGTACTGACAAGGGACTGTGATATCGTAAGGCTCGTTCTTGTTCCCTTTCCAGGCGGACCTGGAGTTGTCTCCTGTTCGCCAGGCCAGTAAGCTCGTCCGTGACACTAAGCTCGAGCTTCTTTTGGTACAACTCCGCGTTGATAATGGCCATGGCAGCTTGCCTGGCAAGAGAGTTGAGCAGTCGAAGCTCATATTTGCTAAAAGCATGAGGCTCTTCACGTGTGAATGTTAGCATTCCCAGTAAGTTATTCTTGTGAACCATGGGAATACACAAAAACGAGCCTGTAGCAGGGAGGCTCAGTTCCAGTTGCCCAACCCTTTTGTCCAATTCGGATAAATCTTCTATCAGGACCCGTCTACGAGTCTTGAATGCCTTGCCTATGATTCCTTCTTCAGGCTGTATTTCCATCCCCTTGACAATGCCTTTTGATTCAAAGCCAAAAATATGTTTCAGGACCAACTTTTTGGATGACCGATTCATCAAAAGTATGCTGAATCGATCGTAATTCAGAGTGCTTCCGATGAGTTGATTGATGACCTTGAGTATTTTATCCAGGTCGAGGGTAGAGGCCAAAGCTCTGGTCGTGTCGAACAGTAGCTCTAACTCGTCCACCCTCTGTGTCAATTTGACATTCGTTTCTTCGATTATCTCGTTTTTCTTCTCCAACTCTGCTTTGAGTTTCAGTTCTCTTTGGGCCAGGCCCAGTTCCACTTCTGAGTCGATTTTCGATGCCTGGATGTCTGTCAATTTTGCAAAGAGGTTGTTGAAGGCATTTGCCAACTGACCCACCTCGTCTTCGGATTTTATCTGGGCCCTGGTTAGGAAGTCACCCTTTTCAGCCAGGGCCACTGCTTTGGTCAGCTTTTGAATGGGCACGTTTACGAAAATGCGAAGTGACAGGATGGTCATAGCCGTAACCATGAGTAGCAATAACACGGCGATAAAGATTTGTAGATTCATATATGCGTTTATTCTCGACAGTAGTCGGGAACTGGGAATTTCTATTTCCAGTCCTCCAATCGTGTCTCCTATGGCAAGTGCATGAGCCTTTGCATGGCAGGCCATGCAGGATTTCCTGGCACGGAGATGCCGAATGATTTTTACGGTATTTCCGTCTTCCGATTCGACGAAGGAGTTGTGGCCGGCAAGAAATCGCGCCATGAGACTGGATGGTGCGAAGGTTCCTTCTTCGGTCTTATCCAGCGACCATACGATTCTTCCATCAGTGTCGAAAACCCGGGCACGCTCTATGGGAAGGCTTGTATCCATCTCAGCTATAAAAAGTGGGATTGGATGGCGACCTGATTCTGTATCAAATGTCGAGAAAGCAACTGTCATGGAATTTGCCAAAATGGACAGGGATGTATGAATGTTCTGTTCCACGTCTGAACGATACAACACCAGCATTCCGGCAAGGCCCAGCGCTGTGACACAGAAACACGACACTCCCACCATGAAGGCGACTTTTCTGCTCAGGCTCTTTTTTATAAATGACATCATTTAGGTTCTCACAGTTGCATACTGTTTGTGACCATTGTAGCCACTGCTGGAGAGTATAGTATATGATTTACATCACGTTCCGGCTAATTATCTGCTGTTAAATATCGATATACTACTCGCAGTATCGAAATTCTTGCTCAACTTGACTTTGCATGTCTAAATATGATTCATTTTGTGCATCAAGAAAGGCACTAGTAATACTGACATCATAGAAAAACAAGGATAAAAACAAGGGCGAAAAGATGAACAATTTTAGAACAGTTGGCATGTTGCTGTTTATTTCGTTTGTATTCATGGGCTGCAGTGAGACATCTGGGTCAGTACGGCGGTTCAGCGATGAGGACAACGATGGTCCTGAAGCCGGTAAGCCCATAGATAAACAGGATCCAAAACCCGCCAGCCCTGCGCCGATTAGTCCAGCAAAAATGGTTCATGTGAAACTTGCCTCCGGAGTTGATCAACGATTGATTGAAGCCAAGAAGCTCCTCGATGCAAACAGCTTCGAGAAGTTGTTGCAGGTTTTTGATCATGCCGCTGCGCAGAGTTTGAAAGATTCGGACAAGGAGCAGTTGGCTCAGATCTATTATGCAGCAGCATCGTCCTTGGCCAAATCCAAGAATATCGCTTTTTCCTCCATGTTTTGTGAAAGAGGGCTTTTGTTGTCACCAAATCACCAGGGGCTCTTACGTCTTCAGATTTTCAATTATCTCGATCCATCCATGAATTTGGTCTCTGGCGCGGAAGAACTTGCAAAGAGATTGGTGGAGTTGGACCCGGCCGATTTAGAGAATCAATATCTCAGGGGAAAGGTTGCTTTTGAGCAGGCGGATTGGGATACAGCCGTTGCTTGGTTGAAAAAGTCCGCTCGCAGGGGTCGCACCCAAAATAGTGCTATTGTACGTGATTCGTGGAAGCTTTTGGAATTGGCAAAGGGAAAACAGGAAGAGATCAATTCAGCTCTGTCCATGACTCGCGAACTCGAACAGAGAATGAAAAAAGCCCAGATAAAAGCAAAGAGCATGGCCCCTTCTGTTCATGCAGCAAATCATACAGCAACCAGTCATAAAACAGGAGTATTGCAGGGTGGAAAAGTAGTCCTATATATGACCTCCTGGTGTAAGTACTGCAAGAAGACCAGGGAACTTCTCAAGCGACTCAAGGTAAAGTTCGAGGAGAAAAACGTAGAGGATGACCAAGCCGCACTCATCGAGATGATGCAGCTTGCTCGTGAGAACAACGTAGAAATCCGTGGTGTCCCTGTGGTAAATATCGGAGGTAAACTGGTTGTTGGATACAATGAACAACTCATCACTTCTCTGGTCAACAACCTGAGATGATTCGACCTTTTTCGGAGTGTCTTCAAACATCAAATACCAGCTAGCAGACCTTTCGCGCGGGTTTTTATTCCGCTGGTTTTGTTTTTTTGCGCTTTTGGTGCCAGGCGCCAGTGGATTTGGAGCGAACGCCTCTTATGAGGTAAGGCTAGCTGTTTATCAGGGACTTTCCAGGGTCAAGGTCATAGGAAAGGGACTGGTGGTAACGGATGCCGATGTCGGTGACGTTTTGTGCCGGGGCTGTGATTCCTTCACTGTCCAGACTGTTACTACAGGATTGCGTCTCAAAGGGGTTGGAGTTCGTCCTAGGGCCATAGTCGTCAGCTCATCCTCACCGATCATGATAGGTGACCGATCCCTGATGGGAACAGTGGAGATCCGCAAAAAGCCAAAAGGCATCCTGGTGGTCAACAGATTGAGTCTTGATCGTTACCTGATGGGATTGCTTGGGGCGGAAATGGGGCCGAAATGGCCATTAGAGGCTCTCAAGGCACAAGCTGTAGCAGCCAGGACGTTTTTCATGCATAGAAGGCTTTCCCGTGAGGATGCACCTTTTGATGTCTCTGCCACCACCTTGGACCAGGTCTACAAAGGCATCAGGTTGGAGTCCAAACGGACAACAAGGGCGGTACAAGAGACAAGGGGACTAGTATTGACATGGGGGAACATGCCTGCCGAGACCCTCTTCCATGCTTGTTGCGGGGGAAGAACCCATTCTTCCTTCGAGGTCTTTGGAGGAAAGATCCCATATCTTCGTGCGGTGGACGATCCGGATTGCAGCAGGTGCCCGAAACATCGTTGGTCGATGAAACTCAGGCTCGATAACGTTGCAAAAAAACTTACTCTTCGGGGGTGGACCGGCGTTATCGACAAGGTGGAACAGAAAAAGGGCACATTGTGTTTTATTGGACATCACGGACGGAAGTTGAAGTTGAGTAAGGTGAATTTCAGGAAACTGATGGGAGCCATACTCATACCCAGCCCCTGGTTCCATGCTTCGCTGGATGGGAATGTATTGTTGCTCAATGGCAGGGGCTCGGGCCACGGCGTGGGTTTGTGCCAATGGGGTGCGAGGGGAATGGCCGAGAGAGGCAAAGACTTTCGTTCTATTCTCCGGCGCTACTATCCAGGTTGCAAAATAAGGAAGCTGTTCTGATGAAAATTCAGGATTTTGATTACCACCTGCCAGAGCAATTGATCGCTCAACATCCTGCAGAAAAACGTGATGAGAGCAGATTGCTGGTCTTGAATCGTACTGATTCGTCCGTGACTCATGGTTTTTTTTCGAACGTCGAGAACTTACTGAGACCTGGTGACTTGTTGGTGCTCAATGACACCAAAGTGATCCCTGCAAGGATTTTCGGAAAGAAGGAAACAGGGGGAAAAGTCGAGCTTCTTTTAGACCGGCCCGTGCGACAAACAAAAGACCAAGGGGTCGAGGACTGGCTGGTGTTGGTCAGGGCATCCAAACCTCTTCGAAAAAATTCGAGGGTGGACTTGCCCATGGGGGCTTCGGCCTGGTGTGTGGACAGGACCGAGGATGGTTCGTACAAAGTCAGGTTTGAAGTCGGTATGCCGTTGATGGAATACTTTTCAATAAACGGTAGAGTTCCTCTACCTGCCTACATACACAGAGATACGGATAAAGCACAATCCGAACAAGACAGGCTGCGTTACCAGACAGTATACGCAAAAAATGACGGTGCTGTGGCCGCCCCAACTGCGGGTCTGCATTTTACTCGTCAGATGCTTTCGCGCCTCGAGGAAAAAGGTGTGAACATCGAGATGCTGACTCTCCACGTGGGTCCTGGAACTTTTTTACCGGTCAGGACACAGAGGGTGGAAGATCACAAGATGCATGCTGAACGCTACTTTGTCAGTGAACATACATCAGAAGCCGTCGCCAAAGCGAAGAGAGAAGGCAGGAGGGTAATCGCGGTTGGCACCACGGTGGTTCGAACCCTCGAGGGATGCTGGAACGAAAAACAGGCACGACCGGACGTGGGATGGGGCTTGACAGATATTTTCATCAAACCTGGTTATTCGTTCAAGGTCGTAGACGCCCTGCTGACAAATTTTCATCTTCCCAAATCTACATTGATAATGCTCGTGTGCTCCTTTGCCGGCACAAGTACGGTACTCAATGCTTACTCTGAAGCAGTGGCCAGAGGTTACAGGTTTTACTCCTTTGGAGATGCGATGTTCATTTATTGATGTTTCATCGAAGAGCCTGTGCAAAATTCTCATTGACCTTTGCTCCTTGTCCTGTGATAACTCTTTCTTTCGTCACTAGAAATCAAATTATCAAAGGTGGAAAATGGACAGTGAGCAAAAGCGGCTGGATTTCACGGTGACACTCCAGCAGAATAATTCTCACGCCAGAAGCGCCTTGCTTACGACGAGGCGTGGCGACGAGATCGAGTGTCCCGTTTTTATGCCGGTTGGCACTTTGGCTACGGTCAAAGCCATGGACCCGGATGAGGTCGCCCAACTCGGGTTCAAGATAATCCTGGCAAACACCTATCACCTTATGCTTCGTCCTGGTTCTGAGATCGTCTCAGATCATGGTGGATTGCATTCTTTCATGGGGTGGAATCATTCCATCCTCACTGACTCTGGAGGTTACCAGGTCTTTAGTCTGGCTCACAGGCGAAAAATAACGGAGCAGGGCGTCAGTTTCAGAAATCATCTGAACGGGGACCTGGCGGAATTGACCCCGGAGAAGGCCATCGCAATTCAGGAAGATCTCGGTTCTGACATCATGATGGTGCTGGACGAATGCCCTCCTCATGATTCGAGCCATGAATACATGCGCAATTCTGTCGAAAGAACGACCCGATGGGCGCAAAGGTGTTTACATGCGAGAACACAACGAGGTGGTGCCCTGTTTGCAATTGTCCAAGGTGGACTGGATATTGAAATGCGCCTTGAACACCTGGAGAAGTTGGCAACAATGGGCTTTGACGGTATGGCAATAGGTGGATTGAGCGTAGGAGAGGGTCCTGAGGCCATGGACGCTGTTTTGTCCCGGGTGGCTCACCTGCTACCAGAAGATCGTCCAAGGTACCTCATGGGTGTTGGCTTGCCCCAGGATATCATCAGAGCGGTGGGGCATGGGGTGGATATGTTCGATTGTGTGGTGCCCACACGAAACGCGAGGAACGGGCAACTTTACACCTGGGATGGTCCAATACAGATCCGTCATGCAGTTCATGCAAAGGATACCTCTCCCGTGGACGAAACATGCGATTGCCCAGCCTGCACCCGTTTTTCAAAGGCGTACCTCAGACATCTATACATATCCGATGAAATCCTTGGGGTCAGGCTAAATACGATTCACAACCTGAATTTTTATGCCAGGCTCATGAAAAAGATCAGGGAAAAAATTCGTTCCGGAACTTTTGACAATTGGTCAATCTCTGCTCTGGAACGCTTGGAAAGAGCTTGAGGGGATTAAACTGTTTTGACAGTGAAAAAATTGTTTGATTTACAACAGGGGTTTTGCTAGTACCTGTGGGCCATTCACCTCCGGCAGGACAGAGCTGTTTCCAACCTGCTGGTAAGAAAAGGAGAACCGGTGGAACAGATTTTGTATTCAATTTTATCTGATCAGGGTGCTCAGCCACCTGGCGCACCTCCGGGCTGTGCAGGAGCCGGGGGCATGCTTTTACCCATGTTGCTTATGTTCGCGGTCATCTATTTTCTCATAATACGACCGCAACAAAAACAGCAGAAACAGCAAAAACTCATGTTGTCAGCGTTGAAAAAGGGTGACAAGGTGGTCACCAATGCTGGTATTTTTGGGACAATCACAGGGCTGACCGACACCACGGTAACCCTTGAGATTTCTAAGAACGTTCACATCCGAATGCTCAGAAGCCAGATAGCGGGTTTGCAACCGGGCGAGCAAGCTGAGTCGGAAGCAATGTCTGTTGCTGGTCCTGGCTCGGAGAAAAAGAAGTAGCCTGGAGAATATCCCGCTTCATAAGGCGATTAGCGAGGGCGAATATTATGGAAAAGGCGTGGTATTGGAAGGTAATTTTTGTTCTGGCGTTGGTTGTATGGTCGGTGTTGTATCTGTTGCCGACATTCATTCCTGACAGCCTTCCTGAATGGTACACAGGAATTTTCGAAAAGAAGGTGAACCTGGGACTGGATTTGCAAGGCGGAATCCACTTGGTGCTCGGTGTTGAGGTGGACAAGGCATTGGAAGACAAGGCGGACCAATACGTCCGGGATTTCAAAGCTACCATGAAGGAAAAACGCATAGGATTCAAAAAGGTATATCGCATACCCGGCACATGGAGCATAAGGTTCGAGTTAGAAAAACCCGATGACAAACCAAGGCTCGAGAAAAGGGTGCTGGACGGTTTCCGTAATTTGAAGCAGGTCTCCGTGGAAAACAGTGACACGGTAGTCCAGGTGACGTTTGACGAGAAGTACGTGGATGACCTCCGGAAAAACGCCAGGGACCAGGCCCAGATTACAGTCAGGAACAGGGTTGATGAGTTTGGCGTTGCAGAGCCGGAGATCGCTCCCCAGGGTGAGACAGGGATACTTGTGCAGCTTCCCGGAATGTTCGACCCTGAGCGGGCCAAGTCCTTTTTAGGTAGAACCGCCCAGTTGGAATTCAAGATGGTTGATGACGAGTCGGATTTCATAGCCAGCCTCAAGGACAAATTGCCCAAGGGTGTCATCATGAGGGAATATCCATACGAAGGGCCCAAGGGCGAGATAGTTACAGAGAGGTATCTCGTAGCTCGAGGTAAGGGAAATGAAGGTCGCAATATCCTGCTGGACTTTTTCAACAATGCGGCCGAGATAGAGAAATTTCTCAAGAGTAAGAACGTGGATAAAAAACTTATCGACAAGATCATGCTCAAGGTAAAAGGTGGTCTGACACCCATAGAGCGCAAGGAGATCATGGAAATGGCAGCGCCGGTTTTGGGTGCTGTGTCTAAAACAGCAAGCTCTATCGATTCTAAGTCCAAATCAGAGTCGCCTGATGCCAAACAACCAGAGACGAATCAACCGGATATGAAACAAACTGCCGCCAACTCCAAAGAGTCATCCAAAGAAGTGCAGCCAAAGGTGGAAAAGCCAGATGAAAAGCCAAGTGCTAAAAAGGTAGAGGTCTCTGAAAAGTCTCATGACATGCTCAGGCTCGAGAAGCTATTGAAGGGAAAGGTTCCCGAGGGCCACGAGATAGGCTTTGGCAGAAAGGAACGCCAGTTGGAAGTGGAGTTTCGGACATATTATTTGAAGTCTGAAGTTGCCATGACTGGTGATTATATAACTGATGCAAGGGTAAGCCGGGACCAGTCAACAGGTTCTCCTGAGGTCTCTCTTACGTTTGATCGTACAGGCGCGAACATTTTCGAAAAGCTAACGGGTGATAACGTAAAGCGCAGGATGGCCATAGTCCTCGAAGGTGAAGTGGCGTCGGCTCCTGTCATCCAGACCCGAATCGGTGGTGGGCGGGCCAGGATCACCCTTGGCTCGTCTAGAGATTACAACGAGGCCATCTCGGAAGCCAAGGACTTGGCCAAGGTCTTGAGGGCAGGTGCGTTGCCTGCACCTGTTAGGATATTGGAAGAAAGAACGGTTGGACCCACCATGGGCGAGGATGCAAGAAAGCAAGGAGTTTATGCTTTGATGATCGGTATGGTCCTGGTGGTGTTGTTTATGTTCCTATATTACCGATTGTCAGGGTTTATTGCAGATATTGCCCTGATTTTGAACGCTTTGTTCATTATGGCGGTCATGGCCGCGTTTCAGGCTACGTTGACCTTGCCTGGAATTGCAGGGATTATCCTAACCATTGGTATGGCAGTGGATGCAAACGTTATTATCAACGAACGTATTCGTGAGGAACTGCATTCAGGAAAAACACCAAGGGCTGCAGTGGATGCGGGATACGGTAGAGCTTTTTGGACCATTTTCGATTCTAACTTTACAACCTTAATCGCCGCGGTGGTTTTGTGGTCTTATGGTTCAGGCCCCATCCAGGGTTTTGCCGTGACCTTGTTCGTGGGCATTCTGGCGTCTATGTTTACCGCTATTTTCGTCACGAGGATCATCATTGATTGGGTGGTTCTCAAGCTCAAGGTAAAGCGGCTCAGTATCTGAGCGGTGGAGGCACCCAATGGAATTTTTCAAACCAGGTTCGATGAAGATCGATTTCGTAGGTAAGCGAGGCAGGTTTCTATTCGTATCGATCACTTTGGTTCTTGCGTCATTGATCATTTTCATCGTCAAACAGTCAACAGGGACCATCAATTGGGGGATAGATTTCGCTGGTGGAACGGTCATAGACCTGGAATTTATAAAGGCAGTCGATATCGGCAAGATCAGAAAGACCGTCAACGACCTGGGCTACACGAAAAACGTAATCCAGAGTAGTGGAATGGTTGGTAAAGGCGGCAAGGCGGATTACATGATAAGGGTCGCTCGTATTGCCATTCTTAGCAAGGCTGATGCGGACAAGGTCAAGGCGAGTCTGACAAAAAAATTTGGTGATAGTCTGCACGACTTCAGGTTTGACGCGAATTCGGGCGATCAGTTTGAACTCAGGTTCAATCAGGCGGTTACCCAAAACAAGATCCGCCAGGCGTTGAAAGAAATATCTGCTGAGATCGGACGCAGCGAGTTAGCCGATGTTACTATTCGTAAGCAGGGTAAAGAGGATGAAATCAGGTACGCGGTACTCATGACAGGTGTATCGAAGCAGATAGAAAAGGCTATGAAGGAGAAGTTCCCGGATGCCAAACCTTTTGTAAGAAAGGTCGAGTTCGTTGGACCACAGGTAGGAAAGAAACTCAGAAACGATGGTATCCTTGCAATGATATACGCAATCGCCGGGATTCTTGTCTATGTTGCTTTCCGTTTCAACCTTCAGTTCGCACCTGGTGCCGTAATAGCCCTGGCTCACGATGCAATCATTGTCATCGGCATGTTTGCCCTGTTCGGCCTCGAGTTCAACCTGACCTTCGTAGCCGCCATCCTCACTGTAATTGGTTACTCGGTCAATGATACCATCGTCGTCTATGATCGTATTCGTGAAAACATGAGCAAAGTTAGAAACCAGGCCATCGATATCGTCATCAACAAGAGCCTCAACGAGGTTCTGAACAGAACCATATTGACCTCTTTGACTACGCTACTTGCTCTTGTGGGGTTGTTATTCCTGGGTTTTGGAGAAATCCAGCAGTTTGCAATCGCCATGACCATGGGTATCGTAGTCGGAACCTATTCGTCCATCTATGTGGCTGGTTCCACAACCATTTGGCTTGAGGGAATGGCCAAAAAGATGAAACACTCCTGAGTCGCCCATGGACAGGCTTTGGGATATCCGCGAGGTGGAATCCATAGAGGCGGAATCCCTTGCCAGGGAACTGGGCATACCTGACTTTTTGGGTCGATTGCTGCTTTTGCGAGGAGTGAAAAACGCGAAAGAAGCAAAACGATTTCTTGCTCCCGATCTTGCCGATCTTCATGATCCATTTACAATGAAAGATATGCAAAAGGCAGTAGAGAGAATACTGAAGTCGTTGTTGAAAAAGGAAAAGGTCTGTGTATGGGGCGACTATGATGTGGACGGAATCACTTCCACTTCAGTCCTGTTGCTCTTTCTGAGGCAAGTGGGGCTGGATGTGGTGTATCATATCCCATCCAGACTGGAGGAAGGTTACGGCCTGAACGAAGTAGAAATCGATAGAATTTATTCTGAAGGAAGCAGTTTGCTTATAACCGTAGACTGCGGTGTTTCGGATTTCAAGGCCATAGAGCACGCCAGGAGTATAGGTCTGGATGTGCTTGTGCTGGACCATCACCAGGTGCCTGATGAGCTTCCTCCAGCCATTGCAGTGCTCAATCCCCATAGAAAGGATTGTTCGTTTGAAACAGAAGACCTGGCTGCGGTGGGTGTTGTTTTTAATCTTGTCATGGCGCTGAGGGCAAAATTGCGCACCAAGGGCTTTTTCGGTGACGCGGATGAGCCAAATCTCAGGGAACTGATGGATTTGGTGGCTTTGGGTACGGTCGCGGACATAGTGCCATTGCTGGGCGAGAATAGGACCATTACATATTTTGGACTCAAGGAATTGTCAGCTGCCAGAAGACCGGGTGTTGCAGCCCTGAAGGAGGTCTCAGGGCTTAGGTGGGGGGATGTCAGCGCAGGACAAGTGGCCTTCAGATTGGCGCCCAGGATAAATGCAGCTGGTAGACTCGGCAGTGCTTCCAATGGGGTGGATTTACTTACCACCAAGTCTTACTCGAAGGCTTTGCGTCTTGCACGTCTTTTAGATGAAGCCAATGTAGAGCGACAAGGGATTGAGCAACAGATATACGAGCAGGCCATGAGACAGGCTGCTGACATGCTCCAGGGGCAACAACCGCAATCTCTCGTGCTGTCTTCTGATAATTGGCATGTGGGTGTTGTGGGAATAGTGGCATCCAGGCTCGTGGAACAGTTCGGGTGTCCGGTTGTCCTGGTAAGTCTGGATGGTCAGGAAGGCCGGGGTTCGGCAAGGGGTGTGACGGGAACTCATCTATATGAAGCCATGGCCAGTTGTTCACAATACCTGGTGACTTTTGGTGGTCACAGGATGGCTGCAGGTCTTACGATAATGCGGGAAAACCTGGATGATTTCAGGCGCTCTTTTGCCAATGCCATACTCAAGCAAAAAGAGCAGGGAGCAACCGGAAAGGTTTATTCGGTGGATGCACAAGTGCAGCCTTCTTCATGGACACCGTCAATGGTCCGAGCCTTGCTATCCATGGCGCCTTTTGGCTTGGGAAATCCTGAGCCCGTGTTTCTTGCAAAAAATCTATTGATCCGCTCTGCAAGAACCGTTGGTAAAGAACCTCCCTATCACCTCAAAGCTGTTGCATCCGAGGGAGGCAGCAGTTGGGACGTCATTGGTTTCAGAATGGGGCAAAGACTGAGCGAAGTTGAAAAATATTCGGATATACTTTATACCCCGGAGTTCAATACCTGGGATGGACAGACCTCCATTCAATTACGATTGTTGGACTTTCGTCCGACCTGATATACCAACGCCGTATCGAACAAACCAAGAAAATTGCTTATTTTCAGATTCGTGGTCCAATATATATAAATGGACGCTTTTCCGGACCAGAACCCTGAGCAGCAGCTTCTGAAAGAACTCATGGACGAGTTTCATGCTCCTGTCGAAAGGCCATCATCCCACGGTTTACCTCAAAAGTCTGAATCGCTTACGCTGATCCTGGTATTATTGTTTATTGGAATGACTACTGCGATTTTTGTCTTTCTGGCCGGGGGCTTCTTGTCCGGAAAGAATGCTCCCACTCGAGTATGTGATAAAAAGCACCAATCTTTACCGATCCGCAAGGAGCCGAAAACTCCCGCAGTCAGAGGTATCTTACAGTTTCGTGGAAATGAGCAAAGAAACTGGTATGGAGTGGGACCTGTTCCGGATCATCCGGAAATACTCTGGCGATTTCCTAGCAAGCCCATGTGCGCACAGAGCAGGGTCGGGCATCAGGTCTCTACGTGGTGTGGTACCGGCTGGACCGGGCAGCCTGTGATTTGGGAGAGACCGGATGGTATTACGGAAGTAATCGTTGGAGCTTATGATCGAAAAGTACATTTTATTGATGCACAGACTGGCAAGGCCACCAGGCCTCCTTTTTCAACGGGCGATATTATCAAGGGTTCAGTCACCTTGGACCCGAATGGCGATCCGCTTTTGTATTTTGGTTCCAGGGACAACAAGTTGAGGATTGTTGCAATCGACAGATCGCGACCCGTGGAGCTGTTCGCTTTGCCTGCATCGTTCGTGCATGGCATCTGGAATAATGATTGGGATGCCAATCCCACCATTCGAGATGGAATACTATACACTGGCGGAGAGAATGGATACTTTTTCGCCATAAAGCTCAACAGGGACTATGATGAAAACGGGTTTATCCAGGTCCATCCAGAGATGCTCGTCTCCGTCAAGGGGTGGACAAATGAGCTTTTGAAAAAAGTTGGAGACTCAAACGCCAGTATCGAAAACTCTGTGACCCTTTATGGAGATAGGGTGTATTTTGCGAATTCAGCCGGCCGTATCGTAGGGCTGGATATTTCGAATCTGCAACAGGGCCGTTGCCCCATTGTATTCGATTTTTGGGCAGGGGATGATGTGGATGCCACCATCGTGGCAGATCACGATGGAGCCTTGTATGTATCGGTGGAACTGGAGAGGTTTTTACCTCGTTCCGATGAAGTAGGCCAACTCATGAAATTGGACCCGAAAAGACCTGATCAACCCTTAGTCTGGCACCTTTCAATTCCACCATCGTTTTCGGACTACAAGGGGGGAATCTGGGCAACTCCAGCTCTTGGAAAGGGGGTGCTGTACGTGGCCACCAACCCAGGTCAATTGCTCGCGGTGGACAGCACAACGGGCGAAGTAACGTTTACGGATAACCTGGGGCCCCATGCCTGGAGTTCTCCCGTGATCGTGGATGACATGCTGATGGTGGCAACTTGCAAGGGAGAGATCCGCGCTTATGACGTGAAAAATCCCAGGGAGCCGGAGTATCGATGGTCCGCGCACATTCCAACCGGTGCCTGTATCGAGTCCACTCCTGCCGTTTGGAAAGGGAAGATAATTGTAGGGGCCAGGGATGGTTATATCTATGCATTTGGAAAGCCACAACCACCTGGGTATGTCAAAACAAGTATGCTGCATTCAGTCCCACATTGAAATCTCCGAAATACAATATTGCATCGTGTAAGCCTAACCTGAATCCCAATTCCGCCTCGAACGAATCTGTGTGAAATCTCGCTCCAAACGAAAGTGATAATGGAAAGGCAATATCGTCCTGATCCCCTTCTTGTGGCATGTCGTCGTCCATTTCCACCATGGAATTGAGTTCCACCATAAACTCTAAGCCGGCCAAGCTCGGGAACGGGGCCGAGCCTATGGTCAAATCGAATCCCCATGCCGAATAATCGTCTGCGTCATCCAACGCCACAAACTTCGGACCAGTATTCAATAATACCGAAAACCATTTTACGCTCCAACCAATCGCCACCATTGGTTCGAACACTGCCATGGAATTTATGATGTCGAGATCTTTTGAACTGTTGTCCAAGTCCACCTGAAGGAATGTGTTGGTTGGAAGCCAGATCCTGAACGAAGGAGTTATCACCAACCCCAACTGTTCCAACTCGAATGTGTATCGGGCGTGGATGCGGAGGTTTCCGATATCGGCTCCGGTATCATCCAAGATGTCATGTTCTGACGATATGTCGTAAACCATGAGAAATGGAAGGTCCAGACCAATAGTCAGGGCATCAAAAAAAGAGTATTCGGCAGAGACCTTGAATTGTACCGAGGAAAATGTGATTTCATCTGTCAATAGAATCAAATCCATATCGTATGAGTGATGATTGAAGTCCAAGGCGAATGAGACTCGGGATTCAGGGTTTGG
This sequence comes from uncultured Myxococcales bacterium, assembly GCA_964431605.1. GTDB lineage: Bacteria > Myxococcota > B64-G9 > B64-G9 > B64-G9 > JALVPF01. Next base: position 29,061 of record CAYSLH010000020.1, read on the forward strand.
TGACAAGGGTGGAGACCACAGGTAGCCGTCCTGTGAAAGAGGAGCTATCACATTATGGCTCGCAGCCTCTATAACTGGTGATGAAAATAAAAGAAGCAAGCTTAGAATACCAGGGGTACATTTTAGCAAACTGATCATGTGGTCGGATCCTCCAGACTTTCAGTCGTCATCAAGCTCATCCAGCCCAAGCTGACTTATCATGGCTTGTTTGAAGGGGATCACACCATCCATTTCTTTTTTCAATGTCCCATCAGAATCGATGACGAACCAGTGTGGTACAGTGTTTTTGCTGGCCGTTTGCATTACCTGGCCAGCCGGATCAATGAACGTTCCGGTTCCGATCTTTGCGGCCATTTTTTCCATGGACTCGGTGGTCCTGCCTCTGCCTATGACCGGCTTTATGCCGATAGTGGTTGAAGATGAGTACTGTCTCATCATGGATTTCACGATGGGCATGGTGGCTTTGCATGCTGAACACCATGGAGCCATGAAAACTATCACACAGTAGTCCTTGCCCTTGCACGGGTCATACCCAGTGGCATTGGCGGATGATGGTCTCAGGTCGAGTTTGGGAAACGGTGTCGGCAAGAACCACCAAACAGCCATTCCCAGCGCCCAGAGGACGAAAGTCAGTTTGACAACTGGGAAGGACCAGCGCTGAAAACCGTATTTGGGTCTGGATGAGACGAGTGGTTCGTTGACGCCTGAGTTGGGAAAAATCGATGTATTTGCCCCACAGTGAGGACATACGCTTGGTTGTCCATACAACTGCATGTGACAATGGGGACATGCGGCCATGTATCTCTCCTGGAAAAGTGATATGTGATTATTCACGACAACGAGTGGAAAGATCAAGGATTTGAAAAATAGAAATCCCTATGTTTGCTCAAATAAATTGTTTGCAGCTCATCAAGCATGTTTGTGATGGATGAATCCGTTCCACGATTGAAATACTTTTCCCCCAGTAGTAGAATATTTTCAAATTTACTAATTTTATTAGGACGTATTTTTTTCCAATTTAGACGGGAGACTGAAAATGCCTCAGGCCACTTTGAGTATCGAGGTGGATGTTCCACCAGAAAAACTTTTTGATGTGATCATTGATTTTGACAGCTACTCGAGTTTCCTTTCAGACCTTGGTTTGCAGGAGTCAAAGGTTCTTAGCAAGACAGACGATACTATGGAGGTTGAATCAGTTGTGAAGAAGATGGGGTTTTCAGATAGATATACCCTGAAATACAAACTCCAGCGACCCAATTCGATTACCTGGACTTTTATCAAAGGAAAACTGACCAAGGACAACAAAGGCTCGTGGAAGTTGGAGCAACTCGATAAAGGGCGCACGAAAGCCACATATAGCCTGGAAGCCAGCTTTGGCTGGATGGTACCCAAGGCCTTGGTGGCCAAGGGAATAGAGCTCGAACTTCCAAAGCTTTTGGAAGCGTTCAAGAAAAGAGCAGAGTCCGTTTGAAAAACCTGGAGTTTTTCATGTGAACAGGAGGGGGAAATGGAAGAATTCACTCAGGATACCAGTCTTGCAGTTGGCGAGAAAATAAAGCGTCTGCGGGAGGGGGCTAATTTGACCCAGCAACAGCTCGCAGAAAGGATCGGAATCGATGAAGGAGAACTGAAGAGAATCGAAGACGATCTCATATCGCCTACGTTGGGTGTTTTGGTAAAAGTTTGCGATGGACTCGGAGTGCGCATGGGGCACTTTTTCAACGAGGGACCGAGAAAATTTTATTGTCTTTTCAGGGCGGATGAAAACAAAGCGACCACAAGGTTCGCTTCAAAGAGCGGAGCTGATTTCGGTTATATTTATCATTCGTTGGGGAGTGAAAAGCGTAATCGTTCCATGGAACCTTTTCTGATAACCATAAAACCACCGTCAGATCCCGATGCCATGCCTACTGAATTGGAAGAGTTGGCCACACACTCAGGCGAGGAGTTCATGTTTGTACTCCATGGACAAATAGAGGTCTCCCTTGGCGAAGAACAGTTTTTGTTGCAGCCAGGTGATTCCATATATTATGACGCGACCGTCCCTCACAGGGTCGTACACAGGGGAGAGAAAGAGGCGAGAGTGCTCGCTGTCATATGTCTGTCCCACAAGTCCTGAACACCTGGATTTCCTGACTCAGTCACTATCATGACCTACTTTGTGTCTATGGGTCTTTCATGCGAAACCTAATTCATGCATTATGAATTATTTGCGTAGTTTTGGACATTTGTTGTCAATTTTATTCGTGGTTCGTTTTTTTTGGTTACTAAGAAATTCATAACTATTTGAAAATAAAGTAAAGATTTATATTTTAACGACATCTCTTGGAAAAAAATCAGGTATGGTTCTTGCTTTCAATAAGATTGTTGGTAAGTTATAGGTAAGGTGGTGGAATCATGTTGGATGCATTCATCATAGAGGAACTCAGACGCAGAGAGCAAAGAAACCGGCAGCGCAGAAGGCCTGTACTCGAAATACCCAGTGACCAAAACATACCTGAAGACGTAGAAGACGATGAAGAATCAGAAGATGAAGACGAAGAGGAACGTGGAGTCGTGATAATAGATTTCACAAACTAGTTCTTGGTTTTTGACCCATTCAATTCTTCTCTTTTTACTTTTTATTTCTGAATATTTTACCATTGGCCTTTGTTCTGAGGCTGTGATAGTCCTTTGTTCATCCGAAGTATTGAAAAGCAATTTGGGAGGTTGAAAATGACTGAAATTATCGAAGTGCGGGCAAGACAGATTTTGGACTCCAGGGGAAACCCAACAGTAGAAGCCGAGGTCGGCTTGGCTGACGGGGGATATGGTAGGTTTTGTGTGCCAAGCGGTGCAAGCACAGGTGAGCATGAAGCCATTGAACTGCGCGATGGAGATGAGTCAAGGTTTTTGGGAAAAGGTGTTCAAAAGGCGGTGAAGAACATCAATGAAGTGATTGCACCAGAAGTCATCGGGTTAGACGCTACTGAGCAGGTGGCCTTGGACAAGCTTCTTTGTGAGCTGGATGGGACGGAAAACAAGGCCAACCTGGGCGCCAACGCTATATTGGGAGTTTCCATCGCAACTGCCCGTGCGGCAGCCATGTCTCTGGAGATGCCCCTGTATAGATACATCGGTGGCGTATATGCTAACAAGCTCCCAGTGCCCCAGATGAATATCCTCAATGGAGGCAAACATGCGGTAAACAACGTGGACATCCAGGAATTTTTGCTGGTGCCTTTGGGCGCGTCTTGCTTTTCCGAAGCTCTTCGCATGGGCTCAGAGATTTTCCACCATCTGAAGAAGGTTCTTACCTCCATGGGAAAGGGGGCTGGGGTTGGTGATGAAGGTGGTTTTGCTCCTTCGCTGGATTCCAATGAGGAAGCTCTGAAGTTGATCATGGAGGCCATAGGTAAGTCTGGTTATACACCTGGCAAGGATTTGATGCTTGCCATGGATCCTGCTGCCAGCGAGTTTTATGACAAGGACAAGGAAAAGTATATTTTAAAGGGAGACGGCAAGGAGCTTTCGTCCTCGGAAATGATAGGATACTGGGCTGACTTGGTAGAGCGTTATCCCATCGTATCCATCGAGGACGGTTTGGATGAAAACGACTGGTCCGGCTGGGTGGAGATGAACCAGAAGCTTGGTAAGAAGATTCAAATCGTGGGTGACGATTTGTTCGTAACAAACACCGGCAGATTATTGACTGGTATAGAGCAGGGCGCTGCAAACTCCATCCTCATCAAGGTCAACCAGATTGGAACCTTGACCGAGACTCTCGAATGTATGGATACGGCACATCGTGCAGGCATGACCTGCGTCGTATCCCACAGGTCGGGTGAGACTGAAGACACGACCATTGCAGATTTGACTGTTGCCACTGGTGCTGGACAGATCAAAACTGGATCTTGTTCCCGTTCGGAGCGTATCGCCAAATACAATCAGTTGCTTCGTATCGAGGAGTGGCTTGGCAAATCAGCCAGGTTCGCGGGAAGAGACGCATTCAAGCAGCTTGGAACTGAGTAGTAAATGGGTTCAAGCTAAGAGAATCTACCACCTTACTACAGGTTGCAGCCCACTACCACAGAGGCATCCAGTAGTATGCCCGGAAAATCCACGGCTCCCAAGGTTTGGGCCTCCAGGCCGAGCCAGAAATGTCTACGTGGTGTATGCCAGATGAATCCAAGTCCTGCGAGCCAAGCCAAATGGGTATCCTTATCGAACCCATTGACACGCACCAGTATATCCGGTGTGCTCCACTGTGCACCGATGCCACCGCGGCCAAAGAGATCAAATTGTGCAATGGGCAGGTTAAGGCGAATCCCGCCATAGAAACCATGAGTGGTAAAGGAGCCGGGAGCCGGCGGAGCTTGTTGGTCGGTGTCGTGAAGGCCCACGTTGTACGTAAGTTCCGTTGCCAGGAATGAAAACCACTCATATGCCAGCCCGAAACTGAGCCCGAGTCCAGGTCTGGCGTATTTGCCCACATCTCCCAACCAGAATGATGGACCCACGTTTGCGCGAACATAAAGACCCCTGGGGATGGATAGGGCAGGGCCGGGACAATGGCCCTTTTGCGCCGCCATTGTTGATGGTACTGCAAAAATCAGTACCAGTATTAATATGGGGAAAAAAGATGTTTTCATTTGTT
>CAYSLH010000021.1:0-12306 GCA_964431605.1 uncultured Myxococcales bacterium
GTGGTACATACCCAATCCAAAGAATGATCGATGGTGAGCCTAACACCCACGGAGCCGGTCTCCGTTTGTCCAAACCCGACGTATTCAAGGTTCTTGTTGATATCGGAATTATCTATACCTAAAGAATGGGGCAAGAAAGAGATGGGAGTAACACCGGAAGGTGGATCCGAAGACAGACGTAACATGGCCAGATCGTTTACAATGTTGTAGCTGTCGTATTGGGGATGGACCCTTACCTCAGAGACCCTCCTGGAGGTGGCCGTGTTGACGTTGGTACCGAAAAACACGGTGAAATCCGACGCCTGGTAGCCATAAGCGCAATGAGCTGCTGTGAGTACTACTCGTGGTGCGATCAGGGTCCCTGAACAAAGATAGTCACCAAAAGTGATAGCCACGACTCCATCGTGATCGTAATCAGGAGAACCGTTTATGATGGGAAAATGGTGTATGCCCAGTTCCAGACCGGAGCGTGGTTCACAGCCAGTCAGGCCGTAAACAAAAGAGGCGAGACCAGAGACCAATAACAAAATCGTAACCCGATTCACTCCCATTGACTCTCCTGGACAATACCTATTATACGTCTTGTTGACCGATACCGCCATAGTCAACAAAAAGCATTTTCTGAGTTCACGAACCAATGGAAACCTTGCTATGGTTTGCTGACCGACTCCCAAACTGCATAAGTGTCAAGTGACCTGACCCGACCCCAGATTTCTCATGATAGTTGCGGGAAAAGGGCAAAAAAACGCAACATAGTTGCGGGTTTTTGCCTAATCTGGTAACGTCTTGTTTATGTATGTCAAGCGTATCATCCCCATAGAGAACGAATTGAAGAAAAACAGCATTCTGTTGCTTGGACCAAGGCGAACGGGAAAAAGTTCTTTCATTCGAAATCAGGTCCCCAAATGTAAAATCTACGATCTTTTGAAATCAGATGTCTTCTTGCGTCTCTCACAGCGACCTTCTCTCATACGAGAGTCCCTTGAAAACGACGATCATTTGGTAATCATAGATGAGATTCAAAAGTTACCAAGCTTGATGGATGAAGTACATGTAATGATCGAAGAGTTTGGTATACGTTTCTTGATGACTGGCTCCAGTGCACGAAAGCTTAAGCGAACACACACATCCCTGATGGCCGGCAGAGCCAGGACACGGCGCTTGTTTCCTTTTGTTTATCCCGAAATAGAAAACTTCGATTTATCGCGAGCGCTGAGCTTTGGTACTCTTCCGCCGATTTATTCATCCGACGAACCAGAAGAAGACTTGGTCAATTATGCAGGCACCTATCTAAGAGAGGAAATACAGGCTGAAGCGTTGAGCCGTAACATCGAAAGTTTTTCCCGTTTTCTTGCTCGCGCGGCACTATACAGCAGCGAAATTATCAACTTTGAAGCGGTTGGACGTGATGCACAAGTTTCCGCACGGACCATACGACAGTATTACTCGGTGCTAGAGGATACTCTTGTCGGAACCATGCTCAGCCCTCTTGCCACTACCGGAAAACGCAAAGCCATCTCCCGTGGCAAATTCTATTTTTTCGATATAGGAGTTGTACACGCCTTGACCGGCGAGTTCACCGTACCAGAAGAAACTCCCTCCTATGGAAAAGCTTTCGAACACTTTATATGGCAGGAACTTTTTGCTTATCATAACTATTTTGCGAGAAAACATCCTATACAATTTTGGCGTGATACCAACGGCGCTGAAGTAGACTTTATTTTAGGGACCAGCGTAGCAATCGAAGTCAAGGCCGCCCGGATTGTCCATGACCGACACCTAAAAGGTTTGATGGCCATCACAGAACAAGACGATTATGACATTCGCAGAAAAATAGTTGTTTGCAGAGAGCCGCAAAGAAGAAAAGTCCATGACATCGAAATCCTACCCTACAGGGATTTCCTTCAGGAGCTTTGGTCGCAGAACATTATCTAGCTTGCCAATGACGTGATTCATGACTTCAAATGTGCTACCATACCTTCTATGAAAACACACTTCAGACTACTCATTGTCGTGGCGCTTTGCAATTGGATCGGCACAGGATGCGACTTCGACCCAGAAGACGGTCTACGCCTGAGCCCCGAGGGAAATGGACCCAAGGTGTTGTTCGACCTTGAAGCCAAGCCGCTTCCGGAGATTCCTTTTCCAAACGATGTGGCCACCAGAGCCGACTCATCGTCTCCCACTGGTCTTCGCATCAACGCATCCCAGATAGCTCCCACCTGGCTGGAACAAGACACCAGGATGAAAATCGATCAGCTCGACGGATTCGGCACCATGCAACCCATAACCGTCAGGTTCGACGCGCCCCTGGACATAAAAAACATAGTCACCAGGCACCAGGAGAATATCGACTTTTCAGACGATGCAGTTTATCTAGTGGACATAACACCCTCCAGTCCAACTTACGGCCAGCCAATGCTGTTGGACATGGGTCGTGGAAACTTCCCCATCACATTGCAGAGCACAAATAAATATTTCTCCGCAGACCCGAGGGGTCGTGCAAACAACGTTCTGTTCGATACCATCGAAGAAGACCTGAACCACAACGGACGCATGGACCAGGGAGAGGACACGGATGACGATGGGGTCCTGGACCATCCCAACGTATGGCCCCCTGAGACAAACCCGATGGACGGCCTCATGACTTTTTACGAGTCAGAGACCAACACCCTCATCCTCAGGCCGGTTGTCCCATTGAGGCAACAGACCACATACGCAGTGGTTCTTACGGATAGGCTCACAGATTTAGACGGCGAGCCAGTGCGTTCGCCCTTTATGTGGGTCAACCACCTGGACCAAACCCACGCGCTCGATGCACTTGGTGATATTTTTTCGACATGGAAAACCGCTGGAATAGACATGGATATAAAGCATATCGCCTTCGCCTGGTCTTTTACGACCCAGACTATTACAGCAGACCTGGTGGCCATAAGGGAAGGCTACAACGGCACAGGCCCCCTTGCTTGGCTGGCCGAACAATACCCTCCGCTGGTCAAGGCGCTCAAGGCCAAAGACCATGATTCGGACCAAAACCCTTATATCTTAGAGACCCAACTACTGATGAACGTGTTCGAAATGGTCGGACCGGCCCTGCTCGGTGACAACATGAAAATGGCCGAGCCCATTGTAGGCAGCTTCGACAACGTGGCATACTTCGCCCAAGGCTCGTTTACCAGCGCAGACTTTCTCCGCACTTCGCAAGACGGCCTGGACCCCATGAGAATGCACAGTGAGAACTTCTCCCTGGACCTGCAAAACGGACAAGCATCTCAGACACCTACCACGATTCGGTTCGTGGCGGCCATACCAAAGACCACGACCCTTCATCATCCTCCATTCCCTGTCGTCATCTACTGCCATTCTTACAGTTCCATGCGAGCAGAGGCCATGGGGTTTGCAGGTTACATGGCAAAACACGGCATAGCCACAGTTGGCATAGACGCGTGGGGACACGGCTTGCCGGTGGACGATGACCTTGGCGATATAATTATCACCACGGGCGCATCTTTTGGTTTCAAAAAGTTCGCAGAACAATTGCTCAAAGCAAGAGCGAGGGATGTGGACGGAGACGGATCCAATGACTCGGGAGCTGATTACTGGACAGCATACGCTTTTCATACCAGGGACGTGGTGCGTCAAAGCATCTCTGACCATCTCCAACTAGTGAGGGTCTTGCGCTCCTTCGATGGACAGCATAAGTGGGACCTGGATCAAAATCATGACGGTGAGCCAGACCTTGCAGGAGATTTCGATGGTGACGGAGTTGTGGATTTGGGCGGACCGGACGTGCCTTACTACGCATGGGGACAAAGCGGAGGAGGAATACACTCAGCGCTGCTGGGTCCGCTGGAGCCGGCTATTATAGCTACGGCTCCCACGGCCGGTGGCGGCGGCATGTCTGACGTGGGCATAAGGACCATGCTGGGCAATGTTCGCACCGCTGTGATGCTAAGGGTCATGGGACCATTGGTTGTAGGCGAGCCTGGCGAGAACGGCACTCGGGTATTCGTCCAGGCCTTGCTTGGTACCCAAAGCAGAGAACTGGACTTGGACACAGTGGACAATCTTCGACCTGGCGACCTGGTGGTGGTCACGAACGAGACCAAGGATGCGCAATACACGGCTCATGTTCAGCAAGACATGACCTTCAGGATATCCGTAAAATCGGACATTGGCGACTTGTTTTCAGTTGCGTTTTACAACCCGGAAGGTGAACTCATAAAGGAGATTACAAAGTACGACTCGGATGTTTTTTTCTTAAAAAACGATACTCCCACCTTCAAGGCAGGTGATGCTCTGACCATGCCGGTGGAGGGATTCGGGCTTGCCCGGTGTAGCCCCGACTTGCGTCGCATGGTGGGCCTGTTCCAGATGGTGCTGGAACCAGCAGACCCTGCAAACTACGCGCCTCATTACTTTCTCGATCCCCTGGACATCCAGCCGGAAGGCCCCACTGTAACCAACATTCTGGAAATTTCGACCCTGGGAGATCAATCGGTGCCTATCCAGACACAGGCCACCATTGGACGCTCGGCAGGCGTCATACCTTACCTGGAGTTGGACCAAAGATATGACATGACTCCCAATGATTGGTTGATCGCTAATCATGTCTACGAAGGCCTTGCTCACATAGGCAGATTTCCGCCCCCTGATGCTGTTTTCGACCCAGACAACCTTGATGACAGCACCGATGGTTTCGGTGCACCGGAACCAGCTGCCGGCGATGAGCTAAGAAGCAAGGTAGACACGCCCACTGGCCAATCTGGTATCAGGTTCGCTTACATGAGACCGGGAGGACAACACGGAGTGTTTCCAACTGGATTGGAATCGGATTTTGACGTGTTTTCCTATTTTGCCAATCTGGTGGGCTATTACTTCGCATCCGGAGGTAAGACCATCATAGACAACCCCTGCCTTCAGGATGGCTCGTGCCCTTCACCTTGAACACAGATCACCTGTTTTCCCTAAACCACCTGATCAACCAATTGGTGGACGCATCATGGGCAAGCTCGGGCGCAGTCTGTGTGGTTAGCTCTTGCAACACCCTACCGGCGAGAACCTTTCCCAACTGCACGCCCCACTGGTCGAAACTGTAGATATCCCAAATTGCGCCCTGGCAAAAGATCTTGTGTTCATAGGCGGCGATCAACGCACCGAGGGAGTAAGGCGTAAGCTCCCTTGAAATGAGAGTATTGGTGGGTCTGTTGCCATCGAACGTTCTGAAGGGAACATCTTCCTCAGGCACTCCATCTTCCAGAACTTCATCAGGCGTCTTACCGAATGCCAGGGCTTCTGCCTGGGCTATCATGTTTGCCATGAGTTTTTGGTGATGATCTCCCAGGGAATTTCGGGGTTTTGCAAACCCTATGAAATCCGCCGGAATCAACCTGGTCCCCTGGTGTATCAACTGGTAAAAAGCATGCTGGCCATTGGTTCCAGGCTCACCCCAAATTACAGGACCGGTATTGTAGTTTACCTTGCTGCCTGATTTATCCACGCTCTTTCCATTGGACTCCATGTCAGCCTGCTGCAAATACGCGGGGAGTCGCTGCAGGTATTGATCGTATGGCAAAACAGCATGGGTCTCTGCACCGAAAAAATTTATGTACCATATCCCCAACAGAGCCAATGTCATGGGAAGATTTTTCTCCATGGGAGCAGTTCGAAAGTGCTCGTCCATGGCATGAAAACCATCGAGCATCTCGAAAAACCTCTCCGGACCAATGGATATCATCAAGGGCAGGCCAATGGCCGAACAAAGTGAATAGCGGCCTCCCACCCAGTCCCAGAAACGGAACATGTTGTTTTCAGCGTCTATTCCGAACTCGGCTACCCGCTCTGAAGCAGTGGACAGGGCGACGAAATGCTTTGCAACCGCAGCCTCGTCTTTCAGAGAATCAAGCAACCACTGCCTGGCAGAACGAGCGTTGGTAAGGGTCTCCTGGGTCGTGAAGGTTTTGGAGGCGATCACGAACAAAGTCTGTCCCGGATCAAGGTCCCTGATATTCTCCACCAATGCAGTGGCGTCCACATTGGACACGAACCTGACACACAGGTCTCTTTGAGCATAAGATTCCAGGGCCGTGGTGGCCATGGCCGGCCCCAGATCCGAACCACCTATACCGATGTTGATGATGTTTTTTATGGGCTTGTTCGTATGACCCAACCACTTTCCGCTCCTCAGCTTCCTGGAAAACTCTGCCATCTGATGTAGCACAGCACGAACGCCAGGCATGACATCCTTGCCATCGGTGTATATGGGGTTATCAGAAGTATTTCGCAAAGCTATGTGAAGCACGGCTCTGTCCTCGGTGCCATTGATGTGCTCACCTGCGAACATGGCATCCCTGAGCTGTTCCACCCCACACACCCTAGCCAATTGCCTGAGCATCTCCATTGTCTCGCTGATCACAAGGTTTTTCGAGTAATCAAGGACCCAGCCCGCAGCCTCTATGCGAAACTCGTGGGCCCTTTCCGGCTCACTATGGAAAAGCTCCCTCAAATGCATATTCTTTATCGTATCGAAATGCTCTTGCAACGCCGTCCATTGTGGAAGTTTTTTGCGCCTCATAGTCTCCATCCAGTCACTTGCTCCAATTCCGAGAAACAAACCTCGTCAGAAGGCCCTAAAAGAGAACAGCGGCCCCCAGAGTAGCCACGAACAAAAGATCACCTAGTTCAATGTACTGTTTAGACTCATCAGAAGTTTTACTATCCAGAGGAAACAGAACAAACGAGTCGAAATGCAGATAAAAAATATCATTGAGCTTTATCAGAGCGCCCAGTCCGGCAACAGGACCAGCAGTGGAATCCTCGTAGAGCTTACCACTATTGATGGCCACTGCCGCACCTCCTGATACGTAAGGTTGAAAGACCTTGTCCGTGAAAAAGCGGTACTTCAACTGGACCCCGAAAGACACAAAAAAGGTCAGACCACCGCCTCCCAATTCACGGCCCTTGTCGGCCAGAATGAATGGACTGATGCCCACGTGATCGAAAAAGAACTCACCGGACACCTTCCAAATGACGCTCGTGGACCTGGAAAACAAATCCGTTGCCCCGGCACCAAACCCTGTCGCTACTCCAATATCGTATCTTTTGAACCTTTTTGGTGAAGCTTCAGGTACGTCCTGGGATTTGTCATATCCAGTGATGGCTTTCGGCTCTGCCCTGACGGGTGGAGGTGGCTTGGGCATGGACCTGTTCATCTCGTGTTCGTGAGCATCCATGGGATGGGGCGCCATGGCTCTGGGAGGAGGTGGAGGCACTGAGCCGGGTTTGGAAGAAGGGTTCTCTGGTTTTGTCTCTGCTTGCTTTGTCTCTGCTTGCTTTGCTTCGGGTGTTACCGTTGGTTTTGTCTTTAGCTTTGGCTTTGTTTCTGGCTTTGTTTCACCTCCTGAGTCGGGATTAGCCTCGGAGCCCCACGTCTCAAAAGGCTTTTCTTCCTTTGCCTCAGCTTTTTTACCCTTAGAGTCAACGGAAGCCTTGTCTCCCTGCTCTGTCTTTACCGTGGTCTTTACCGTGGTTTTTCCCGTCTTGCCATCTGTCTGCTGGGCCTCAGCACTAGAACAAAAGCCTGCAACAGCCACGACAATCAATGCATATGTAAAAGACGTCATGGAACTTTTCATATCAGCCTCCAACTTGTTATTCGTGTTGTCATCGGTGTTTCATCAAAGCCTGAATGCCAGGCCACCGGTGAAAATGGCGCCACCCACACCCAACATGTGAGTCTCGCCACCAAAGGTCAGAGTGTAGTTGGCATTCAGCACTATGGCCATCTGCGGAAGCGGGCTGATATACGCGCCAACCCCAAGGGTTGGTCCGACAGCTCCGTCTGAGCCGAAAAAGTGTCCGGATACACCAGCTATGACCAACAGTTCGAACAATCCCGGTCCGAAGGGACTGTACTTGAGATTGAATCCGGTGCATCCGTAGTTCAGATTATTTTCGATGAGCACATCCTGCATGTCAGAGACACCGGCATAGGTCTTGGTCTTTGATATCATCACATATGGCGAGAGGATCAGGTGCGGATTATGCAACCTGATATCCACCTCCAGGTTCCACAACATTCCCGACAACTTCGAAAAATTATCGATACCAGCTATACCGAACGAATTGTTGATGGAAAATACGTAATCGGCTTGTTTCGTTACATCCTGTGCCCGTGTCGGCACTGTCAGTACGAGGACGAATACAACGGTAAGTACCTGTTTCACCTCGAACCCTCCTTTTTCAAGACAGCATAGGTTTTACCAGTCAAGCTAATCTGCGTTTTTTTGTGATTGCCCATACTAGAATCAAAAAGACAATTATGCCAGCTTCATCATTAGCCGCGCCCTGCCCACATCCACACGAACCTTGTACCCTGCCATTCAGCCCCGAGTCCGTAGTCGAACCAGCATCTGTTCCAGCATCTGAACCAAGCTCGTCCCCCATGTCCGTACCATCCATACCAGTCTCACCGCCGGGATCACTTCCAGAATCCGTGCCAGAATCCTGAAGGTCTGCACCAGCATCATCAGCATCATCGGTACCTGCGTCCTCGGTACCTGCATCCTCGATACCTGCATCGTCGGTACCAGCATCATCGATACCACCGTCCGGCACCTGGCACTGGCCATCCGGACAGAACTCGAAGGCTCCAAGGTCCAAAACACCTCCTTGGGCAAACCTTTCAATGGATCCGAGGTGGGGCACATATTGCATCGTCGGAGAATATTGATCCGAAATCGCGGCATCCAAACCACCAGCCCGATCGATACAAACAGAATCAGCATCAAGGGAATAGTCTCCGGAGGAAAAATCCCTAAAGCCTGGTGAATCACCTGTGATGTTGGAACCATCATCATCTATGGAGCCGTCGATTCCCGAGTGACCATCCACCCAGCCGGCGCTTATCCAATTGGAACGAAGTTTCAACTGACCGGATTCATCCAACATGGCAAGCCTGTTGCCACCCGCCGTAGCAAAAATTATATTGTTGCGACAGTCGGCAGATTCATCGTTCGTAGATAACCTGAACAAGGTGGTGTTGCCGCTTCGGGTGGATATCACCGTGTTAAAATGAAAATAGAGAGTTCCTTTTCTGTAGTCATCAACTGTTCCAGAGTCTCCGCCATAATGAACGATTTGCGAATTTCCAGCTCCGTCCGGCTCCACAAGGATATTTCCGTAAACATAGGTCTGGTGATACAAGGGACTTTCCACCAGGTCGTGGCTATCTTCTGCGTCCACCAGATCAAGCTGCCTGTTTCCTGATTCGATCCAATTATACCTCACCACCAACCCAGCCGAACGATCTTTGAGGTTGTTACCAGGGCAATTGTCTCTGAGAGGACCAAAATGGTTGAACTGAAAGACCACGCCTATGCCGGAACTGTAATTGTTGTGTTCGTAAATGCTACCCTCTACTCCGTTGGAGTGTATGTAACAACCCTCCACCAAAAGATCCTCTGTCTGGTGACCGGTAAACAACCCATTGCCGGAATCGGTAATCTCCAAACCCCGCAAAATGATATGATGGCCCTTTTCAATATAGACGGCAGCGGCGTTTTCAGCATAGTCAGTCAATCCGTCCCGCCCGGTAAAAGAAAAGGGCTCCCGTGCCGAACGCAGCACCAGGTCCTGGAGCACAATCCACTGGGGCATGGTATCAGGTGGCGAGTTGGCTCCACCAATTTTGACCAAGCCACGGGACTCGTTCCAAAAATTCAACTCCGATCTCGTGGTGGCATCACGAGCGTCAAGAACCGGTTTTTGCCCCTGCGGCCCAGCCACTCCCATCACCACGATGGGCGCCTGCTCGGTTCCCTGCCGACAAATGACAAATTTTTCCTTATAAGGCTCTGCCCTCCAGTGGATCCTAACCTGGTCCCCAGGCTCCAGCGATTCCCACGGAACATCACCAACCGCAGAATACTGTTGGTCAGGACCCACTTCGTAAATTGCGGCATGAACTCTAAAAGGTAACAAAAGAAAAACAACCACTAGTCCTGCCAGGTTTTTGAGCCCAAGCATGACTCCTCCTGTTGGCACTCGATAGTCTTCATCCTCGCACCTGAGGTAGGCGGGGATCAAGATTCATTTCGTTTTCAAAGGGTGAAATATTCTATAGGAAAAAATGAGAGTGGAAAGACAAAGATCAAATCTCCCAGTAGACCCTACCGCCTTTGGATTTTACGCTCGCCACGACCTCGCCCATATGGGTGTTTACGTATCGTCTGAAATCTTCGGGATCCAGGCGAAGTTCGTTTGTTACGGCTTGTACGCATTCTTCAAAAGCCTTCTTGTCCGTCTTCATCTTCATGACTATGCGCAACAGGCCAGCCTTGTACATTCGTTCATCTTTTATGGTCTCAAGCAAAACCACCTCCAAATGCTTGGGCGCTACGATAAAGGTCAATGCTTCTGAATGCAATACAATACCATACGCTGCCTGTCAACTTTTTGAACCATTCACCATAGGGACGGAGGTAGAATACTAGGGCAAACTGAGAGTTGACCGGACCTGGGCAAAAAGCTTAGCATTCGTCCAATGACAATAATGAACAGCGGAGTCCCTGCCATGAATCATTCTTATAAATCTTTTCCTTGCCTGTCAGTGCTGGCTTTTTCATACGTCCTTTTCATGGTCTCGTGTTCCGACGGAGGTTCTGCTTGTCCGGACTGCGACGATCAAATCCCATGCACGGTGGACATCTGTGACGCATCCGTAGGTGAATGCACCCACACTCCTGACGACTCATTATGCCCCGAGGGCCAGCATTGTGATATGCAACTAGGATGCAAAGAGCAACCGGATTGCGATTCAGACACCCAGTGCTTCGATTCGGTGGCCTGCACCGTGGATGTGTGTAATATGGTAACGCACAAATGCACGAACACGCCCAATGATGCCCTATGTGACAGCGGACAGGTATGCGACGCAGCTCAGGGTTGCAGGGCAAAGCCGACTTGTGATTCGGACGAGCAGTGTGATGACCAAAATCCATGTACCACGGATAAATGCGAAAACTCCACCTGCTCCAACATAAACAACTCCCTTGTATGCGACGACAACGACCCGTGCACTGAAAATGACACATGTCTTGGTGGTACCTGTCACGGAAGCACCATATCGTGTGACGATCAAAATCCATGTACAGACGACTGGTGTGAAGGAGCAACTGGTTGCCAACACTCGAACAACTCCCTATCTTGCGACGACGGCGACCCTTGCACCACGGCAGACACTTGCTCTGGTGGCCAGTGTTCCGGAACACCAAAGCTTTGTGACGATCACAATCCATGCACGGATGACAGTTGCGGACAAGACGGCCAGTGTGTCTACACAGACAACCAACTAGCTTGCGATGATGACAATCCATGCACGGATGACGACACATGTTTGAATGGAACCTGCCATGGCACCACCAACCATTGTCAATGCCAGACAACAGCTGATTGCACAGAGTATGAGGATGATAACGCGTGCAACGGCACTCTAATATGCCAAGACAACAACTGCGTAGTGGATCCAGCCACTGTGGTAAACTGCGATCCGAACGGAGATACACAGTGTGTACATAACGTGTGTGACCCAAAAGACGGTCTTTGCAAGATGGAACATGAACAGGATGACACCCAGTGCGACGACGGCAGCATGTGTACGGTAAACGACTCATGCCAGGCGGGCATGTGTACCGGAGACGCTGTTACATGTAACGATGGAAATATCTGTACCGATGATAACTGCGATGCCGAAAGCGGCTGCAGTTTTACCAACAACCAGGCCCCATGTGATGACGGCAACCCATGCACACAAAACGACATGTGTTCAGGAGGCTTGTGTACACACGGTACAGAGACATGCTGCACAGGAGGAGTCGATGATGACGAAGACGGGGCCACAGATTGCGACGACGATGATTGTGCCCAGGATCCTGCGTGCCTGGTCTTGACAGTGGACTGGTGCAGGCTACATTATCCTGATTCCATCGATTCCGTGGAAGGCAGCGAAGTACTCGTGTTCGGTCACCTGCATATCGATGGCCTCACGGATCAAACCTCAGGTACCGACCCCAACCAGGAAGTTCTCGCACAACTCGGTTACGGTCCCGACTCTACGGCGCCGGATGCGGCATCATGGACATGGTTGGACGCTGTGGCCAACCCAGCATGGGACGATACTACCGAACCAGGAAACGACGAGTACATGGCAACACTCACCGTTCCACCGGCTTCCGGTTCGCCTTATGACTATGCTTACAGGTTC
Source organism: uncultured Myxococcales bacterium (assembly GCA_964431605.1). Taxonomy (GTDB): domain Bacteria; phylum Myxococcota; class B64-G9; order B64-G9; family B64-G9; genus JALVPF01. The sequence goes on from CAYSLH010000021.1 coordinate 12,263, forward strand.
AGCGCCGACTCTGGACAAACATGGGTATATTGCGACACCAACGC